>JANLOX010000107.1:0-8731 GCA_031366795.1 Candidatus Eiseniibacteriota bacterium | reverse complement strand
CGGTGTGGGGGGAGCGTCCCATTTCGCTGGCGCGCGAGTTGACCAAAATTCATGAGGAGTGCTTGCGCGGCACGCCGGCCGAGGTGCGCGCGCGGCTGACGCCGGATCGCCGGCGCGGCGAGATGGTGCTTGTCTTGAGCGGCTGCGGCCGCACGAAGGGTTCGCGCGAATGACCCACACGCCGGGGGCGGCAATGGAGGGCGGCAGAGTGCGAAGTACTGCAGGCCGGTTCAAGGACCGCGCCCGCGATGTGGCTCACGACGTGGTGCGCCCGGTGGTGCAGGGGCTGGCGAAGGCCGGAATTAGCGCGAACTTCATCTCGGCGACCGGGGCGGGACTCAGCCTGTGCGCGGCCCTGGCGTTTTTCGAGGGCGGCTTCCGGCTGGGGTCGTCATTGCTGATCGCCAGCGGCGTCTGCGACATCCTCGATGGTGAATTGGCGCGCGAGACCAAGTCCGTCTCGGCGTTCGGCGCGTTTTTCGATTCGACGCTCGACCGCATGGCCGAGGGCTTCGTGCTGATCGGCATCGGCGGTTTCTACGTGGTGAACCTCGTCGATCTTGCCGCCAACCCCACGCGGGTGCTGCACGACCTGTCGCGCGGTCTCGAGCCCCGGACCTGGGCGGTTGTGGCGCTCACGGCGCTGGTGGCGCTGTTGGGGTCGTTTCTGGTTTCCTACACGCGAGCCCGGGCCGAGGGTCTGGGGCTCGAGTGCAAAGTCGGCTGGTTCGAGCGTCCCGAGCGCATTGTGCTGCTCATCGTCGCCGGATTTTTCGGAGTCGGCCCCTTGATGCCCGGCGCGCTGCTGGTGCTCGCCTTGTTGTCGTTCTTCACTGCCGGACAGCGCGTCCTGCATGTTTACCGGATCACCCGCGGAGTTCCCAAGGACTCCGCAACATCATAAAGAGGGCGCGGAGAGCTCTGGGCGGTATTCGCCGCGATCGGGTTCGTCAGCACCCTTAAGCCACAGGAGGTCGGTCGGCCATGGGAAAGGTACGCGTAGCCATTATCGGCGTGGGTAACTGCGCTTCGTCATTCGTGCAGGGCCTCACCTATTACCAGAACGCGAAGGACACGGATCGCGTGCCGGGCCTGATGCACGTGAATCTCGGTGGCTACCATATCCGCGACGTCGAGATCGTCGCTGCGATCGACATCGACAAGAACAAGGTGGGTAAGGATGTCTCGGAAGCGATCCTCAGCGCTCCCAACAACACCCTGAACTTCGCCAAGGTGCCGAAGCTCGGCGTCACGGTGCAGCGCGGCATGACGCACGACGGCCTGGGCAAGTACCTGTCGAAGATCATCCAGAAGGCGCCGGGTTCGACGGTCGATATCGTGAAGCTGCTCAAGGACACGCGCGCCGATGTGGTGGTGAACTACCTGCCGGTCGGCTCGGAAGAGGCCACGAAGTGGTATGTCGAGCAGGTGCTGGAGGCCGGCTGCGCGTTCGTCAACTGCATCCCGGTGTTCATCGCGCGCGAGCAGTACTGGCAGCAGCGCTTCGAGAAGAAGGGCCTGCCGGTGATCGGTGACGACATCAAGTCGCAGGTCGGCGCCACGATCACGCACCGCGTGCTGTCGCGGCTGTTCGTCGAGCGCGCCGTGCGCATCGACAGGACCTACCAAATCAACTTCGGCGGCAACACGGACTTCCTCAACATGCTCGAGCGCGAGCGGCTGGAGTCGAAGAAGATCTCCAAGACGCGCGCCGTGACCAGCATCATCCCGTACGAACTCGCCGAGGACGACATCCACGTCGGACCGAGCGATTACATTCCGTGGCTCAAGGACCGCAAGTGGTGCCACATCCGCATGGAAGGCACGACGTTTGGCGATGTGCCGCTGAATCTCGAGATGAAGCTCGAGGTGTGGGACTCGCCGAACTCCGCAGGTGTCGTCATCGACGCGGTGCGCTGCGCCAAACTGGGGCTCGACAACGGTCTCAAGGGTGCGCTGGTGGCGCCCTCGGCGTACTTCAAGAAGTCGCCGCCGGTGCAAATTCCGGACGATGAAGCGCGCGTGCTGATGGAGTCGTACATCCGCGATCCCAAGGGCACCGAGAAGCGCCTGCGTGAGCATGCGCCGACGGTGACGCGGGACGTGAAGTACGTCTCGGGTGCGACGCTCAACGCGAAGACGTCCCGCAATGGCGTGTCACCCAGGGCGGCGAAGGCGGCTCCCAAGCGGGCTGCGGCGTCGAAGAAGCAGGCCGCGGCGGCCCGTAAGCCTGCTCGCGCGGCGGCGGATGGCGCACGCAAGCGGCGCGCACCGGCGCGCGCCCGCTAGGGTCTACAAGGCAATCCAGACCCATGCCCGGCCTGTTCGTCACGTTCGAAGGTGGTGAAGGGTCGGGCAAGTCGACACAGATCGAGCGCCTCGCCGAGCGATTGAAGCGCCGCGGCCTCGATCCCGTGCTGACGCGGGAGCCGGGCGGCACCACGCTCGGTGAGGGCGCTCGCTCGCTGCTGCTCGATCCCGCGCACCAGCCCGACGCGCGCACCGAGGTGTTCCTGCTCGAGGCGGCGCGCGCGGAGTTGGTGGCGAGTGTCATCAGCCCAGCGCTGGCCGCCGGACGCGTGGTGCTGTGTGACCGCTACGCCGACTCGACACTCGCTTACCAGGGGGGCGGCCGCGGGCTCGACCACGACACGCTCGCCGCGATCAACCGCTTCGCCACCGGCGGACTCGTCCCCGAGATCACGTTCCTGTTCGATCTGGCACCCGCCATCGGCCTGTCGCGCCGCAACGAGGCGGGCGACACGAACCGGCTCGATCGCGAGCCCGAGGCGTTCCACGCCCGCGTGCGCGACCGCTATCTCGAGCTGGCCGCCCGCGAGCCGCACCGCTTCATCGTGATCGACGCCGCCGGGCCGCCCGAAGCGCTCGCAGAGCGGATCGCCGCGGCGGTCGAGCAACGCCTCGCCGGCGCCTCGCCGCACGGCCGCTGACGCCCGCCCGTATGTTACTATGGCGGCCCCGAGCCGGAGCCCCCCGCGATGCCGCCCGGAGTGCCCGTTCACCGCAGTCCCGCAACTCAACCCCCTACCCATCGGAGGTTCGTTGATGTCCCGGCGAATCGTCGCAGTTGTGCTGGTCGCCGCATTGTTCGCGGTGGGGTGGTGGAGCGGCGGAGTGGGCGGGCGCGGCGAGCTGTATTCCAACGTCGACAAGTTCGTCGAGGTGTTGCACCAGGTCGACCAGAATTACGTCGAGCCCATCGATCCGCCCCGCGTCATGAAGGGCGCCATTCAGGGCATGCTGCAGACGCTCGATCCCTATTCGCAGTACCTCGACACCAAGCAGTACGCGGGACTTCAGGAAATCACGCGAGGCACCTTCACGGGGGTGGGCCTCGAAGTCGGGATCCGCGACCACTTCCCGACGGTGATCGCGCCGATCGAAGGCGGGCCGGCGTGGGACGCGGGGATCCAGAGCGGCGATGCCATCGTGAAGGTCGATGGCAAGTCGACGACCGATTACTCGCTCGATGATGTATCGGGAGCCCTGCGCGGCCCGGCCGGCTCGCGCGTGGTGGTGTCGATCTTTCGCGAAGGCGAGGCGAGCGATCTCGAACTGCCGCTGACCCGCCGCGAGATCGTGGTCTCCAGCGTCCCCTACGCCTTCGTCACCGACGGCAATGTCGGCTACCTGCGCATCTCGCGTTTCGCCGAGGACACCGATACGCGATTGCGCGAAGCGGTCACAAAGCTGCGTGCCCAAGGGGCGACCCGCCTGGTGATCGACCTGCGCCGCAATCCGGGCGGATTGCTCGATGAGGCGGTCGATGTCACCGAGCATTTCGTGCCGCGCAACTCCGAGATCGTCTCGACGCGCGGCCGCAATCCGGCGCTCAACCGCCGCTATTTCGCCGGTGACGCGAGCCCCGAACTGCGCTGGCCGATGGCGGTGCTCGTCGATGAGGGTAGCGCTTCCGCCTCCGAGATCGTGTCGGGCGCGCTGCAGGATCTCGACCGCGCCCTGATTGTCGGGCGGACCTCCTTCGGCAAGGGCTCGGTGCAGAACGTCTTCACGGTGCCGGGCCGCGCGGCCGCGGTGAAGCTCACCACTGCCCTCTACTACACGCCGAGCGGGCGTTCGATCCACCGCCGGGTGCGCGACGAGGCGCCGGTGGATCCGCTGGCCGACGATGACGAGGGCGACGCATCACCCGACAGCGCCGCCGCGAACACCCCCGCGGCGAAGCGCGACACCACGACGCGTCCGCGCTACCACACCGCAGCCGGCCGCACCGTCATGGGGGGCGGAGGCATCACGCCCGATCTGGCAGTCGCCGCCGATACGCTGGGCCGGCTCGCCACTGAATTCGAGCGCCGTGGCATGGCACTTCGCTACGCGCGCCGTTTCGAGACCGCGCATCCCGGCAAGGATGCGCCGCTGCCCACTGCCGCGGTGGTGTGGCCCGAACTGCTCACATTCCTGCAGGGCGAACACTTGAGCGCCTCCACGGACTCACTCACGCTCGAGCGCGATGCCTTGACCGGCATCGCCCGCCGCGAGATCGCCCGCCGCACCGGTGGTGACGCGCGTGCGGCGCAGGTTGCCCTCGAACGCGATCCCGTCTTCGCGCGCGCGGCGGCGGCACTGCGCGCTGCGCGTGTGCCGGCGGATGTGTTCGCGCTCGCCCCGGCCGACGTTGGCCCCAGGGGCCTAGCGCGCGCGCCCGTGATACCGGCGGCCAAGGCGCCGCAGCGCAAGCCGGCCGGCTACCGCGCGCCTGTGCACCGCCACTAGAGAGGATTCGAGCCGTCATGCCCTTCGCCATGCTGTGTGATTTCGACGGCACCGTCGCGCCGTTCGACATCGGCGCCGGCTTCGTCCGTCACTTCGGCCGCGGCCCAACTGGTGCGCTCGAAACGGCGCTCACGCGCTGGCAGGCGGGGGAGATCGGCCATCGCGAGTTGACCGGCGTCGAGTGCCAACGGCTCGTGGTCACGGCGGGGGAGGCGATCGGCTTCACGCGGCAGTTCGAACTGGATCCCGCGTTCGCGGAACTCGTCGAGGACTGCGCGCGCGCCGGTGCGCCCGTCGAGGTCGTCAGTGAGGGCTTCGAGTTCTACATCGCCGACCTGCTCGACCGCGCCGGGCTCGCGGGGGTGCCGTTCACCTCGAACCGGTTGCGCTTCGAAGCCCCGGACCGCGCCGAACCGGAATTCCCGAATGAGGGGGGTTGTGGGCGCTGTGGCAACTGCAAGGGTGAGCGCGTGCGCCACTACCGCCAGCGGGGCTATACGGTGGTGATGGTGGGCGACGGCTACTCGGACCGCTGCGGCGCGGTTGCAGCCGACCACGTGCTGGCGCGCGGGGCGTTGCTCGACTGGTGCCGCACGGAGGGTGTCGCCGTGCAGCCATTCGTCGACTTCAGGGATGTCGCGGAATGGACGCGCGGCTTCGCCGCTGCGGCCGCAACGGCCGCTACGGCCGTCGCGCCCGCCACGGAAGGGGCGTCATGAGCTTCCGCATTGGTGACGTTCAAATGGACTCGCCGTTCGTGCTGGCCCCGCTGG
Organism: Candidatus Eiseniibacteriota bacterium; assembly: GCA_031366795.1. GTDB lineage: Bacteria > Eisenbacteria > RBG-16-71-46 > RBG-16-71-46 > RBG-16-71-46 > JANLWK01. The sequence continues at coordinate 3,203 of JANLOX010000107.1, read as the reverse complement.
CGGGCGTAAGCGACTCGCCGTTTCGCCAGTTGGCGCGCGAGCAGGGCGCGGGCGCGGTGTATACCGAGATGGTGTCGTCCGAAGGTCTCGTGCGCGGCCAGCAAGCGACGATCGATTATTGCAAGTTCGAGGCGATGGAGCGGCCGATTGGGATCCAGCTGTTCGGTTCGGACCCCGCGGTGATGGCCGAGGCCACGCGCGTGCTCAACGACCTGCCCGAGGCCCAGCGGCCGGACCTGATCGATATCAACATGGGATGCCCGGTGCGCAAGGTCGTCAACCGCTGCGCGGGCGCAGCCCTGCTCACGAACGTGCCCTTGATCGCCGAAATCGTGAGCTCCATGAGCGCGGTCAGCCGCCTGCCGGTGACCGCCAAGATCCGCCTGGGCTGGGATGGTTCTTCGCGCAACGTGGTCGAGGTGTCGCGCGTGCTCGAGCAGTCGGGGGCAGCGGCCGTGGCGATCCACGCCCGCACGCGCGCCGAGAAGTTCGAGGGTAGCGCTCATTGGGAAATGATCGGCGAGGCCAAGCGCGCGGTGTCGATTCCGGTGCTCGGCAACGGGGATGTGCGTAACGAGGACGATGCCCAGCGCATGATCGAAGAAACCGGCTGCGATGCGGTGATGCTGGGCCGCGCCGCCTTCGGCGATCCCTGGGTGTTCCGCCGGCTGCGCGCCTGGCACGAGCGGGGCGAGCGGCTGGCGCCCCCCACGGCCGCCGAGCGGCTCGAGGCAGGCATGCGCCATCTGGGCATCCTGAGCGACAGCGTGGGCCCCGACGCGGCGGCGCGCGAGATGCGCAAGCACGTGGCGTGGTACATCAAGGGGCTGCCCAACAGTTCGCGGGTGCGTGACCAGGTCAACCGCACGCGCGGCGTGCAGGAAATGAGCGACCTGCTCAGCAGCTACCTGAGCGAGCTCGAACGCCACGGGCTCGAGTCCTTCGCGCCGGTGCCCGAACCGCAGAATGCGGCCGGAATGAATGCATCGGGCTGAAATCCGCCCCGCGCGAGCGGGCTCGCAGCGCCGTGGCCCAAGGGCGGATCGCGATCGCGGGCCGCGCTTGATGCAGCGTTCGGGCTAGCGCGGGTCCTCGCGCCAGCATGTGGTCCGCCCGCGATGTGTGGGCCCAGCCGCCGGGGGCCGCGGAGCCGGTCGTCCGCGGCGTCTCATTCGACATCGCCGCGGGCGAATGGCTGGCGGTCGCGGGACCCAACGGCTGCGGCAAGTCCACCCTGGCGCTGGCGGCGGCCGGACTGTGGCCCCTCGCGCGCGGTCGCATCGAAGTGGCGGGTGTGGCACTCGAGTCCACCGCGGCGAGCCGGGCCAGGTTGGGCATCGCCGCAGTGCTGCAGGAACCGGCCTCGCAGTTGTTCGAGCACACCGTCGCCGACGAGATCGTGTTCGCCTCGCGCAACCTCGGCGTCGACGATGCGCGGTTGGCCGGTCGCCTGAGCGAATGGGGCGCGCGCTTCGGGCTCGTGGAATGGCTCGATCGCGATCCGCGGACGTTGTCGGCCGGGTGGCAACAGCGCGTCCTGCTTGCCGGGGCGCTGGCGAGTGAGCCCGCGGTGCTCGTGGTCGACGAGGGCGCAGCCCACATGGATGCCGCCTCACGCGCGCTGGTGCTGGCGGAACTCCGCGCGGCCACGCGCCGCGGGCTGTGCGTGCTGTGGGTGACGCAGGATGCGGGAGAAGTGGCCGCAGCGGACCGCGTGCTGCGGCTCGTGGCCGGTGGCATCGTTACAGGTGCGACGGCCGCATCGCAGGCCCCGCTTGAGCGTTCAAAGCTCGATGCGTCGAGGGGGCCGCTTGCTCCCCGGGCGAACGTGACACGGGTGCGGGTCGATCCGCCGGTGGAATCTCATGGTCGCCTCATCCGGATTGCCGAGCCCGTGGAGTGGGAACTTGCCCCCGGGCACCCGCTGGCGCTGGTGGGTGCGAACGGCTCCGGCAAGACGGTCGCCCTCGAAGCCATCGCCGGTTTGACTGCTTCGCCCCAGGTGACCATCACAGAGGCCGGCCCATGTCCGCACCCACCCGTCCTGGCAGCCCAGTTTCCGGAGCTCCAAGTGTTTGGGGAAACCGTCGCAGAGGAATTGTGCTTTGGCGCAGTGGCACGCGGGGAGAACGCAGGAAGGGCGCTCGAATTGGCGTCACAACTGATTGCGGAGCTGGGACTTGAGCAAGAACTCATGAGCCGCTCGACGTGGTCGCTCTCGGCGGGGGAGCGGCGCCTCATCCAAGTCGCTGCGGCGCTGCTGACACCGGCTTCCAGGGTGGTTATCGATGAGCCCACCTGTGGTCTGGATCGCCAGCGGGCGGAGCGCTTAAGCCTTGTGCTGGCAAGAATTGGGGCTTTCGTGCCTGTTATCGTGGCGACCCAGGACCCCGAACTCCCCAGCCGGCTCGGAGCGCGCGAACGGCGTCTGGGCGAATAGTCCCACAGGACCCAACCCTTAGCGGAAAAACGGATTGACACGAGCATGTCCTTGAACCTAGCCTTAACGCAGGCTGGTGCCGGGTGCTCCTTCCAAAAACCCCTAGGACCACCTCAGTTGAGTAAATGGTGGACTCGCGTGTGGCGTTTTGCCGCTAGCGCGTCCCCGATCGTTGTTAACAGTCGAGTACTAGACAACATGCGCTCGCCGCGGAGTTTTGCCTGCTCCCGTGTGAGGCAGTCGACGAAAGGGGGGATTTTACTTCGAAGTGCTGCAATCGCTCGGCCTCTCTCGTCTCCAGGCTTGTAACGAAGAGGGTCCCGGCACGCAGTGAATCGACACCTCGCTCGCAATTGGTAGCTCGGAAGACTTCGCATTGCCTAATGCATTGCGACGATGGAGGTAGTCACATCATGAGGAAATTCCTCATCGCGTTGTTGCTCCTGTCGGGAGTGATGACGACTGCAAACCTGGCGTTTGCAGGCTCCGACGAAGACATGGCTCCGCAGGGTCGTGAAATGTTCTATCACGGCTCGCACTCGTCGGTGTCCAAGTACTCAGGGACACTCGCGGGTCAGTCGACCTACGGTGACTCGACGTACGTCGGTTACAGTCCCGGTGGTGTCACCGCTGCGAATCCTTGGTCGATCAAGGCTTCGCTCACGAATGCCGGAACCACCAATGTCCACCGCCCGCCAAAGGCTGGCTGCATGTGGAACTGGGATCCGGAAGAAGCAGGCGGCAATGGTTATGTGAATGGCGA
>JANLOX010000071.1:0-1546 GCA_031366795.1 Candidatus Eiseniibacteriota bacterium | reverse complement strand
CGACGGGCAATCTGGACACCCACACGGCAGATGCGGTGTTCGAAACCATGGTGGAGCTCTCCCGGTCGCACGGCACCGCCTTCATCATCGTCACCCACGACCTCGCGCTGGCCGCCAGGGCCGAGCGGGTGCTGCGGCTCGTAGAGGGCCGGCTTGCACCCGCCACGCAGGAACGCTAGTACACTCGTGTGGTATGCGTATGAACCTGACGAAATGGGCCCTCCTGTTGTCGCTGTCCTGCCTGAGCGGCCAGGCCTTCGCGCAGCCGTCGGTATCGCGCTCGAGCGGCCAAGTGCTCTACCTCCCGATCTACTCCCACGTCTGGCACGGCGACCTGGACGGCCGCGGCGAGCCGGCAAAGGCGCTGGTGTCGATCTCGGTCAGCATCCGCAACACGGATCCGGCGAAATCGATCCGCGTGACTTCCGCCCAGTACTTCGACACCGACGGTAAAAAGCTGCGCGAGTATGTAGCCTCGCCCCGCACGATCCAGCCGATGGGGACCTACGAATTGTTTATTCCGCGCGGGGACGACACCGGGGGGTCGGGCGCGAATTTCGTCATCGTGTGGAAAGCTGACTCACTGTCCAGCCCGCCCATCGTCGAGGGGTTTCACGCCAACCTGCCGGCGGGAAGGTCGATTGCATTCATCACGTCCGCCAGGCCGATACCGCCAGAATAGGCGAGCCTAGGCCGCGACCAGCCTCTCGAGCATGCCACGCCCTTCAGGGTTCACCATCACCACCAGCGTGGTGCCGGGCCCGATCATGAATTCCGGCGGCGGATTGAACTGCCACTGGTCCTGGAGCCTCGCCGCGAGCAGGATGTAGTCGCGGGAGGCCGTCACCAGTTCGCCGAGCGCCCGGCGCGCGAATCCCGGCGGAATGCGCACTTCCTCGACGCGCAGGCGATTGTCCGAGCGCAGCATCTCGTCGAGGAAGTTGACCACCCCGGGCCGCACCATGCTTGAAGCGATGCGCATGCCCCCCGTGAAATCGGGCGACACGATCGCGTCGGCGCCTACGCGCTTGAGCTTCTCGATGTTGCGCACCTCGTGGCAGCGCGCGACCACGCGCAACTCCGGATTGAGTTGCTTGGCCGACAGCGTGATGAGCAGGTTCTTGCCATCGTCGCCGGTGACGGCGAACAATCCGGCGGCGCGGTCGATGCCGGCGCGGCGCAGCACCTCATCGTCCGAAGAGTCGCCGTGAAGGGCCAGGGTCTTCGGATATTTTTCGTGGAACGCATCGATCGCGGGCTGCGCGTCCTCGACGGCGACGAACGCACGGTCGGTGACGTGGAGCTCATGCGCGACGTTGGTGCCGACCCGGCCGATGCCGCAGACGATGTAGTGGTTCTTGAGCTTGTCGATGCGGTCCTGCATGCGTCGCCTCCTGAGGGCCTCGTTTAAGTCGCCCTCGACGATGAAGGCGGTGAGCTTGGATGTGGCGTAGGTCACGGTGGCAATGCCCACCGTGGCGATCACCATAAGGAAGATGCGTCCGCCCGGGCTGTGGGTCAGGTCGATGGTCTCGCCGAAGCCAAT
>JANLOX010000048.1:0-1805 GCA_031366795.1 Candidatus Eiseniibacteriota bacterium | reverse complement strand
GGACCTCGACTATTTCCGCCGTTTTTTCGTCGATGGCGCCACGGTCGCGTGGCCGAACGGGGCGGATATCGCGCCCGAGACCCTGTACGCCGCCACCGTTGCGAAGACGCGGCCTAACAAGAGCTTGCAGCTGTCGAAGGCGCGCCGGTCTCCGGTCGGTAAGCGGGCTGCCCGGTCGCGCCTTCGCAGCTGAAGCTCAAGGCGTTAGGTCACAACGCGAGGCTCCTCGTTGCGCCGCTTTGCCGTCACTCTCATGGTCTTGGCATTGCAAGCATGCCGTGGGAGCGTACCACTCGCCGCGCGTGATGGGGCCGGCGTTTACGCAGCGATACTCGACGCATCCCTGTTCTCACAATGGGGGCGGGCGGCCCAGCTCGCGGACCACCGCCCGTGGGGAATCTACCTCGTCAACGCCGTCTCTCAGCGCCATTGGGACTCGACGGCTCGCAGTCAGGAATGGCTTCGGACGGCGATCCCAAGATTGCCCGTCTCGCTGATCGCCGCCTTCGCCGCTCAGCCTCAGGGACCAGTGATCATTGCCTCAGCACCATCGGCGCGGGTTCCGATCACCTTGCTTGCGCCGGAGGCGTTCTCCGCGAAACAGGCGCGGGGCTCTGCATTGGGAATCTGGCTCTTCCGCCTCGCCCGCCCGGTCGCCTTCGTCCAGCTTTCCGACATCGCATGGAGTCCTGACCGGTCCGAGGCCTTAGTCGAGATATCGACGTTCCAAGGTGGCTTTGCGTGTGGTGTGATCGCCTGGCTTCACTGGGGCCCGAACGGCTGGCGGATCGCCGGGTCCACGCTGAGTTGGATCACTTAGGTTGTGCCCTAACAACGTGTTGCAGGCGGGCGGGCGCCTGGGCTCCGTTTGACAAGTCGCGGCCGCGCCCCAATGTTGTTGGAAGGACGGCGCGGCCGCTCGGTTCCGCGCGGCGCCCGCCGCTGAACACTGTCCGTTAGGTGGCTGACCCCAAGCACGGCCCACCGCGAGGCCTCGCATGAGACGGGCCGTCGTTCTTGTAGGCACCCTACTCCTCGCCGACTGTTCTTCACCAGCCGCCGAGCCGCCATCGGTGGTACTGAGCGGCGACCGCTGCGCCCTGCAAGGCATCGTGGTCCCGGGCCCAGGTGAAGCGGCCCTGTGCGCAGAGGCTTTCGTGGCAAAGCAGGGCTACACCAGTGCGGCAGTTACCGACACCGTTGGCCTGCGGGCCGAGTTCATTGAGCCAGGTGGGAGTCGGGTGGCGACCCTCGCGAACCGCCATGGGATGTTGCCATCGGCCGCGACCTGGGTATGCCGGCTGGACAATGCCTTCCAAGTGGTCTTCCCATATCTGCCCAGCCATCCGTACGCCGCCCCCCGCTTCCTAGCGAAAGGGTTCGACGCTGGCGCGCCGGTCGACACGTTGCGTGGCCCCTGGGCACGCCTCGTCCGCCTCAAGGCGGACCTCACTGGAATCGAAATGCGACACTCGGAGTTCCCCAGCGCTGATTCTGTATGGACGCGGCTTGGGTGTGTTCGTCGACCGGCGCTCCGCTAAGATCCGTGAGAGTCAGCCACCTAACCAAGTGTTGCAGGCGGACGGGCGCCAGATGCTCCGTTTGACAAGTCGGCCGCGCCCCGATGTTCAATCGGTGGATAGCGCGGCCGCTCGGTTCCGTGCGGCGCCCGCCGCTGAACACTATCCGTTAGACACCAACCGAACTCCCGATGTACCTTTGAGGTACGCTGCCAGGGAGGCCCAAGTGATCGAAGCCAAGCTACCGTTCCACCGAGACCCCGAGATCATGGGCGGAGCCCTGGT
>JANLOX010000038.1:0-5095 GCA_031366795.1 Candidatus Eiseniibacteriota bacterium | reverse complement strand
ATCTGCTCGACCATCATCGGCGCGAGACCGAGGAAAGGTTCATCGACCATGAGCAGCTTGGGCAGCGCCATGATCCCGCGCGCGATGGCGACCATCTGCTGCTCGCCGCCGGACAGGGTGTGGGCGAGCTGGGTGCGGCGGGATTTCAGGAACGGGAAAAGCGCTTCGACGCGCGCAAGCGTTTCGTGGCGCAGAGGACGCGCGCGGGGGTTATGCGCGCCGAGCAGGATGTTGTCCTCCACCGTGAGGAAGGGGAACAGGCGGCGCCGCTCGAGGACATGCGCGATGCCTTCGCCCGCCGTGCGATGTGCGGGGAGGGCGTCGATGCGCTTACCCTCGAACGTGATGCTGCCCGCGACGGGCTTGATGAGCCCCGAGATCGTATTCATCAGCGTCGACTTGCCCGCGCCGTTCGGACCGAGCAGGGCGACGATCTCGCCGGGCTGGACACGCAGGTTCGCCTGCCAAAGCACCTGGAAATCGCCGTAGGCGACGTCCAGCTCCTCCACGGCCAGCTGGGCGGCTCCGGCCGCGCTCATTTCACGTACGCCCGGCCGAGATAGGCTTCGACGACCTTGCGATCGCGCGCCACCGCTTCAGGCGCGCCGTCGGCGATCACCTCGCCCATATAAAGCGCGACGATCCTCTGCGCAATCGCAGTGATCACCCGCATGTTGTGCTCAATGACCAGCAGCGTAAGCCCGCGGCCGTGGAGGTCCCTCACGAGCTGGACCAGTCCGGGGATGGTGCGCTGGTCCACGCCGCCGGTGACTTCGTCGAGCAGCAGCACGCGCGGCTCGGTAGCAAGGGCGCGCGCGAGTTCGAGCCGTTTGCGCTGCCCCGTCGAGAGCGTGCGCGCATGCGCGTCCACCTTCTCGTCGAGCCCGACCCGCGACAGCCATTCGCGCGCCTGCTCGCGGGCGTGCTTCACGTCCTTGGTGCGTGTGAGGGCACCGACCATGACGTTCTCGAGCACCGTCATGCCCTGGAACGGGCGCAGTTTCTGGAAAGTGCGCGCGATTCCGCGGCGGCACACCGCGTCCGGCGCAAGGCCGGTGATCCTTTCGCCGTCCAGCCGCACTTCGCCCTCGTCGGGGCGGTAGAAGCCGCTGATGCACTCGAACAGCGTCGACTTGCCGGCGCCGTTCGGCCCGATGATGCCGACGAGTTCGCCGGGCGCCACCTCGAAAGAGATTCCGTTGTTCGCGCTCACGCCGCCGAACCGCTTGGTGACGCCCGAAACGCTCAGCAGGCTCATGCGGTGTGCGCCGCGCGGCGGCGCCAGCGATCGCCGATCCAGCCGACCAGCCCTTTCGGCGCGAAGCGCACCATGACGATCAGCGCGATGCCGTAGAGAATGAGATACGTCCCGATGAACTGCGCGCCGATCCCGCCGAACTGCGCGCGCAGCGACGTTTCCAGCGTAGTGACAAGCGCGGCACCGATGAACGGGCCAAGTGCCGTGCCCAATCCGCCGATGATCGCCGCCAGCGCAAACTTGACCGAGACATCCACGGAAAATACATACGCCGGGTCGACGAAACCGATGTATTGCGCCCAGAACCCGCCGCAGACCGAGGTGAACGCGGCGCTGACCGCAATCGCCGCGACCTTGAGGCGCCGAGCCGGCACGCCGAGCGAACGCGCGGCATCCTCATCCTCGCGCACCGCAGCCAGCTGGAACCCGCGACGCGAGCGCTCTAGGTACACCTGCACGAGGAACACCAGCACCGCGAGTGTCAGCACTATCCAGACCCACACGCTCTTGTCTGCGATGCCGAGGCTCCAGAAGCCCGGGCGGAAAGGCACAGAGATGCCTTCCGACCCCGACGTGAATGCCTTCAACCGGCTCGCCGCGATCAGCAGGACCTGCGAGAGCGCGATGGTGGCGATCACGAAGTACGGGCCGCGCAGCCGGTTGGAGAGAAAGCCGATCACCAGGCCGGTCACCATCGCGACTACAGCGCCGATCAGCAAGCCGATCCACGGCGAGATGCCCCAGGTCGTCCCCGAAAGCGCCGCTGCGTACGCACCCAGTCCGAAAAACGCAGAGTGGCCGAGCGACACCTGCCCCGCGTAGCCACCCGCGATATTCCAGGCTGCGGCGGCCGCACCCCAGACGAGGATGAGCACGAGGCCGTCGAGCAGGAACGCGTTACTGACCACTAGTGGGGCGAAACCTGCGATCGCAAAGAAAGCCACGGCCGGCAGATAACGCTTCATGTGCCGAGCGCCTCCGCGCCGCGCTGGCCGAACAATCCGGCCGGCCGAACGACGAGGACGAGGATGAAGAGCACGAGGTAGAGCACTTCCTTCCACGCGGTGCCGATGGTGTAGGAGGCGACGACCTCGACCGCGGCGATCACGAGCGCGGCGATCAGCGCGCCGACCATGTCGCCCAATCCGCCCAGCACCACGGCGATATAGGCGATCAGCACGAATTGCAGCCCTACAGTCGGATAGACAGGATAGATCGGCGCGAGCAGCACGCCCGCCACACCGACGCACACGATGCCGACCGCCCAGGTCAGCGCATAGATGCGGTCCGTGTCGATGCCCATGAGCGCGGCGGCCTGCGGATCCTGCGCGGTCGCGCGCATCACCTTGCCGGTGTAGGACCAGCGCATGAAGGCGAAGAGCGCCCCGGTCGCGATAACAGCGATGACGAAGGCCGCGGTCTGCGCGAGGTTGAACACCGCGCCGCCAAAGCGCAGCACAGTCGTGTAGTAGTCGGTCCTGATGAACTGTGCGTCGGCGCTAAACAACACCAGAGCGAGGTTCTGCAACACGATCGAGAGTCCGACGGTGGTAAACACCTGCACGTTATGCGAGGCGTGGATCACCGGCTTCATCACCGAGCGATAGCTTACCCATCCGACCGCGAAGAAGAGCGGCAGCGAGACGAAGAGCGTGAGGTACGGATCGAAGTGCAGCAGCGTGAATGCCCAGAAGGCTGCGTACATGGCGAGCATGAGGAACTCGCCGTGCGCGAAATTGACCACGCGCATCACGCCGAAGATCAGCGTGAGACCCACCGCGATGAGCGCATAGAGCCCGCCGAGCAGGATCGTGGAGACGATCAGCTGCGGGAGGACGTCCAAATCAGGCCGGCGGGAAAACTACTTGCGCTGGTCCCAGGGCCCGAGCGGCGTCCACTTGGCGCGGTTGGTGGTGAATTCCTCGGGCCACACGGTAACCAGCGACCCGTTCTGCCACTGCAGCATGTAGTGCTGCACGCGGTCGTTGGAATTCTGGCCGTTGGGCTCGAACTTCACGCCCCACCCGTTCAGGGCAGAGCCCACCGGCAGGTCGAGTTTCATCGCGGCGGCATAAAACGGGTCGAGGCTGTCGGTCTTGGCCGCGTCGAGCACGAGCTTGAGCACCCACAGGCCACCGGCTGCGAGCTGATGGCCGCTGGTGGGGACGTCCGAGCCGGTCTTGGCTTTCATCGCCTCGCGGAAGGCGCGCTCGATCTTCTGCCCGTCGGGACGGAACTTGTCGATCACGATGCCCGGCCCAGGCTCGGCCAGCACGAAAGGGCCATTGGCGTCGTTGCCGAAGGCTTTGCCGAATCCCAGGTTGCCGTAGCCCGTGGCGCCGGCGTGGATGACGGCCTTGACCTGGAAATTCTGCTCACGCGCCTGGCGCCAGAAGAGGATCGCATCCTGGTCACGGGCGATGTGATGCAGGATGTCCGGGTTCGCCGCCTTGAGCTTGAGGATGACCGGCGTGAGGTCGTTGGTGGTGAAGGTGTAGTACTCGGGCCCGACTTCCTGCATGCCGAACTCCTTCTTGGCGCGCTCGCGCGCCGCCTCCGTCACGCTCTGGCCGTATGAGGAATCCTCGGCAAGAAAGGCAATCTTGAGTTCGCTCGGCTTCTTGCCGAGCTTGGCCGCGAGGTATTTGGCCGTGAATTCGATGTTGTACCAGCCAAAGCCCGTGCCATCGATCTCGGTCCGGAACGCGGTCTTGAGGCCGCGCTTGGAGAAGCGCGGATCGACACAGGAAGTTTCCCAGTAGATGACGTTCTGGCGCGCGGCGGCCTCAGACGCGGCACCGCAGAGGATCGACGAGAACGTGCCGGTGATGATCTTGACGCCCTCGCGCGTGGCAAGGCGCGCGGCCTCTGAGGCCGCCGCGGTCGGGTCCGTGGCGTCGCCCGTGACGAGCACGAGCTTCTTGCCCATCACGCCGCCGAATTTCGTGTTGATCAGGTCGCGCATGACCTCGTAGCCTTCGAGGTGGAGCTTGCCCTGCGTGGCGAGATTGCCGGTCAGCGGCTCGAGCACGCCCAGCTTGTATTCGCCCTGGAGCTGCTGGCTCTGGGCTGCGCCGGCCAGCGCGAGGGCGATTACTGCAACGACAGCGGAAACAGCCTGTGCTTTCTTCATGGTCCGACACCTCCCCGGGTGACTGCAAGAACCCGCCTCACTCCTCATGCAACGAGGCGGCGCGATATCATCGAGAATAGCGACTATCAAAGGGCAGGGCAACACTGGTCGATCGAGCCGGGCTTGACCGATCCCCCGGTGACAATTAGCATCATGTATCCCATTTGTGATACACGAGGTTTCGGTGGCGGTCTCCCTCAGAATCCCGGACGAAATCAAGAAGCGGGTCGCGAAACTTGCCGAGGCGCAGGACACGACGGCGCATGCCTTCATGGTTGAAGCGATCCGCGAGAAGCTCGAGGCCGACGAAACGAGGGCGGCGTTCCATGCCGAGGCGAGGCGCAGGCTTGCGGGCATGAAGAAAACCGGCCAGGGCATTCCGGCACCGGAAGTCTTCGCCTATCTCGAAGAGCGCGCCCGCGGCAAGGCTGTCACCCGTCCGAAGCCGCGCCGAGTCGCGTGATCGTCTTCGCCGGGGAGGCGCTCGCCGACCTCGAGCGGATTGTCGAATTCAACTTCGAGCGCGACCCGGCCACGGCGTTGCAGCACATCGGCAGAATCAGGGACGCTATCCTGATCGTGGAGGAGCACCCCTCGATTGGGCGGCCGGTTGGGGGCGCGCTTCCCCTCCGCGAATTGGTGATCTCGCATGGTGACACCGGGTACATTGCGCTCTACGAGCATTCGCCGGCTGAAGGTCTGGT
>JANLOX010000449.1:0-2003 GCA_031366795.1 Candidatus Eiseniibacteriota bacterium | reverse complement strand
CACGCCCGAGCAGGCGATGGCGATCGTGCTCGAAGCCGTGGCTCCTCTTGGCAAGGCGTACGTCGACACGCTGAAGCACGGCTTCGCCTCACGCTGGATCGATTGGATGCCGACGACGGGCAAGGCGTCGGGCGCTTACAGTACCGGCACGTATGGCGTGCATCCCTACCAGCTGCAGAACTTCACCGGGCTCACGATGAAGTCGGTACGCTGGCGCACGAGTCCGGGCACTCGATGCACACCTACCTGTCCAGCTCGCACCAGCCCTACCCGTCGCATGGCTACGCGATCTTCGTCGCCGAGGTCGCTTCGACGCTCAACGAAAACCTGCTGTTCCACCGCATGCTGGACCACACGCAGGACAAGAAGACGCGCCTGTGGCTGCTGGGCGCCTACCTCGACAACCTGCGCGGGACGCTGTTCCGCCAGACGATGTTCGCCGAGTTCGAGCTGCGCGCGCACGAGCTGGCCGAAAAGGGCGAAGGCATCAGCGGGGAGTCGCTCTCGAAACTCAACCTCGAGATCACGCGCAAGTACTACGGGCACGATCTCGGCGTCTGCAAGGTCGACGACCTCTACGGCGTCGAGTGGACCTACATCCCGCATTACTTCTACAACTTCTACGTCTACCAGTACGCCACGAGCATCGTCGCCTCGACGGCACTCGCCAACGGCATTCGCGAGGAGGCCGCACTCCACAACGGCACCGCGAAGCGCGACGCCTACCTCCTGATGCTGTCCTCGGGCAGCTCGAAGTACCCGATCGACCTGCTCAAGGGGGCGGGAGTGGACATGACGACGTCGGCGCCGTTCCGCGCCGCGATCAAGGAAATGAACAGCGTCATGGACGAAATGGACAAGCTGCTCAAGTAGGCACGGCGCGCGATCGACATGACGCCCGCCTTGCGCACCAGGTTCCCCTGCGCCGCGCGTGAGCGGTGCTTCACCGGGACGCCCTGGTGCGCGTCGCTTTCCACCCCGAGACCCGCGAGCAGTCGAATCTCGGGGCAAGTGGGTTTGCTCATCGTGTGCCCGGCGCTGCGGGCGAGGGCGGGTACGACTCCGGTAATGGCCTCCTCGGTGAGTCCAAGGGGGGGCTGGAATGGCAACGGTTTGGAGAAATATTGCCCGGGGATCATGCGGCCCTAAATCGCGGTGCACAAGTTGCTTGGCGCTTCCGGTGACGGCTGCCGGGCCGTTCCGCAGCGAGTCCGAAAGCCCACTGGGTGCCCGTAAATGCTATGATTCTTGTGCTTTAAGAACTCATGTGTGCGCGCGACTCAGCTTGCTCAACTCGCGTGCCACATACCCTCTTTCGCGGTTCGGGCGAGCCCGGATCCATGCCTGAACTTGCGACGCCAAGGTCTTCCCAACTGACGCCACCTCATGGAGTAAGCACGATGCTGCATGTTCCGGCCCGCCAGCGAAGGCGGCCCGCCACATTCTACAGTTGGGTCCGCGCCCGATCTTGGGTCCTGTCGCTCGCCCTTACGCTTCTTGCGGGGTGGGTTGTTCCGGCGTGCGCCCAGAACGCGATCGTGACCGAGAACCAGCTCGCCGGCACGGCGCCCGCGGTATGGGACATCGCGGGGGTGGGCGAGACGACGCTGCAGGGGTATTCGACCGACATCAGCGTCAATCGCGGCACCACGGTGCGCTTCAAAATCAAGAGCACGGCCAGCGCCTACCACATCGACATCTACCGGATCGGCTACTACCAGGGCAACGGCGCACGACTCGTCGACGCCGGCGTGGTGACCGCGTCCTACCCGCAATCCCAGCCGAATCCCATCACGGATTCCGCGACGGGCCTGATCGACTACGGCAACTGGGCCGAGTCCGCGCACTGGGACGTTCCCGCAGGCGCCGTCTCGGGGATCTACTTCGCGCGGCTGATCCGCAATGACAACGGCGCCGCAAGCCATATCGTGTTCGTGGTGCGCGACGATGCCAGCACTTCGGACCTGTTCTTCCAGACGTCCGATGCGACGTGGCAGGCCTAC
>JANLOX010000440.1:0-6822 GCA_031366795.1 Candidatus Eiseniibacteriota bacterium | reverse complement strand
TCAACACGCTGATCGGACCGGTCGCGGCTCCCGATGGGACGGTGGCGACGAGTTCGGTATCCGAGACGGCGCCAAACTGCGAGCTGCTGACGCCGTTGAACTGAACGTCCGTTACCGCGAGGTACCCTGCGCCGATGACGTGGACCTGCGTCCCCACTTGTCCGCTCGCCGGGCTGAACCGCGCGACGCTTGGCCCCGCGCCGACAAAGAATGCCTGAACACTCGTGCCGGTGCCCGTCACCGCGGCGATCGACAGGGGCCCCGTTGTGGCTCCCACCGGAACAGTTGCGGTGATCGAGCCGCCATTCACAATGCTGAAGCTCGCCGCGTGGCCATTGAACGCGACCTGGCTTGCGAGCGAGAAGTTGGATCCGCTGATCGTCACCACAGTTCCCGCGAGCCCGCCCGCTGGCGTGAACCCCGAGATCAACGGGGGAGATCCGACGATGAATTGCGTCGGCGACGCACTGCTGCCACCGGTGTACAAAACAGTGATCGCTCCCGTCGCGGCGCCACCGGGCACGGTGGCCGTGATGCGCGAGTCGTTGTCGACCGAGAACGACGCCCCTACGCTGCCGAACTGCACGCCGCTCGCGACCGAGAAGTTGTAGCCCTGCAATACGACGCTCGTCCCCGCAGGCCCGCCCGCAGGCGAGAAACTCGTGATGACCGGCGGGAGGTAGAAGGTCGAGCCGGTCGCAGTGCCCGATGCGTTCGTCACCGTCAGCGGGCCGGTCGTCGTGCCGCTGGGCACCGTCGCGGTGATGGAAGTATTCGAGTTGACCGTGAACACCGAACTGCGCCCGTTGAACCGCACCGCTGTCGTGCCGGCGAAGTCATTGCCGGTGATCGTGATGAGGGTGCCGGGGGTGCCAACGTTCGGCGTGAAATTGGATATCGTGGGATTCGCCTGAGTCGACGCGAACGCGCTGCTGAACATCGCGGAAAGCGTGACGAGCAACACCAGAACAAAGCATCGTGCTTTCATACGGCCGTTCCTCCTCCATGAGGGGTGCTGCAGGCGAGGTGCGTCGTAATGACGTCGGGTTGTTCGCAATCGCGACAAGCAAATCCGCACACGAATTAGCCAACCGAAGAATGCACTCGCAGAAGCAGCCAATCAAGGCCTGTGAATCCGGCGCGATACTTGCCGTCGTAAAGTCGAGGAGTCGCTCCGATCTGTACCCTGACCGCCCCGCGTCCTGAATGTGCGACAGCTCCTGTCAATCGTGTTGACAATATTGCTAACACCGTGTTGGCAATTTTGTTAACCTTGCAGGGAGGCGATGCCGTTGCCTCAGGTGATCTACTTTCAGGATGATCGGGGCCGCTCCCCGTTCATGGACTGGTTGGATGGGTCCCGGAAAAAGCCCAGAACAAAGTGGCAGGTCGGCTCGTGAGGCTGGCTCGGCTGGGGCACCTACTCCGGAGGCCTGCTTCCGACTTCCTGAGGGACGGGATCTACGAGCTACGGGTGTCCCGGCAAGGCATCCATCATCGCGTGCTCTACTTTTTCCATGGGAGGGACTTCGTTGTGCTCACTCAAGGATTCGAGAAGGAGTCTGAGGTTCCGGATCGCGAGATCGAATTGGCACTTCGACGCAAAGCGAACTTTGAAGCCGACCCGCGCAAACACACATACGTGAAGGAGGCTCACCAGTGAAACCGCGAAAGCGGCCCGCAACGAGCGATGGCCTCGAGATCCTCTATCGCAGGTACTACGAGGGCCGACCTGACCGGATCGCCGCCCTTGAAGAGGCGCACCTTCAGGACGTTCTGGCGTGTGAGATTTTCGAGCTGCGGACCGAAGCCGGTCTCACACAGGCGCAGTTGGCCAAGAAAATGGGTACCGACAAGTCGGTCATCTGCCGGCTCGAGAATGCAGACTACGACGGGCACTCGCTGCCCACGCTGCGCAAGATCGGCGAGGTGCTGGGCTACAAGCTTGAGCTCCGCTTCGTGCCGACCAAGCGTGGACGGAAGACACACATCGTGCGCTTGGCGCCGGCCGTGACCAGACACGGGCTCGCGCCGTAGCTTCTCCGTCATGGCCCGCATGTTCCCCGACCACATTCCCGCCGTCTATCTCGGCGATCCCGGCCGCCAAGCTGAGTGCGTCATGTATGAGGCGCTGCTCGAGACGTTGCCTGACGAGTATTCCGTATTCGGTTGGGTGTCGTGGGTCTCGCGCAAGCCTTCCAGCGGTGCGCGCGATGGCGAGGCGGACTTCGTGATCGCGCATCCCGAGCATGGGCTGCTCGTGCTCGAGGTGAAGGGCGGCGTGCTCGAGTGCGATGGGCAGCGAGGCACGTGGTCCAGTACGGACATGAATGGCGTGAAACATGAGCTCAAGGAGAGCCCATTCGCGCAGGCCACGCGGCACCGCTATGAGCTGGGTCGCAAACTCGCTGACTCTCCCGGCTGGCCAGACCTGCCGATCACGATTGGCTGGGCGGTCGCGTTTCCAGACTGTTCGTTCCCTGCGGCCGACCTCGGGCTCAACGCCCCTCGCGAGGTGCTCGTCTGCCACGACGACCTGGGTCGGCTGGATGAGCGCATCAAGGCAATCGGCGACTACTGGCGGCGCGCTGAATCGAGCAGTGTGCCATTGGGCGATGATGGAATGGACATCGTTCGTCGTCTGCTCGCCAATTCATTCAAGCTGCGCATGCCCCTCGGTCGCGCACTCAAGGAAGATGATCGCAAGTTCATCGAGCTGACGGAGACACAGTACGCAGCACTCGATGGGCTATCGGGAAATCGCCGCGTCCTCGTGACCGGCGGCGCGGGCACAGGGAAGACGCTCCTCGCTCTCGAGAAGGCCAAGCGACTCGCGCGCGATGATGGATTCCGCACGCTGCTCACGTGCTTCAATCGCCCGCTGGCCGAGTATTTGAAGGCCAGCGCGGGCGATGTCCCGAATCTGACGGTGCTCAACTTCCACGAACTTTGCGCCGAGTTCGCGCGCCGGGCGGGGCGCACCGTGAATGTGCCCGCTAGCGATGCTGCGGCGAATGAATACTTCCGCCACGAGCTGCCGACGATGCTGGTCGATGCACTTGCGGTTCTGCCGGATCGCTTCGAGGCGATCGTGGTGGACGAGGGGCAAGACTTCACCGCGGACAACCGTGCCGCACTCGAGCTGGCGCTCGAGGATCGCGAAGAGTCCGTGCTCTACGTGTTCCAGGACCAGACGCAGGCGATTTACCGCGACGCGACGCTGTGGCCCGAGTCGGGAATGATGACCTACATGCTCACCGAGAATCGCCGCAACACGCGCGCAATTCACAAAGTGCTCGGCCAGCTCGCCGACGACACGCGCACGCGCGCGCTCGGTCCCGCGGGTACGGCGCCCGAGTTCATCCCCGCGCGCGACGGTCGCGAGCAGGCGAAAGAGCTAAGTCGCGTGCTGCACCGGCTGATCCGCGAGGAAAGCGTTGCACCCGGCACCATCGCGGTGCTCGTCTCGAGCCGCCGGGGCGAGCCGGCGCTGGTCGAGAACGGCCGCATCGGCGCCTTCGAGGTCACGACCGAACACGACGCAGACGACGGCCGCGTGCTGTTCGAGAGCGTCACGCGCTTCAAGGGCCTCGAGCGCGACGTGGTCATCCTGACGCGCCTCGATGAAGTGGAGTACGTCGAGTACGCGCCCATGCTCTACGTGGGAGCGAGCCGCGCGCGGTCGATGCTGATCGTGATCGGCGACGCGGAGACGCTGGCGCGGTTTGGGGCGGCGCCGGCGTGATTCAAGGCGCCTGACGTCGCGTCCCAGTGAAATTCAGCACCTAAGCGGCGCGCGCGTGATTCGCGCTTCAGAACGGCGCGTCGAGTCGATATTTGTCGATCAGCTCTGGAATCGACTCCATCATCACCGTCAGCCGATACCGATCCCGTATCGCTGCCACCGCCGGCATATCCCGCGCATTGAATGGCCCGGCCATCTCGAAGAAATACTCCTCGAAGCCTCCCGGGCAGATCATCTCGAGGAACCGCACCAGCGCGGGGCCAGCGTTCCAGAAGGCGTGTGGAATACCGCGGGGCTTGGCGATGAGTTCCCGTGGGCCGGCGACCAAGAGGGTGTCGCCGACCTGCGCTGTGAGCTGGCCCTCCAGCACGAACGAGTACTCGTCCTCCCGCTCGTGCGTGTGAATTGGCGAACCGAGTTGGCGGGCGGGAAGATCGTGTTCGACGAGGCCGAAGCCTCCTCCGGTCATACTCGAGGTGAGGACTCGTCTCGTGCCAAGTGCCTTGCCGAACCGGACATGCTCACCCGCCGTCGTGCCGATCTTATGGGCGGAGTCCATCAGGAGACCTCCACTGTCGCGCGCCGCGTCAGCCGTGCGAACGCGTCCGATAGGCCACGTAAGCGAGAACGATGGCCAGGATCAGGAGCGCGAATCGTGCCACCCCCATCATGCGGGTGCGCGCGAGATGCTGCGTTCCTTTTGGCTTGATTCCGGTTACTGCGGCAAGCGATGTGACGATAACTGCGAGGGTTAGCCATCCGAGCCAGGTCATGGTTCCACGCTACAGCTGACGAGATCAGTGGCGCAATGTCCGACTGACTCGAAGCACGGGCGGGTTTGGGCTCCGGAGAGGGCGGTGGGATGGGGTAGTATCGGCAACGCGTGCCACCCACACCTCACCATCCTCCCGCGGAGCCCCTCATGACGACCCAGCCCTTCACCCGTCCATTCTTAGCCCCCGGCACCGGCACCTGGAAGCAGGATGGCGCGCACAGCCCGCGGCCTCTCACGCGGTGGAAGTACGAGGTCTTTGCGGCTCCGTTCGTGAAGGGCTTCAAGGAGGGGACGGCGCGGTATGGGTTGCTGTTCGACCATCTGGAACCTGCGGTGGTGAATGACTTCCTCTACTACCGCGACCAGGGCGTCGATCCGTCCGACGGCGCCGAAGTGGGGCGTCGCTTCGAGAACGCGAAGCTCGCGTTCGAGGGCAAGCTGTGGCGCGAGGATCTTGCGCGTTGGGATAACGAGGTCAAGCCCGACTCGATTCGCCGCAATCGCGCGCTCGAGGCCACGCCGATGCGCAGCCTCGACACTGAGGCGTTCATTCGCCACCTCGAGGCCGTGCGCGAAAACGTGGGAGAGATGGTCTATCGCCACCACATCTTCACCATCGCATCGGTCATCCCGACGGGCCACTACCTCGCGAACGCGAAGCAGTGGACGGGGCTCGACGCGGGCGAGTTGCTGGCGGCGTTGAAGGGCAGCACGCGCGTTTCGCTCGGCGCGCAGGACGAACTCTTGGAAGTCGGCGCGCGGTTGCGGGAATTCAACGTCTCGCCTGCGCAGTTCGAGGGCCAAAGCGCCGCCGCGACACTCGCGGCACTCAAGGGTCGTCCTGACGCGCTGGGCGCCGCGGTGCGCGTCTATCTCGAGGAGATCGGCATGCGCCTTGCGGGCGGCTATGACGTGTGCGACCCGTGCGCCATCGAGCTCCCCGAAATGCTGCTCGGCGCGATCTGGTCCACGCGCGATGCGGGTGCGCGTCCCGTCAGCGCTGACGGGACGGCGAAGGTCCGCGACGCGGTGCCTGCGGCGCATCGTGCCGCTTTCGACGAGATGCTCGGCGAGGCGCGGCACATCAACCGGCTGCGTGACGAGCGCGGGGTGTACAACGACTCATGGGGGATCGGCATTGCGCGCCAGACGCTGCTCGAGGCGGGGCGGCGTTTGGTCGACGCCGGCAAGCTCGACGACGCCACGCTCGCGATCGAGGCGACGCAGGCGGAGCTGATCGCCGCCTTGCGCGGGAATGTCGACGCTGTGAGCGCATGGCGCGATCGCGCGGAGCTGCGGCGCCAGCTGGCGAACTTCAATCCACCGCCGTTCATCGGCGAGGCGCCCATGCCGCCGCCTCCGCTCGATGGGCTGCCACCGCACGCCTTCGCCGCGATGTGCGCGATCGGCACTGCGATGGAGGAGTTGTTCGTGCCCGGCAAGCCGTCCGAGGGGAAGACGATCACGGGCAAGCCGGTCAGCCCGGGCGTCTACACGGGGCGCGCGCGTTTGATCCACGACATCAGCGACATGAACCGCGTCATGCAGGGCGATGTGCTCGTCACGGCGTGCACATCCCCTGCATTCAACGTGGTGCTACCGCTGCTGGGCGCCATCGTCACAGACCGCGGCGGCCAGTTGTCGCACGCGGCGATCGTGGCGCGTGAGTACGGTATCCCGGCGGTGGTCGGCACGCTGCGCTCGACCGCGACGATTTCGGATGGCGCGCGCGTCGAAGTCGACGGCACGCAGGGACACGTTCGCCTGCTGTGATCAAACCCGTCGCGTTAGCTGAAGTCACAGACGAGAACCGTTTCGGCGGCAAGGCGGTGAGCCTCGGCCGCTCGCTGCGCGATGGGCTGCCGGTGCCCGAGGGGGTCGCGCTCGATGTGGACACGGTCGATGAGATCGCACGGATCGGCGCGGCGGCGACGCAAGCGTGCGAGGAGATGTTGCGCGCGCTCGGCGGCCACGTCGCGGTGCGCTCTTCGGCGATCGGTGAGGATGCGCGCGACGCGAGCTTCGCCGGCCAGCACACGACGATCCTGAACGCCGCCTCCGCGGAGGCGATGATCCAGGCGATCGACGAAGTTCGCCAGTCGGCGCACACGGCTTCCGCGCTGGCGTACCGCGCGCGCATGAACATCGAGGGGCAGCCACGGATTGCGGTGGTGGTGCAACGCTTAATCGACGCGGATTGCGCGGGCGTGTTGTTCACGCGCAACCCGACGACGGGCGCGCGCGAGCGGTTGATCGAGGCGGCGTGGGGATTGGGGGAGACGGTCGTCTCCGGCGCGGTCGT
>JANLOX010000351.1:0-1627 GCA_031366795.1 Candidatus Eiseniibacteriota bacterium | reverse complement strand
CACGTGGCCGAAGGAGGCGCCGAAACGACCACGGAACAGTCGAACGTCCCCACGCGACCGCCACTGTCCGTAATGGTGACCGTGTAGGTGAACGTGCCGCTCACGGTGGGCGTGCCGGAGATGGTACCGCTCGCGGACATGACGAGGCCTGCGGGCAGGCCGGTGGCCGAGAACGTGTACGGCCCGCCCGACCCACCGGTTCCCACGAGGGTCACCGGCACGATTGCGAAGCCCTCAACAGCAGTGACCGACACGCAGGTTGCCGAGGGCGTCGTGTACGCGCAGGGAAGCGGACCGCCGTAATTGGTTGCCGCTTGATCCTGGCAGGTAGGTGGCGGCGGCGGCGGAAACGCGTTGAAGTACGTTACGACGCTACCGTGGAAGTAGCTCACCTGCGAGACAACGGTCCGGGACCCGGTGACGATCACGGCGCCCGAATCCTGGGGCACCTTGCGGATGGAATCCAGCGGCGTCGTGCCTAGCTCGGTGAGCGTGACGAAAGGGTCGATATGCGGCGGAGCGTCCGTCGTCCATACGTCCTTGCACTCCCCAGCCGCGATGGTGAATGAGGATCCGCTTGGATACACGTTGCCGAGGCCACCAACGGCGTCCACCGTGAACGCATACGTGCCGACGGGGCCTTCCTTACAGAGGACGACCTTCTTCGGTGCGGCCTGGAAGAACGTGGCAGAGCCGCCGTGCGCGAAGTTGGTATACC
Organism: Candidatus Eiseniibacteriota bacterium; assembly: GCA_031366795.1. Classification (GTDB taxonomy): domain Bacteria; phylum Eisenbacteria; class RBG-16-71-46; order RBG-16-71-46; family RBG-16-71-46; genus JANLWK01. Next base: position 909 of record JANLOX010000351.1, on the reverse strand, counting down.
ACGAAACGGTCCGGGTCTCCTGAGTCACCGTCATGTACGGCAGGCCAGTCGGCGGTACGGCCGTCGCCTCAATGCTGATGAAGGCGCCGGCGGTCTCAGTCACGCTGATCGACACGTTCGTCGCGTTGTTGGGCGCAGCGGTCCATGCGTTGGCGCACGCTCCTTCGGCGAGCGTGAAGCTGCCCCCGCCGAGGAGGGTTCCGATGGCGGGTGAGGCCGTGACTTTAAACGATGCCGGGCCACCCGACGAGCAGATCACGATGATTCCGGGCGCGCCCGGGTCGAGCAGCGTGACGCGCGGATCCAGCGGCGCTGGCCGCGGCGAGGGGCCGGTGACAGACGTCGGCTCGCCACAGGCGGAGAGCGCGGCCATCGCACACATGGCGGCCATCAGCCGGCCCTGTCGCAAACCAATTGTCATTGTGCTTGACTCCGAAAAAAGAAGGCACGGGCGGGCGGTACGTATTACGTCCGCGTCAAGCAACTCCCGTTCCTTCGGCAAAAATGTATTAAGTGCTTATATCACAATGACTTAACAATGCACCGGTGGCGATGGAACGCCAGTTGACTGTTGCACGTGGTCATCACTTTGTGACACCAATCGATGGAGTTCCACCATCGTTGGACTCAATCCACGAGTGCGCCGAGTTGATGGAGGATCGAGTCCTTGTACGCGACGGCGCGCGGGTCCGCCATCGAGCGAGGGTGTTGGATGTCGATCTCAATGATCCGCTCGACGCGCATCGGCCGATTTGACAGGATGTAGATGCGGTCGGCCAGGGCAATCGCCTCGTCCACGTCGTGGGTCACGAGCACGGTCGTCTGGGGCTCCTCGCGCCGAATGCGAAGCAATTCCTGACGCATACGAAGCCGCGTGAGCGCGTCGAGCGCGCCGAACGGCTCGTCCAT
>JANLOX010000319.1:0-2602 GCA_031366795.1 Candidatus Eiseniibacteriota bacterium | reverse complement strand
TGTTGACCACGGTCGGCTTGCCGAACAGCCCGGACTCGACGGGGAACGGCGGCTTGTTGCGGGGCTCGCCGCGATAGCCTTCGATCGATTCGAATAGCGCCGTCTCCTCGCCGCAGATGTAGGCGCCCGAGCCGCGGCGCACTTCAATGTCGAACGAGAAGTCGCTGCCCCGGATGCGCTCACCGAGCAATCCTGCTGCGCGCGCCGCGGCAATGGCGTCGCCTATGCGCTCGTGCGCCAGCGGGTACTCGGCGCGCACATAGAGGTAGCCGCGAGCGCAGCCGGCCGCGAACGCAGCGATCGTCATGGACTCGATCACGGCGAACGGGTCGCCGCACAGCAGCACACGGTCCTTGAAGGTGCCGGGCTCGGATTCGTCGGCGTTGCACACGAGATAGCGCGTCTCACTCGACTGGCGCCGCACGGCATCCCATTTGCGGCCCGTGGGGAATGCAGCGCCGCCGCGGCCGACGAGCTTCGACGCCGTCACCTCGGCGATCACCGCCTCGGCGCCCCTCTCGATCGCTCGCGCCAGCGCCGCGTAGCCGCCCGCCGCGCGATAGGCGGCGAGGCTTGTGGGATCGACGTGGCCGATGCGTCGCAGCAGCGAGAGCGAGGAGTCCCCGAACTGCGGCAATGGGATGTCCACCGCGGCGTCGGCGTCCAGCGGCGCTCCGGCCAACAGCGATCGCACCTGCTCGTAAGTCGCGCCGCCGACCAATCGCTCGACGCATGGCTCACCCGCCTCGGTCACGAGTGCCGCCGGCGCCGCTTCGCAAGCCCCAAGACAGGGCGAGCGCATCCATGCGGGCGCTGCCGCGTCATGATGGACGTGATCGCCTTGCGGCGCGTGCGGCAACGCGGCGCCGTGTTCGCGCTCGAGCCGCTCGCACAGTCCATTGGCGCCGCGCGCGCGGCAGCCGATGTCGTCGCACACATGGACGACGCGCTGCGGCCGCGGCGTCGTGGCGATCAGCGCATAGAACGTAGCCACACCCCAGGCGTCCGCGGGCGGCACGTTGAGGCGTTCGCAGACGTGGTTGAGCCCGCCCTCGCTGACCCAGCCGATACGCGATTGCAGTGCTTGCAACGCGGGCAGCAGCAGGTGGCGTTGTTCGCGCTGCTCGCGGCCGCCATGCGCGCTGTGCGCATCGCGCAGGCTGCCACGCGCGCCGCCATCCCACGCGGTGCGGGCCTCGCCCAGCAGCGCGGCGATGCAGACGCGCTCTTCGGGCGTGGGCTGCGCGTCGAGCAGTTTGATGTCCACTAGTGGGCGCCTCGGGCCATCAAGGGCGCGGCGTTCGTCGCCAACTCGACGCGCACGGCGCACGCCTTGAATTCGGCGGTGCCCGACTTGGGATCGGAGACGTCGATCGTCAGCACGTTGGTCGCGACCTCATCGGGGAAGTGCAGCGTCATGAACACCACGCCGGCCCGCAGCGCCTTGTCGATGCGCGCCACCACGTCCAACGCGCCGCGCCGCGAAGTCACCCGCACGAGCTCGCCGTTCGCGATGCCCAGCCGCCCGGCGTCCTCGGGCGAGATGTCGAGCGACTCGCCCGTGTGCAGCGGCGAGTCGTATCCCGCCGTTTGTACGCCCGTGTTGTAGGACTCGAGCCGCCGCCCAGTCGTGAGTGTCAGCGGGTACTCGGCATCGGGCTTCTCGACCGGTCCCTCGTGGCGCACGATCGAGAATGGGGCCGCGCTCCCCCCGCGCGGCTGCTCCCACAGGCGGGCATGGAGGAACGGTTCGCCCGCGTGCGTCTCATCGGGGCAGGGCCACTGGAGTCCGCCGAGCGCTTCGAGCCGCGCATAGCTCATGCCGCCCGCGAAATGCGGCGCGAGCGCGCGGAATTCGTTCCACACCGATTCCGCCGTGGGCTGGCCGAAGTCGGCGCCCATGCGCCGGGCGATTTCGTTGAGGATCCACAGCTCATCACGCGCATCGGCAGGCGGATCGCACGCCTTGCGCACACGTTGCACGCGGCGCTCGCTGTTGGTGACGGTGCCCTCCCCCTCGCACCACGTCGCGGCCGCGGGCAGCACCACGTCGGCCAATTGGGCGGTGCGCGTCAGCACGATCTCCTGGACGACCAGGTGGTCGAGTCCCTTGAGCAACGCCTCGACGTGATGGCCGTCGGCGTCCGACTGCGCCGGGTTCTCGCCGATCACGAACAGCGCGTTCAGGTCGCCACGTCCCATGGCGTGAAGCATCTCGGTGAGGTTCCAGCCGTAGCGCGGCTGGATCGCGACGTTCCAGCGAGCTTCGAATTTCGCGCGCACGCCCGCGTCAAGAATGTCCTGGAAGCCCGGCAGCTTGTTCGGGATCGCACCCATGTCACCGCCGCCCTGCACGTTGTTCTGGCCGCGCAGGGGATTGCAGCCGGATGCCCAGCGGCCTACGTGACCGGTGAGCAACGACAGGTTGATCAGCGCCAGCACATTGTCGACTGCGTCGTGATGCTCGGTGATGCCGAGCGTCCAGCAGATCATCGCATTCCCGGCGCGCGCATAGGTGTGCGCCGCATCGCGAATCACGTCGGCGGGCACGCCGGTCATCTGCTCGGCGGCCTCGAGCGTGTAGGGCTCGACGGATTCGCGA
>JANLOX010000247.1:0-11365 GCA_031366795.1 Candidatus Eiseniibacteriota bacterium | reverse complement strand
CGGGGTCCCCCGAACGCCTGCCGCGCGAGAATTGGCCTGCCCTCAAGGGCTCCGCCAAGCGCGTCACGGTGCCGCTGTCGCGCATCGCCCATGGCCGCAGCGGCGACAAGGGCGACACCTGCAACATCGGCATCATCGCGCGCACGCCGGAAGCCTACCCCTGGCTCAAGCGTGCGCTGACGGCGACGGCGGTGAAGCGCCGCTTCAAGGGCATCTGCTTCGGCAGGGTGACGCGTCACGAAGTGCCGAACCTGTGGGCACTCAACTTCCTGCTCGAGCAATCGCTCGGCGGCGGCGGCACGGTGTCGTTGCGGCTCGATGCGCAGGGCAAGACGCTGTCGCACGCGCTGCTGGCGCTGGAGGTCTCGGTGCCGAAGGCGCTGGTGACCGCGGCGGATCGCGCGAACGTGGCGAAGCCGGCAAGGTCCCGATCCAAGGGCCGTCGCTAGGAACAACGCCTTCGACTGCGCTCGCTTCGGCAGACCCACGACAAGCACAAGTAATTGCAATACAATGACTTGTGCTCAATCTTGACGGAAAATTTCAATCTCTCAAGAGTGTTTGTACTAAAATTAGTCAAATTATCTCCTGCGTATAATTTAACTAACTATGCTATAAATCCGATATGGACCCGGTCACGAACCCCTACGCTCCTGGCGCTGGAAGCCAGCCGCCAGAACTCGCCGGGCGAGATGAAATTCGCGAGACCGTTCGAATCGCGATTGCTCGGCTTCGTCTTGGGAACCCCGCCAAGAGCGTGCTGATGGTCGGGCTCAGGGGTGTCGGCAAGACGGTGCTGCTGGATCGGATGCGTGACGATGCCGAGGCTACGGGAATCCACTCGATCCGTATAGAAGCTCCCGAAGGCCGGTCGCTACCTGCCTTGTTGGCGCCTCAACTACGGCAGGCACTACTTCGACTCAGCCGGGTCGAACGCGCGCGCGACGTCGCGCAACGGGGACTCAGGGCCCTCGCGGGATTCGCGAAAGCACTGAAGCTCAAGTACGACGACATTGAAGTGGGATTCGATTTCGAGGCGGAAGCGGGGCTCGCCGACAACGGAGACCTTGAACAGGATCTGCCTGTGCTGCTGGACGCCGCAGGACTGGCCGCTTCAAGGGCGGAAACTGCGCTGATCCTGTTCGTCGACGAACTGCAGTACGTGGAGGAGAAGCAACTCGAGGCGTTGATTACATCGTTACACCGTTGCGCGCAACAAGGCCGCCCCATTTCCGTTGTCGGGGCGGGGCTTCCTCAGTTAAGAGGTCGCATGGGGAAAGCCAAATCGTACGCGGAGCGACTTTTCGATTTCCCCGAGCTCGGTCCCCTGCCGGAGTCGGCGGCAAGACTGGCAATCGAGAAACCTGCTGCTGAGCTCAACGTGCTGTTCGAGTCAGCGGCTGTGGAAGAACTCGTGCGCCAGACGCATGGATATCCCTACTTCTTGCAGGAGTGGGGGAAGCACACCTGGGATGTCGCAACGGAATCCCCGATCACGCTGAAGGATGTTCTCTCCGCAACAGCTTTCGCGATTGCCGCACTGGATGAGAGTTTCTTTCGTGTGCGCTTTGACCGTCTGACGCCAACAGAGAAAAAATATCTGCGCGCGATGGCGGAACTCGGTCCCGGACCCCACCGTTCAGGGGACATTGCCGAACGACTCGTGCGAAAAGTGACATCTCTCGGTCCGATCCGGAACCAGCTCATTTCGAAGGGAATGATCTGGAGCCCGAGTCACGGCGATACGGCGTTCACGGTCCCGCTGTTCGACGAGTTCATGCGAAGAATCATGCCGCGGGATGACTGGCAGCGGTAACCCCCGATGACTCCCCATGTGGCAGGTGGCGCTGCGCACGACGACCGCGGCGAACGTGACGCGGCTCGTGAACCTCGCGCCACGTTCGCGCGCGCACGCCATGCCCACTCACGAGGACTTCGCGTGAACACGGTCCTGCTCGTCCCCGGCTTCACCGGTTCAGGCCCCGACCATTGGCACTCGCACTGGCAGCGCGCGCATACCGAGTACTTGCGCCTCGAACAGCGCGACTGGGATCAACCATCGCTGGAAGAGTGGGTCGCCGCACTGGATGCCGCGATCGCCCGCTGCGACGGCAACGTCGTGCTCGCGGGGCATAGCCTCGGTTGCATGACGATCGCGCATTGGACAATGCGCCACGGTGCGGGCCGTGTCGCGGGGGCCCTACTCGTCGCACCCGCTGATGCCGAAGCCGCGAGCACGCCTGAGGAAATACGGTGCTTCGCGCCCACTCCGCTGGAGCGACTACCCTATCCATCGCATGTCGTCGCCAGCACCAACGACCCGCTGGTCAGCATTGCGCGGGCGCAACAGTTCGCCACGGCGTGGGGCAGCGCGTTCACCTCCATCGGCGATGCCGGGCACATCAACACCGCTTCGGGTCACGGGCCTTGGGCCCAAGGCCATCAACTGCTCGGACAACTTCTACTGTAGGGGGGTCGCCATGGTCGCCATCACGATCGAAGGATCGAAACTCGTCCTCGAAGTGCTGGGTTTCGACAAGCTGTGGAGCCTGCGCAGCCGGCTCGAGATTCCGCTCGAACATGTCAGGGCGGTGCGCGCCGAGCCGGGTGCCGCGCGCGGCTGGTTCGACGGAATGAAACTCGCGGGCTCGTGGATTCCAGGCATGCTCACCGCGGGCACCTTCTACCAGCAGGGCGGGCTGGTGTTCTGGGACGTCCACAACCCCGACAATGCCATCGCGATCGACTTGAACCATGAGCGATACGAACGATTGATCGTCGAGGTCGAGGACCCCGCGGCAGCGGTGCAACTCGTGCGATCACAACTCGGACGCACGCCCGACACGACGGCTTGAGGTAACGATAGCGCACGGAGCGACAGCGTGAGCGCGTCGCGCGAGCGATCGCCGCGAACATCAACGCTGGCGATTCATGTCCGCAGCGTGTGTTCGTTAGCGGAAGCGCTGCTTCAAGGCGCCCCAGGTGTTGCGCTGCGTCGGCGTCGCGACGTCGGCGTTCAGTAGCATGTCGTCGAAGTAGACCGGAACATTGCCCAGGTCGAAGCGGAAGTTGTAAACGCCGACCCAGCCCGTGGGGTAGTCGGTGTCGACGATCGGCGCGCTGGTCAGCTCGAAGTCGTCGAAGTAGCAACGGAATTCGCTGCCCGTCGCCACCACCTTCATCTTGTGCCAGGTGTTGGCGGGAATGCTGCCGGCCGGCAAGGCCGTGGCGAACCACGTCGCGAGCCCCGTGGGCGTGCGGTTCAGCAACTTGCGGAAGCGGATCTGGAACAGTCCCGCCTCGATCACCATCTGGTAGCACGAGGTGAAGTTGTTGGTCGGGTTCGCGCGCAGGATCAGGCCGCGGCGCGTATTGCCGTCGCCGGTGAAGAACCAGCCTTCCCACGAGTAGTCGGGACCGACAGCGCCTGGATCCGTCACCGTCACGATGATGCCGCCACTGTCGGGCGAAGCGTTCTGCGCCACGGCGACCGTGTGGTCACCGGAAGGGTTGTTGTATGCCGGGTCCGACACGTCCAGCGTCTTGGCGTACATGTTGTTCGGAGTGGCGAAGCCGGGCACCCACACCAGGTCGAGATGGCCGCCGGTCACGTGCTCTTCGGCCAGCGATCCCGCGAATGCGGCGGCTGTGAGGCACAGGGTGAGCGTGAGCGAGATGATGAGAGCCTTCATAAGCGACATGGTGCACATCCTCCAGTGAATCGCACGACGTATCGTTAAAGCGGCGTTCAAGGCGCGGTGCGTCGCGGCTTCGCCGTCATTTGAACTACGGGAGTAACGTGAACTGCACGGGGCCGATACCACTGGTTCCGCTGATCCGGGCGAAGTACACGCCCGCTTGAGCGCGGCCACCGCCCACTTCGCGGCCATTCCAGGCGAACGCACCGTCACCGAGTGCCAAGACGCGCGCAACATGACGGCCATTCACCGTGTAGATGTCGATCACGGCATCCGGTCCGGCGTGCGCGCCGCTCGACACCGCAAACCGCACCCCGGTCGATGCGGGGTTTGGCGAGGCGATGACCGAGCTCGCGAACAACCGCGGGCGTGAATCCACCGACGTCAACTGGCTCGCCGACAACGGCGCGTTCAGGTAGGCGATGCGGCGCAGCAGGATGCCGGGCGTTGTGCCGCGATCGCCGAGAATCGCGTCGCCGGCCTGGTTGGTCGCCGAGGCCTCGTACACCAAATGGATCTTGCCGCCGCCATTGCGCGGCGCGATCGAGAAGAAGCGTTCGTCGGTGTTGGGCGTGTTGGTCAGGTTCTGCGCGGCCGACCAGCCGTCGCCGGGACGTGTGGCGCTCGCCGCGATGTCACCGAAGCCGATGCCGGTCACGATTCCGGGCAGCCCCATGTCGGCGGTCGGGTCGACTTCGTTGTCGGTGAACCGCAGCCACGCGACGTACGTCTCGATCCCCGTGTTCGAGAAGCCGACCTGCGGCCAGTCGACCTGCAGCGTATTCTGTCCCGCCAGCGGGCCGCTGAGACCCCGATCGACTTCGTCATAACGGTCCGCCTCGCCCAGGGCGACCTGCTTCACGGCCTCGACGCCACGCACCGGATCCCAGTGCATGATGCGCGGCCTGTAACCGAAGTACTGGAGCTGGCCACCGATGCGGCGCGCCTGGAGTTCGCTCCATACCACGTTCGGCGTGGTGTCGTTGTAGGCGACGTGGCAATGGATGTAAGGACGGTACTGCGCCGACGTCGAGTCGACGGCAGTGACCGAGGCGTCGGTGTAGTTCGTGAGCTTGCGAATGACGATGGTTCCCGCGGCGAAGCTGCCGTTGCTCGACTCCATCAGGTAGACGTCGCCGCCGAAGCTTGTCGCGGCGATGCCGACGCGGCCGTTGCTCGATGAGGCGATCGAAGGGAACCCGGGCACGCTGTCGCGGAACAGCGTGATGGGAGCAACCTTGGTCCACGCGCCGAACTGCCAGCCGAGCGGGCAGGTGAACTTGGCCCCGGGTGCGGCGAGGTACGCCGTGCGGAAGTCGACCACGCCGTCGTACACACCGCCGCGCGGCGACTCCGCCAGCAGCGTGAAGGAGCCGTTCGGGTTGGCGACCGCTTGCGGGAATTCCAGGTAGCTCGGATCCGGCGGCGACTGAACGAGCGGCGTCAGGTAGCCGCTCCACGTCGAGCCTCCGGGCGAGTCTTCGAGATAGAGATCGCCGCGACGCAGGCAGCCGTCTTCATTCATGTGTTGCGCGATGCCGATCTGTCCGGAGGGACTCAGTGTCAACGAGCCGAAGCCTCCGAGATGCTCGGGCACGCACTGCGGGCAATTGAGCCGCGTGTCCTGCACCTTGCCAGGCCGCGACCACACGCCGTTCACGCGATAGGCGTAGCCCATGCCGCGATACGGGAAGGGATCCGGCGCCGCGGGATTCGGCGGGCACAGGCCATTGGTCTCGCAGAAGTCCTTCATGTAGGTGACATGCACGATGCCGTTCGACCCTACTGCGATGCGTGTGCCGAGCGAGCCCATGTCCTGCAGGTCGTAGTAGGTCGAGTCGACCTGCTCGGCGCCAACGGCCAGCGGCACGTTGAAGAAGTTCGCCTGCGGCGTGACGGCGGAGAACGGCGTCGCGCGTCCGGCGGCGACGCGCGCAACGACGCTACCCGCGCGCGACCCGTCGGGGCCCAGCATGGTGGCGCCGCGCACATTGGGAGTTTTGCGCGCATGCGCAGCGGTTGCGGCCATTATCATGAGTGCGAGCGCGGACGCGAGAGTCTGCAACTTCATTGCGAGAGCTCCTTATGCGACAGGCTCAGCGGAAGGGCGAAGTCGCGCTTCAGCGCGAACGAAAAGGTGCGCCCCGCTTCATCGATGAAACTGAGCGGTTCGCGATAGCGATGGTCGAGAATGTTGCGCACGGAAAACGCGAGGCGCGTGGCGTGGACCGTGGCGCCCAACTCGGCGCTGCCGGTCCAGAACGCGGGATTCGAGATCGCTCCGTACTGCACGTTCTTGAGTGGGTCCGTCTGCAGGCCATCGCTCCAGCGCGCCTGCAACGATACGATTCCCGCCGGAATCCAATGCGAGACCGGCACCGACACGTCCATCGTGGCGTGCGCCGCGCCGACTTCCGTGATGAGGGTACCGTCAGCGAGATCGCGCCCACGCGGTAGCGTCAGCGAAGCGGTCGCGTTGATGCGCTGAATGCGCGCATTCCCGGTCAACTCGATGCCATCGATCTGGACGCGCTTGAGATTCGCGTACTGGAAGCGCATGACTCCGCCGACGAGCCCGAGCGGCTTCAAGTCGATGAAGTTCTCGGCATAGTTGCGGTAGGCCGACATGCGCAGCGTTCCCCACTCCCCGGCATCAGCGCGGACGCCGGCCTCGTAGGTGATGCTGCGTTCGGCGACCAGCGCGGGATTGCCGAACAGGTAGAGACTGCCGTGCGCCGGCCCACGGAAGTAGCGGTCCTCGAGGTTCGGCGCGCGGAAGCCACTGGCGATGCGTCCGTAGGGCTCGAACGCCCCGGCGCGCACCGCGAGTCCGCCGTCGAGGCTCCAGCGGCGGTCGATGACGTTGAGCGGCGGCGACCAACTCGACGCCGTCGAGTCCGCGCGCGAACGCAGCCAGTCGTACCGCGCGCCGGTTTCGATGCGCACACGCTGCAACTGAACGCGCGAGGAGATCGAGCCGCCCACCACGTCGCGCGTCGCGTGCGGCACGCTCTCGCCGGGCGTCACGGTCGTGTCCGTCGGCACGCCGGCGGTCGTCACCGTGGTGACCGTCGTCGTCTTGGGCCCGCTCGTCGTCTCGCGCCGCAGTTCCGCGCCCAGCCGCAGGGCGCCGTCGTTGCCGAAGCGCAGCTCGGGCTGGATCCCCTGCGAACGCGTGCGGATCAGGTCTTCGTCGAGCGCCAGGTTGCGGCCCACTACGCGGCGATTGACGATGCGGTCGGTGACCGAGCGCTGCTCGAGCGCGGTGCGGTAGAGTTGATCGACCGCGAGCAATCGCGCTTCACCCGAGATGTCCCGACTCCACGGCAGCGCCACGAACGGGCGCTTCAGCTCCGCGCGCGTCGCCTCGCGCGAGATCTCGGGGAAGCTGCCGTTGAGCGCGGGCAGCCCCACATCGTGCGCCGCATGCCGCGTGTGCTCGAGATCGAGATCGGCGCCGCCCCATTCCATGGCTACCCGAGCGCCGAAGTCGTCGTCATGGCTGCCGCTGTTCGCCAAAGGGCCCGCGGGCGTCACCAGTTGGTTGAGGCGCGCGCCCCCGAGATTGAGCTCGGCGCCGAGATGGGGGCTCAAGTAACGGAAGCGTCCGCTCTGCGCGAAGCCATCGCCCGGAACGCTGCCGCGCGCGCCCAGCGTCAACGCCAAAGCGGGTGTGGCCGCGAACAGCGTGCGGTGCGTGATCAGGTTGACGACGCCGCCCACGGCATCGGAGCCATACTGCGCACCGCCCGAGCCGGCCGTGAGATCCACCTGGTCGAGACGGTCGACCGACACCAGCGAAGTGTTCGAACCGTGCCCGCGCCCCGTGTTAAGCCGCACGCCATCGACCATCACCAGCACCCGCTCGCCGTCGAAACCGCGGAACGAAACCTTGGTCGCCCACGGGCCGGTCTTGATCAACTCGACACCCGGCACGCTGACCAGCGCGTCCGCCGCCGTCGCAGGCTGGAAGCGCGCGATGGCGCCGCGGTTGAGCTGCGTCTGCGTCGCGGTGCGCTGGAGGTCGACGGGCTGCTGCGCGCCCCGCACGGTGATGCCGCGGATGACGCTGACCGTGTCCTCGACACCGCGCGCACCCAGCGTGTGTTCGCCCGTGCGCGGCGCGGCGGGCGCATCGAGCTCCGGCAGCACGATCGGGTGATCCTGCGAGCCAAGCGTGCCGCGCGGCGGCGCAATGGAATCGGAGGAGGCGACGACCATCATCGTGTCGCGCGTGGCGACCACGACGGTGTCCGCCGTGGCAACCGGCGCGACAGCTGCGCGCGACCACGCGGCCCCGCTGCACAATCCCGCGAAAACCATCGCGGTCCGCACGCAAAGAAGAGTTCTCTTCATGCTGGCAAGGTACGGCAGCAAAGCCACTTGGGAACATTGGTGACACTCCGCGAAATGGCCGCGTAGAACTACGGAGCGGCCTCCCGGATGTGACGAAATTGGGGGAAGGAACCCCGCGCAGGAGGCAGGCGCGCGGATTGCCTTGCTCAGGTGGGCTTCAAGCCACCCCCCGGCCGAAGGGCGATAATTGAATTGTACGTTGAGCGTACAAGTCTTACGCTTGAACTGCGGGGCTCAGCGATGATCCGCGCCGGAGCGGCGGCACGAATCGTTCAAATCGTACGTGGCGACGTGCCCCTGCAGCGGGCTACCCACGCAAGACAGCGGATGTTCGAGCGCAAATTCACCATGCATGACATTGTCGCGATACTGCGCTCGCACCTCATGGAGTCTGCGCCCGAATGGGATTCGAAACGGCTCAACTACCGGGTCTCATTGCTTGGGACGTGCACCGCCGGCAGGCAATCCCGAATCATTGTTGGATTGCGCCCCGCCGGCCCGTGTGTGCTCATCACGGTCATGCGCTTGGGCACGCAGGCCTGGTTCATGGGGAGTACTGAGTGAGTTCTCTTATTTGCCCGAGTTGTGGACGGCGTACCGCCAAGCAGCGGGTGATTCCCGAATACCGCTATCGGGAATGCGGGCTGACCGAGGTGGTCTTGTGTGGCGGCGTCATCGAAACCCATTGTGCGCACTGCGAGGAGCGAAGCATTGCCGTGCCTGGCGAATGGCAGGTACTCCAGCTCATCGCGTTGGCGCTGCTGACCACCCAACAACGGCTGACAGGGCAGCAGATGAAGTACCTGCGTGGCGCCTGCGACTTGAGCCAGGCTGCTCTGGCCAAGACGCTTCGCAAACGTCGCGAAACGGTCGCGGAGCGCGAATCGCAACTCGATCCAAGAATTAGCGAAGCCGAGGAAATGTGGTTTCGCCTCGCCATTCTGGAGGCATTCAACCAGCATCTCGCTGATCCCAAACGCAACTATCTGGCCGCGGTGCATATCAAGGCGCTTCGTACCTTCGCCGCTGAATTCAGCAAGACCGCGCTGTCGATCGCGGAGCGGGAACACCGACAGCTTCCGTTACGCCTCCGGCTGACCGGTGCGCTGTGGAAGGCAACGGGGCGCGCGGCGTAGCCCAGACTCCAATAGTCCGGCTTAACCTACGCGCCCCGCACCAGCCCCTTCTCGATCGCGAATCGCGTCAACTCGGCGACCGAGTGCAGGTCGAGTTTGCGCATCAGACTGGCGCGGTGGGTCTCCACGGTGCGCGGGCTGATATTGAGCGTCGCCCCGATCTCCTTGGACGACAGGCCACCGGCGACGCGCTTGAGCACTTCCTGTTCGCGCGGCGACAGCAGATCGACGGGATCGAGCCGCTGGCCATTGCGCAATGCTTCGCTCAAGGCGGCCTGGGCGCGCGGGCTGTAGAACGGCTGGCCCTGCATGACGGTGCGCACGGCGAGCGGCAGTTCCTGCACGGCGGAATCCTTGAGCAGGTAACCGTGCGCGCCATCGCGCACGGCGCGCGCCACATATTGCGAGTCGTCGTGAAGGCTCAGCACCAGCACCTTCACGGCGATGTCGGCCATGTTCAGGTCGCGCAGCGCTTCAAACCCGTCGCGGCCCGGCATGTTGAGGTCGAGCACGATGATGTCGGCTTCGACCTCGCGCAGCAGTTTCATCAACGCGTTGCCATCGCCCGCCTCGCCGACGACCACCATGCCGGGTTCGCCTTCGAGCACCTTGCGCACGCCGGCGCGCACCAGTTCCTGGTCATCGACCAGCACGATACGAATGGGATTCGCGTTCATGCGCTGGTCTCCCGCGGCAGGGTCGCTTCGATGCGGAATCCCTCCTGCGGCCGCGTCACCACGCGGAAGCGGCCCCCGAGCTCCGTCACGCGCTCGCGCATGCCGAGCAGGCCCATGTGCGGTGTGGGTGAGGGCGCGGAGCCGCGGCCATTATCCTCGATCGCCAGTTCGATTGCGGTGGCCAGGCGGGCGGCCTTGACCAGCACTCGCTTGGCACCCGAATGGCGCGCAACGTTGGTCAGCGCTTCCTGAACGATACGGTAGATCGCCACCTGGACATCCTCCGGCACGGTTGATCCCGCCAGCTCGAGTTCGCAATCGACGTGGATCCCCGTGCGGCGCCCAAATTCCTGTGTGAGGGCCACGAGCGCGGGCTCCAACCCAAGATCATCGAGAACCGAGGGTCGCAGCATCTTGCTCACATTGCGAATCTGGTCGAGCACCCGCCCGACCAGGGCGCTCAATTCGCTCCGCCCTTCGAGATCGAGCTCGATCTTCACCACCGTCAGCGCCTGCCCCGCCTCGTCGTGAAGTTCGCGCGCGAGCTTGCGCCGCTCCTCCTCCTGCGCATGCAGCACGAGCCGCGTCAGCTCTTCGAGCTGCAGGGTGCGCTCCGCCAGGGCGCGGCGGCTGTCGGCGGCCACCATGCTGAGCGCACCGAGTGCTGCGACCACGATGAACACCACGTCCACGTAGACACCGTAAACCACCGATGCCCCCAGGCTGCGCAACAGCGGATAGTCCAGGTGATGGAGTCCCCACAACCAGAACGTCCACGCCAGCAGCCTGGCCCCCGGTGAGTGCCGCTCGCGCGCGGTGCGCCAATATACGAGCCCGGTCCACAACGAGACGCCCGACATGAGCACTGCACTCGAGATGCCGGCCACCGCCATGTTGTGCACGACCATCACGCTGAACCACGCCCACGCGAGTGCGGCAACGGGTAGCAACAGGTAGCCGCGGCGCCAGGCGATGTTGCGGGAGAACAACAGCGCGCCCCACAACAGGAACAACGCCGTGAAGCCCGTCGCGGCCTGGTGCGCAAACAACCACACGGGGTGGCGCGTGACGAGGAACACCGAGATCATTACCAGCCGCGCAGCGTAGAACAGCCACGCGCATCCCCACGCGCCGTGATAGCGCGCCCGGCCCTGCGCGAACAGGGCGAGGTGGACAATCGCCAGCAACAGGGTGATGAGGGCCTGGAAGCCCAAGGCTGCGAGTTCGATCTGCATCGCGGGCTCACGTTACTCGCGCGAGCGCGAAAGCGCGACTCAACGTGACGGCAGCCCGACCGTGAAGGTCCCCAACTCAAATGGATAGGCGCGCGCCGAGCCGGCGAACACGACGCACGCCCTCAATCGCGGACCACGCCAGCACCGGCAGGAGCAGCGCGCTGTAGTGATAGACGAGGGTGTGTTGCTGCGGGCGCGCGGACAACAGGTGCTCAGCCCACACCGGCAGAGCCACCAGCAGCGAAGCGGGCGCCAGCAGCGGC
>JANLOX010000464.1:0-3839 GCA_031366795.1 Candidatus Eiseniibacteriota bacterium | reverse complement strand
GGGAGAAGGAATGATGGCGGTGCGTGGATCGCTCGACCGTGCCGCAGGCCGCGTGCGTGCGTGCCGCCTTGCCGCCGCCGTCCTTGGCGGCGTACTCGCCGGCGTGCTGAGCCTCAACGCCGTGGCGCGCGCCGATCAACCTGCGGCCGCGGACAGCCTGCTCGGCCGCTACCTCGACAACCTCGCCGACTCGACCAACACGCACTTCGGCGAACTCGCGGCCCCCATCGACACGACCGGCCTCGACAGCGCGCGTGTGTTCGCGCTCGATCATCCGGAACGCTGGGGTTACCGCAAACGCCACGGTTTGTCGCTGCATCCGGTGTTCGAATTCAATCGTGTCGATGGGCCCGTGATGGGCGCGGGTGCGGCTCTCGGCAAGGCCCACCAGTGGGGCAAGCTGGGTGGCGATTGGGCGTGGGCCGCGGGGCCCAATCTCGCGCTCGGCCACGTGTCCTACCTGAAGACGCTGCGCCGCGACAACGAACGCTGGGATCTCTCGCTGTGGGGCGGGCGCGGGACGCCGGCGATGGATCGCGAATACGAACGCCACGACCTGCGGACGTTCGCGGCGTTCATCTCGGGTCGCGGCCGCGAACAATTCGAGCGACAGGATGGTGTCGTCGTGCGCTTGTCACGCGAAGGGCGCGCGCACCGGTTGAGCGCCGCCTATCGCGATGAGCTCGAGTCGCCGCTTGTGACGACGGCGACCTGGAACCTGCGCAAGAAGCGCCCTGAAGTCATCGGCAATCTAGCCGCGAGTTTCGGCCGTGCGCGCGAACTGCAATACGAGCTGCTCTGGCGCGTGCCGAAGAGCCCGGTGATCGCGCAGTTGGAACACGCCACCTCGAGCCACGCGATCAACAGCGACTTCGAGTACCGCAGGACGCGCGCCGTGCTCGGCGCGGATCTCGCCATCGGACGCGTCGTGGCGCTGGTGCCGCAAGTCGAATACGGCGCCTTGAAAGGCGAGCTCATACCGCAGGCCGCGTTCACGCTCGGCGGGCCGCACACGCTGCGCAGCATTCCCTACGCCACGGTCGGCGGCTCGCGGCTGGCACTCGCGAAGCTCGACGTCATCATGGTGCGCGATGTATTCGAGCTACTTCACCTGCCGGGTGCCTCGCCTGTGCCCGTTCAGCTGGCGGCGTTCGGCGCCGTGGGTGCCGCATGGGGACGCGATCCCTATACCGGAGTCGTGCGCCCGGGGCTCGATTGGCCCAACGCGGCGGACTGGCACAAGGAGGTGGGTGTCGCGGTGATGTTCCAGCCCGGCATCCCCGATCCCGCGATGTTCGTGCGCTTAAACTGGGCGCGCGCTGTGGGGCCGAGTCATGCCGGCGACCGTTTCACGATCAGCATCGGCCGCGGGCTCGACCGGCTTGGCAAATTCGGTGGGCTGGGTAGGCGCGACCAGGAGTAGGGCGCGCGAACGCCTGTCCCCACGCCAAGCCCATTCGCCTTTTGGCGTTGCGTGAATTGACGCGTCCGCGGGACAAATCGCTTCTCGCCGCGCCCGCGGGGCACTATTATTCGCGGGCCGTTCCTTGTCCACCGGAGACCACCACCAGCGACCTTGTTATCCGAACATCGATGGATCTGACCGCGCCAGCGTCGCGCGGACTTGCTTGCCGATCCCTTTCGATTCGGAGGTCTGCTGTGAAACACCCGGCTCCCCGGGGCGTGTTCCCCGCCCTGACCACCCGCTGCGCTCGTGCGATGTTTGCGGCGATCGCGCTGCTCGCGCTGATGATCTCCGGCGTTGCCTTCACGGCCGGCCTCGCGTGGACGGCTCCGGCGTGGCTGGTGATGCCGCGCGTTGCCGCTGATGGATTGGGTGGCACCTACGTCGCGTGGCTCTCGGAAAGCGGCTCGGACCATCTGGTCTATGCCCAGCACTACACCGGCGGCGGCGACGTCGTCGCAGGATGGCCGGCGGAGGGAGTCCTCATCTCGTCGGCGGGCGGCGTGTTCGATAACGTGTCGATCATCTCCGATGGCGCCGGCGGGGCATACGTCGCGTGGGATGCCGGCAGTGACTTCGGTGGTGTGGGCTTTCGTTACTTGAGCGCCGCGGGACCTTCCGCGGCCATGGCGCCAATCATTGCCTTGCAGCCGGGGCTCTTCCGCCGTGGTATCGCCGCGGGTGCCCAACCATTTGCAACGCCGCATCCGGGCAGCCCCTCGCCGGGCCCCGGAACCGAAAAATACCGGCACGGCGACTCGCGCCCGGTCATCGCCAGCGACGGCAAGGGAGGCGTGTTCTTCGCGTGGCAGTACTCGACACAGCTGTTCGGAAACACCTTGCTCATCCGCCACTACAACGAGGCGGGGGCTGCCGACCCGCAGTGGCCACAGGACATCGCCTTCGCCTATTCGTATTCCATCGATGGCCCAATCGTCACTGCCGACGGCAACGGCGGCGTCTATCTCGGGTGGACCGATGGCTACCCGATGACGTTTGTGGCGGTCAATCATGTCACCGCGACGGGGGCATTCGCACCCGGCTGGGCGATCAACGGCAAACGCTTCGGCGCGGACACGTTGGCGCAGGCGGCCCCCGGACTCGTCTCCGATGGAGCAGGCGGAGTCATCGTGACGTGGGCCGATTGGCGAGCGCTCACGCATGAGGGGGTGTTCGCACAGCACTTGAGCTCCAGCGGCGATGCGAACTGGAACACGGCGGGCGTGTGCGTGTGTTCACAACCCGCCCTCTACGGGCCGAACCGCTATGGCGGTTACACCATTGGGAGTGGCCGCGTCGGATCCGTCGTCACGGATGGCGCTGGCGGGATGTTTGTCGCTTGGACGGACCAACGCGGCGGCAAGGATACCGGTCTCGCCGACGTCTATGCGCAACACATCAGCGCCACGGGTGTCATAGCGCCGGGCTGGCCTGTCGATGGCAAGGCAGTGTGTGCGGAGCCGGGCGACCAGGTGTTGCCCGCGCTGACTCCCGATGGAGCGGGAGGCGCCTACGTCGCCTGGTTGGACAACGGCGCGGGTGGTAGTTCGTGGACCCTGCGTTACCACCGCATCGACGCCGCAGGCCAGATGACATTCGGCGAGCCGGCCAATGGTGGCGTGATCAGCACGCTTCCCTTGGCGAGTTGGCCCCCGGTGCTGGCCGCGGATGCGGGTCACGCTGCGATTGCCGGATGGGTCGAGATGGGCGACGCGACATCCACCGTGCGGATCGCGCGCCTGCCATTGCAGGGGGCCTCGGGTGGGAGCGTTGCCACAGCGCTATTGCTCACCAGCGATCGCAACGTGGATCTCGAGAGCCATGTCGTGACGCTCAAGGCATCCGTCACGCCGCAGGCGGCCACGGGCACGGTCGAGTTCATGATGTCGGGCCATCGCATCGCAATCGTGCCGTTGGTCGCCGGGGTGGCCACCACGCCGCTGACCTTGACGGGCGCGGGCACGCGAACGATCACCGCGGTCTACTCCGGCGACGCAGCGTACGAGCCGAGTGGCGGATTCGTGGTGCAACAAACGAACGCGCGCCTGCAGGCGGGCCTGACGCTCTACATTCCCGAGAATCCCACGCTCGTCGGCCGCACAATCACTATGGCAGCGCACCTGCGGCCCGAGGCAACCGGCAACGTTCGGTTCAGCATGGACGATGGCGGCATTCTCGGTACGGTTCCCGTCGCGAGCAGCTTCGCTGTGTTCACCGTGCCCGCGACCGCGGCTGGGGTCCACAACCTGCGCGTTGAATACTCGGGCGATACGCTGTGCGCCCCGGCGCGCGATTCGGTATTGGAGACCATCTACATCAAGTTCCCGACGGCGGTGTTCATCTACGCGCCGACTGAACCCAACACGACCCGCGA
>JANLOX010000191.1:0-9332 GCA_031366795.1 Candidatus Eiseniibacteriota bacterium | reverse complement strand
TGACGTAGAGCAAACGCGCGCCGAAGATCGAGCCGACGAGCGTGAACAGCACGACGGTGAGGAACTTGTCCTCGTCCAGCCCAAAGCGGCGGGCTTCCTTGAGTCCGAGCCAGGTGCCGACCATGAATGCCACGGCCAGTGCCAGCCCGTACGAGCGAATGTGCAACGCGCCGAAGTGGGCGATCTCGGGATACATCTCAGTACTCGTGGCGGCGCAGCGCCACGTTCTGGAGCAGACCGATCTCGATACCGTTGACGATCAGGGCGGTGCCTCCGTAGGACAATAACGGCAGCGGCAACCCGGTCACGGGCGCCCAGCCGATGGTCATCAGCATGTTCACCATGATGTGGTAGAACAGCGCGGTCACGATGCCTACCGCCATCAGGCTCGCAAAGCCGTTGCGGCTGGCCACCGCCAGCTGAAGACCTCGCAACAGCAGCAAGGCGTAGAGTATCACCACGGTCAACGTGCCCAACAGGCCCAGCTCCTCGCCCACCACCGAGTAGATGAAGTCGGTGTGCCGCATGGGCAGGAACGCCAGCGCCTTCTGCGTCCCCTTGAGGTAGCCCTTGCCCGTGACACCGCCGGAGCCCATGGCGATCTTGGACTGGATGATCTGGTAGCCGGCGCCATAGGGATCGTGGTTGGGGTTGAGGAATGTTTCGATGCGCCGCTTCTGGTAATCGTGCAAGTGGTTCCACAGGTGAGGCGTCGCCCACGCCACGGCACCGTTAAGCAACAGCAGCACGACGAGCATCGGCAGCCGCGGCCTGAAGATCAGCAGCAGCGCCACGAACAACCCCGCGAACCACAGCAGTGTGCCGCTGAGGAAGAACAGCGCGGCGTTCAGCGCGGGCGTCAGTCCGAGGATGATCTGGCGCAACGGCATGCCGCCCCAGTAGAGCATCGCGATCAGGATCGCGGGGAACGACAGCGCGGTACCGAGGTCGGGCTCCTTGAGCACCAGCGCGAATGGCACGAGCACCAGCAGGGCGGCCGGCAACCAGTGCGGCCAGCGGCTCAACTTGATCTTGGGATCATCGAAGCGGCGCGCGAGCACCAGCACTGTGGCGATCTTCGCGAATTCGGAAGGCTGGAACTTGAGCGGCCCGAGATCCAGCCAGCGCTTGGCGCCCAGCGTGCTCGTGCCGAAAATCAGCACGGCGACGAGCATGATGAGCGAGATGGCATACAACGGCCACGCCGCGGAATCGTAGACGCGGTGGTCGATCGCCGCCACGAGCGAAGCCGCACCAATCGCCACGAACGCCCACATCAACTGTTTCACCCACAGGCCCTGGTGCGCGCCGGGGATCGAGGTCGCGCTGTAGACGATGAGCAGGCCGATGGCGACGAGCCCGAGTGCGGCCAGCGCCAGCGGCACGTCGATCGGCGGCATGCGCAACTTAATCGGCATCAGGAGCCTCCGTGATCACGGCGGGTGGCGGTGCAGCCGGCGCCTTCGCGGCCGACGAGTCGGGCAGGAACATGGCGCGCAGCACATGCGCCGCCTTGGGCGCGCAGGCGACGCCACCGTGTCCACCATTCTCGACCACAAACGCCATCGCGATGGTCGGATGGTCGGCGGGAGCATAGCAAACGAACAGGGCATGATCGCGGCCGTGCGCGTTCTGCGCCGTGCCGGTCTTACCCGCAACAGTGACACCCGGCACCTTTGCCGCAGTCGCCGTGCCCGCCTCGACGACGCGTTCGAGCGCAGTGCGCACGGCAGCCCACACCTGGGGATCCGCCTGCGCGCGTGGTCGCAGCGTATGCGTAGAGGTGTAGGGACCGACGCCGCGCACTTCCTTCACCACATGTGGTTGCACCGGCACGCCCTCGCGCGCGACCTGCGCGATCATGGCGGCCAGCTGCAGCGGCGTGGTCAGCAGTTCCCCCTGGCCGATGATCAGGTTCAGCATCAGGCCGGGACGCATCTTGCCCTCGCCCCAACGCCGGTCGTACCACGCGCGGCTGGGCACCAGGCCCTTCTTCTCCTGCGGCAGGTCGATGCCGCTGCGCTCGCCTAAGCCCAGAGCGCGCGCCATGGCCTCGAGCCGGTCGAGCCCCAGGCGCGGGCCGATCTGGTAGAAGTAGATGTCGCAGGAATTCTGGAGCGCCTCGATGAAGTCGAGGCTGCCGTGGCCCTCGTGTTTCCAGCACGCGAACGAACGGCCGCCGAACAGGTAGTGCCCAGAGCAGGGCTGAAGGCGCGTCTCGGGCCGCGCGACCCCCGAGTTCAACGCCGCGACCATGCTGACGGTCTTGAACGTCGAGCCCGGGGGGTAGACGCCCTGGATGGCGCGGTCGAGCAGCGGATTGGCGCCGCCGTCCATCATCTCGCGCCAACGGTCGAACGTGATGCCCACCGAGAATTCGTTGGGATCGAACGCCGGCCGGCTCACCAGCGCGAGAATTCCGCCATCGCGCGGGTCGATCGCGATCGCGGCGCCGCGCTCGACGCCTTCCATCGACTCTTCCATCGCCTGCTGGATCTTGAGATCGAGCGTGAGCACGATATCGTGACCCGCCACCGGGAGCCGCGGGGGCCCTTCGCTCAGCGTCGAGACCCGCTGCCCCGCCGCATTGACGACCACGAATTCCGCGCCGTCCTGGCCGCGTAGCATTTCTTCGTAGCTGCGCTCGACGCCGCTGCGCCCGATCAGGTCGCCCGAGCGGTAGCCGAGTGTGGTGAGCGAGTCGATCTCGGTGTCGTTGATCTCGCCCGCGTAGCCGAGCAGGTGCGCGGCGAGGATGCCCTGCGCGTAGTGGCGCAATGGCTCGACCACCACTTCAATCCCAGGTAACTCGTCGCGCGTTTCCTCGACGGCCGCGCGCACCTCGAACGGCGCGTTGCGGCGCAGCACCACCAGTTGCCCACCGCCGCTGGCCGACTTCATCTGGCGGCGCACCTCGGCAGTGTCCGAGCCGATGAGGTTGGCGACGCGCGCCACCCACACATCGTTGATCACCCGTCGCGCCAGCGACACGCTCTCGACAGGGAACGGCCGGAACACCACGCTGAAGCTGGGCGCGCTGTCGACGAGCAGGTGGCCGTTGCGGTCGTAGATGGCACCGCGCGGGGCGCGCAGCACCTCGAGGCGAACGTGGTTCTCGTTCGACAGCTCGAGGTATTCCTGGTGCTCGGCGACTTGCAGGCGCACCAACCCCAACGCGATCAGCCCGAACCCCGCGAGTACGGCGAGGATCAGGACGCGCGAACGATCCTCCCTAAAGCGACGGGCCTGACTTGACTGCTGCATTACGGAACAGGGGCTGGCCGCTGGCGCGGCGGATCATGAACAACAGCAGCGCACCGGAGGGACCGGTCACTGCGGCGGAGACGAGCACGCGGCTCAACAGCGGCCGCCACGCCGCGAAGCCCCCGTAGTCGAAGGCGCCCACCCACAACTGGTGCGCGAGCGTGGCGAGGCAGATCAGCACGACATGAGTGCGGGCACTCTCGCGCACCAGCGAGCGGCTGCTGCGCCCGATCAGGAAGCCGATCAGCGACAGCACGAGCGCATGCCGTCCGAGCCAGTGCGCGGCGTCGAGATCGGCGGCGAGCCCGAGTGCAAAGCCGAAGCCTGTCCCCCACACTTCGCCATGGCGCAGCGCCCACACGATCGTCGCGAACGCCAGCACATCGATCAGCAGACCGCGCGCCGCCAGCGACGTGAGCGCGGTCGAGCGCAACAGCATGGTGACCGCGATGAACAGCAGCAGCGAGCCGATCCACTTCATCGCGGTGCCTCGAGCGGCAAGGGACCCGGCGCCACGAACGCATGCCGCAAGCGCGACAGGCTCGCGAATGCCGCCACTTCCACCTGCTGCGTGAGTCCGCTGGGGTCGCGTTCGATGCCTACGACCTTGCCGATGGGAATGCCGCGCGGATAGCGGCGCGACAACCCCGAAGTGACCACGCGCTGGCCCATGCGCACGGTGTCGGCCATGGCGACACCCGTCAGCATCAGCCGCGAATGCGGCACCAGCGTCGAGTGCAGGATGCCGAGCACCGAGGTGCTCTCGATCTCGCACGCCACCGCCGCGTTCGGGTCGGTGAGCAACACCACGCGGCTCTGGTGGACCCACGCCTCGCTGACGCGGCCGATCAGGCCGTCGCGTGTCAGCACAGCATCGCCGACACGAATATGCTGGCGCTCACCGGCGCTCAACGTGGCCGCGATCGGCACGGGCTCGCCGGATAAGGCCAGCACCTCGACGGGGCGCAGGGGCAGGTTGAACACAGCCGGCAGCCCGAGCTGGTCGCGCAACTGGCGATTCTCGATGCCGGCACTGCGCAGCTGTTGGTTCTCGAGCTCGAGCTCAGAGATGCGCGCGTGCAGGCTCTGGTTCTCACGCCACGACGTGGCCATGCGGTCGGCGACCAGCACGATGCGGTCGAACGGCGAGAACAGGAACGCGCCGACACCGCGCAGGCCCACCGTGGGCAGGCGATCGCCGATCACCAGCAGCAGCAGCGACAGGGCCGCGAAAATTCCCAGCAGGGCGCTGCCGCGGCGCTCGGATGGCGGGAGGAGACCTCCCATCGAACTAGTCCTTGTGGCCGCTGAGGATGACCTTGTCGAAGTCCTCGATGTGCTCGAGAATCTTTCCGGCGCCCAGCACGACACACGTAAGAGGATCCTGCGCGACGCGAATGTTGAGGTTCGTCACCTCACGCAGCAACAGGTCGAGCCCGCGCAGCAACGCGCCGCCACCCGTCATGAAGATGCCGCGATCGACGATGTCCGCCGCCAGCTCAGGCGGCGTGCGCTCCAGCGATTCGCGCAGCGCGTTGACGATGCTGCCGACAGGCTCCTGCAGCGCCTCGCGGATCTCAACACTCGAGACGCGCAGCGTGCGCGGAATACCGCGCACGAGATCCCGTCCCTTGATCTCCATTTCCATTTCTTCGGGCAGTGGGAACGCCGAACCGATCTCGATCTTGATGCGCTCCGCGGTCTGCTCGCCAATCAGCATGTTGTAGGCCTTCTTGGCGTAATTCATGATCGCGTCGTCCATCTCGTCGCCGCCGACGCGAATGGACATCTTGGTGACGATGCCATTGAGCGCGATGACCGCGATCTCGGTGGTGCCGCCGCCGATGTCGACGACCATGTTGCCCGTCGGCGTATCGACCGGGAGCCCGACACCGATGGCCGCGGCGATCGGCTCGGGCACCAGCAGCACTTCACGAGCGCCGGCGCGCACGGCGGAATCCACGACCGCGCGCTTCTCGACCTCGGTGATCCCCGATGGCACGCAGATGATGATCCGCGGTCGCACCAGCCCTGAGAGTATGCCCTGGGCGAAGTTGTGCTTCTGCACCCGCTGGATGAATTCGCGCAGCAGGTGCTCGGTGACTTCGAAGTCGGCGATGACGCCATCCTTGAGCGGACGGACGGCGTTGATTTCGTCGGGCGTGCGGCCGAGCATCAGCTTGGCTTCGTGGCCCACGGCGCGCACCTTGCCCGTGGCCTTCTCGACCGCGACCACGGACGGCTCGTTCAGGACGATGCCGCGGCCCTTGACGAACACCAGCGTGTTCGCCGTACCAAGGTCCATCGCGACGTCAGTCGAGAAGAACCCCATCCAGTTATTGAGAAACATCCCTGCCTCTCATCTAAGGGAAGACGATTGTCGATCGCTGTGCGGCAATAAGTTGGGAGCCCTGATGGGGTGTTTGGCCCGGCCTGATCCTAAGGCTGGCTCCCTAAACAATCGGACGCTAACACCCCGCGCTTGAGGGCTACAAGCCGAATATCCCGAAACAGTTGGGACGTTGGGCCTTCGCCACGCATGGACGGTGTCGGCGCAGCCTACGCTTCCGCGACGAACAAACCTATCCGGGTCGTCGAAGGGGCGGAGCGCAGGCCGCAAGAGGCGCGTAGTCACAAGGGTTTACGCGAGCGGCCGTCCCCGCCGAGGCGCACTGGCGCGACCCTTGCGCCGGTGGTTCGCGTTCGCGCGGCGGATCCGTGTCTGCCCCGCGAGGCAACGACGGGTGCCAAACTGCAGGCTCTCCGGCACTCGCAAGCGGCGCCCACTTCGGTGGGCGCCGCTTTTCATCCCCCCTGTTGCCGCACGATCCTCCGGCGTTCCTTGTGGCCTGCGGTGTAGTAAGTTGCGGGCGGGCCCGTTCAGGCCCACTCAACTTATGCACTCGTTTCGACGCCTCATACCCCTGCTGCTCCTTGCCGCCGTCGCCTGGAGCGCCTCGATTGCGCCGGCGCGCGCCCAAACGCCCTCGGCGCGTTTTGCGTTTGCCGACACCACGCTGCTGCGCGACACGCTGGACCTGAGCTTCACCGAGCTGTTCCGCCTCGCCGACAGCCTGCGCGTCACGCCCGACAGCCTGCGCGCCTTCGCCGTCCGCTACGCCACTCCAATCGAGCGGCTCGTGGCACTTGCGGACAGCCTCAAGATGCCCGTCGACAGCGTCGGTCCCGTGCTCGCACGTGAACTGTTCAATCCGTTGTCGCGCCATGCCCAGGATTTGCAGACCTTCGCCTACAGTTCCACCTACAACGTCAGCCGCCAGAGCACATCGTGGGGCAACAACGTGACCTACGATCTCGTGCGCGGCCCGGCGCTGCTGCACAACGTGACATCGGTGCGCATCGACCGGATTCCCGAGGTCGGGCGCATCAGCTTCCACCGCTCGAAGAACGCGAGCACCGAAGCCGGCTGGAAGGTGTTGCCCGATGTCGCACTCGGCCTGCGCGTCAACCTGCAGCGCACCGAAACGTTCCGCCTCGGCAGTGAGCGCACCTCGAGCCAGAACGACTTCCAGGCCTCGCTGCGCAGCAAGCACGACTTTGGCCGCAATCGGACCGTCGACCTGAACTTCTTCGGCGGCCCATTCGATGAGCCGCGCAACACCCTGAACAACGCATCGAAGCGTGGCCTCGGCGCCAACGGCGAGGGGCGCATCGAGTACTCGCCGCAGAGTTGGTACACGTTCTCGCTTAACGGCAACTCCACCTACCGCCGCGGCCAGGCCCGGGTGCCGAACCACGTGCAGTTCGACACGCGCGACCTGCGCTGGGCGAGCGACGGCACCCTGAGCCTGTTCCCCAACTCTCGCGCCTCACTGCGCGTGACCTCGGCGTTCGATCACGACCGCACCGAACGGCCGACCGCGTTCACCCGCATCCTCCCCGCCACCGCGACGATCCCCGCCGACACCGCCAAGATCGACCAACTGGTGCAGGAGCCCAACAGCAACGCCAATGTCCAGACGGCGCTCCAACTGCAGGGCGGCCGCTACGGCAGCTTCAACCTCACGGGAAACTTCGGCAACACCACGCGGCTGCTCGCCTCCGAGCAGAAGGATGGCGTGCGCTTCGACCGGCAAATCAGCCGCGACCGGGGAATCACCGCCGACGCCCAGTTGTCGCTGGCCGGCTGGTCGATGGACGCCCATGCCACGGTGTCCGCGCCGGAGGACGAGGGCCCGCGCCGCTCGGTGGTCAACGTCACGCGCGCCAACCAGACCGTGGATCCCGTGACGATCGACTTTCGCGAGCTCGGCACCACGCGGATCCGCTCCATCAATGGCACCATGACCCGGCAGCTGACCAAGCGCGTGAACTTGAAGGCGCGCGGCGATATTGGGCTCACCACTTACCGCTACGAGATTTCCGACAAATCCTACCTGTTCCAGACCGACAGTGTGGAAGCCCCCACGAGCGACCCGCACGACGACTATCGCCAGACGGCCCGGCTCGAGACGACCTATTCCGCGAGCTCGAGCCTGAGCAGCACGGTGGGTTTCGAGATGGGCCGCATCCTCACCATCTACCTGCGATCCGACCGCAGTTCAACGAACCGCGAGGACCGCCTCTATCGCGCCGAGTGGCTATGGACCTACCGGCTGCTGAGCGGCCTGACCGCGAACCAGCGCGACCAGATCAATGCCACCTACTCGCGCTCGCTGTTCTCGCCGGGCAGCGACCGGCTGGCGCTGTCGTACTCCACGATCACCACGCTCAACGCGCGCATCACCCCGCGGCTCACCGTGGACCTGACGCACAACGCCAGCTATGGGCCGAATGGCACCTACACGCGCGCCCTGGACGGCCGTGAGTATTTCATCATCTCCGACGCCACGCGCGACTACACGCTGACCGGGCGCATCGGCTACTCCCCCGTGAACTCCTTCACGCTCAACCTGCAGCCGAGTTACCAGGCCAACTACCGCGACGACCGCTCAAATGGCGGCCAGATCCCGACGCTCAGGCGGCGGCAGTTGGGCCTGACCGGCGGCGCGAACTTGAACCTGCAGATCAGCACCGCCGGCAAGATCTCGGGCAACATTTCGCGCAACCTCGATTCGCGGCGCGACATCCCCTACAAGGCCGGGCTCCCCCAGTACCAGCCGCGCTCGGAATCCGACTATTGGAGCGGCGCGCTCACCTTCACGTGGAGCCTGCAATGATCCCGCGCAGCCGCTGGGCCTGCCGCGGCGTCGTGGCGCTGGTGATGGCAGGCTGCATCGCCATGGGTGCTTCCGGCTGCCGCAATCCATTCCTGCCCGGCCAGCCCGAGCCGCCGAGCACGGCGGGCGAGGACGTTACGGTGGCGATGGACTTCTCGAAGCCCGAATTGCTGTTCGCTACCCTGACCACCGCGATCGCCGTCAAGAACACGGGCAACGGCGTCGCCGCCTACATCGCGGCGTTCGCCGATTCCGGGACCCAGGGCGTGGGGATGCGCATCGAATTCGATCCCGACGTGGTCACCGAGCGCGGCGGCGTGGGCAAGCGCGTGCCGTCGTGGCTGCGCACCGACGAGGTCGACTTTTACCGCTACCTGTCCACGCTGGGCAGCGGCGACTACTCGCTGGCGCTGACTCCGACGCTCACCGACAACACCGGCGATCCCGAGCACCAGATCTTCAATCGTGAATACACCCTGACGACCACCGCGACGGATGGCAACACCACCGACCTGGCGCGAGGTTGGGCGGAGATCGAAATGCGCTTCGTCAGCGATCCCTCGCCGCAGTGGGTCATCACGCGCTGGACGGATCATGTGATCTCAGGGATCGACCCCAACCCCACGGATCCCGGCCAGCGCAGCTTCAGCCGGCTCCGCTTCGACAGTTACACGCGATGACTCAGGCGCTCACCACTCCGAGGCGACTCATGCGACGCTCCATTCTCCTGTCCTTGCTGGCCGCGGGGCTCATGGCGCTGCTTACGACCGGGTGCTTCAATCCGTTCCGGCCGCAAGTGGTGGCGGGCGTCGCCTTCTCCGAGCCGGCCCCGCGCCCGACATCGCTGCAGGGGGCGATCCAGTTGCTGCGTTGGTGCTGGGTGAACCG
>JANLOX010000164.1:0-1728 GCA_031366795.1 Candidatus Eiseniibacteriota bacterium | reverse complement strand
CGCCTTCGGCGGCAGGACCATCGAGCCGTGGTGGGCAAAGCTGGCGCCGGAGCTCGCGCGCTTCCGCAATCTCTCGGTGCTAGCGCTCGCGGGGGACACGACGCGCGAGCTTGCATCCCTCGCCGGCCGCAACATGGAGCTACAGCTCATGGTGCAGGAGGGCGAAGTCTGGCTCTCGAGCGGTGACACCCGGCTCACGATCGAGCACACTTGGCTGGTTCGGGCGGACGAGATGCCGCGGTAATTCGCGCACGGACGCGGGGAGCGGCTCGTACGGCGCTCACGCGGCACATACAGCGCTTGTGTGCCGCGCCGCGCCCTCCCTACGCGGGCTTGGCGCCCGTGTCCCACCAGCGTGACAGCCGCGCCGTGGGCTGGCCGGGGATGGACATGCCGCCCTGCTCATAGTGCGAGGTGTCGTTGAACAGCGACAGCCGCGCGCGCACAGGGTCACGGAAGTCGACAATGTTCAGAGCTGCGGGGCTCTGGTCGAGATTGTCGCGATAGCGCCGCGGGTCGAATCCCAGGAGCGAGCTGAGCAGCAGCCGGATCGTGGCCTTATGCGAGACGACCAGCACGCACTGGCCCGGGTGCGCCCTCACGATCGCGAGCAGCGCCGGCAGCGCGCGGGCGGTCACCGCGAGCCCGCTCTCACCGCCCTCGGGCGCGAAGGTGTAGGGATCCTCGTCCCACGCGGCGGCCTCCTCGGGGAAGCGCTCCTCGACTTCTCGCCGCGTGAGTTGTTCCCAACGGCCATGCGAAATCTCGCGTAGTTCAGGCCGCGGCTGGACCTCGAGTCCGTGCGGCATCGCGAGGATCTTCGCCGTCTCGACGGTGCGGCCGAGTGGCGAGGCATAGACGGCGCCGATCGTTTCGTGTGTCAGGCGCGCCGCCAGCCGGCGGGCCTGTTCGCGGCCTTCATCCGACAGCGCAGCATCCGTGGCCCCGGCGAACCGGTCTTCGGCCGTGAGCACCGTGGCACCATGGCGCACGATGAATAGTCGCGTGAAATGAGTAGACGTCATCCGGGTCCTCGAGCCAGTAGGCATTGCAGCCGGATCGCGACATTATCACGGGATGAGTGCCCGTCGCGCGAGGGGACCACCGAGGCAACGCGGCGCCGCCCATGGGCTGGCGAGGCGTTCTGCGAGCGGCGGGGGGAACGTCGGTACCGGCTCGATCGAGACTCCTGGTTGCGACACACACGGGCTCGCGCGTCCGAGGGTCGCGCGAACCCGTGGTTCGACTGGCTGTTGCTGGTTGCGGCGTAGCTCCGCCTCAGCCCCCCCGCGAGTGCGGCCCGGACCGGGCCACTACCACGCGACTTGCCTTGGCGAACGCCTACCCCGCAGCGCTCCTGTCAGCCCCTCCCTGCGCCTCAGTGCATCAACGGCACCTCCGGCGTTCCTCGGGCTCGACATCATCCAGGCGGCGGTACCGACCAACGGATTCCTCAGGAACAGACCGACGGGAAGCACGCCGATCGTGATGCCGGGGATTTGGGGGTGATCCACCGAGTACGTACATGTTGGAACATCCGACAGCAGTGAAGCGTGCCCCGACACCATGCGCCCGCCACCATCTGCGCTGCATTGCGCCGTGGCTGGTTGGACGGAGCACAAGGCAAGCATCAGGCTGCAGTTGGCGGCACAAACCCAAGCGATGATTCGAACGGGCCTCATTTCGCACCTCCGGGTCCGGGACGAAATGCCCCGGCATCTGACTGGC
>JANLOX010000135.1:0-12833 GCA_031366795.1 Candidatus Eiseniibacteriota bacterium | reverse complement strand
CGTTCACCTTCAGCAGGTTGAGAATCTCTTCGTTGGTCTTCCAGCGGTTCAGCAGGTCGAGCAGCTTCTGCATCGACTCCTGCGAGTGCAGCCCCGCCAGGGCGCGCCGCAGGATGTGCAGCCGCGGCACGATCTCGGACGGGTAGAGCTTCTCTTCCTTGCGCGTACCGCTCCTCGGGATGTCGATCGCCGGGTAGATGCGGCGTTCGGCCAACTCGCGCGACAGGTAGATCTCGCTGTTACCCGTGCCCTTGAATTCCTCGAAGATCACCTGGTCCATGCGTGAACCGGTGTCGACGAGGGCCGTGCCGAGAATCGTGAGTGAACCGCTGCCCTCGATCTTGCGCGCCGCGCCGAAGATCTGCCGCGGCGACTGCATGGCGTTGGTATCGAGACCGCCCGACATGGTGCGGCCGCTGCCATCGGCGTTGTTGTTGTAGGCGCGCGCCAATCGCGTGATCGAGTCGAGCAACAGCACGACGTCCTTGCCCTCGAGCACCTGCTTCGACACCACCTGCATGGCGTACTCGGCGGTCTCGATGTGCTCGGCGATCGTCATGTCACTCGAGGCGGCGATCACCTCGGCCGGCGTGTTGCGCTTGAAGTCGGTGACTTCCTCGGGGCGCTCATCGACCAGCATGGCGTAAATCGCGACTTCCGGATGGTTGAACGCGATCGAGGCCGCGATGCTCTGGAGGATGCGCGTCTTGCCTGCCTTGGGCGGCGAGACGATCAGGCAGCGCTGCCCGCGCCCGAGCGGGGCGATCAGGTCGATGGCGCGGCCGGTGATGCGGTCACCGTAGGGCGGATCGCCCTTGCCGGGCGGCAATTCGAGGATCAGGCGCTCGGTCGGGTCGAGTGCTGCGCCGATCTGCTGCAGGTCCTTGAGGCAATCGAGCCCCGGTCCGCGCTCGCCACCCCGGCCACTGCTGGGGCGACGCCGGCGGCGCTGCAAGTCCTGCTGGGGCCGCGGCGCCCGTTCACGGCCACCGTTCTGGGTCGGCTGCCCACCGCCCGTGTAGGGCTGCGCGCCATTGTTGCTCACCGGGCGGCCACCTCCCCGGCGACGCCGGCGCCGGCGTTGCTGGCCCTGTTGGCCCTGTGGACCACCTTGCTGGCCTTGCTGCCCTTGCGGGCCCTGCGCCGGGCGAGACGGCTGTTGCGGCGGCGGCGGGGGCGCGAAGCTCGTGGGCTGCGGGGCGATTCCGGGCTCACCGGCGGGGCTTGCGCCCGCCTGTAGCGGCCGGGGACTGCGGGGTCGACGGCGACGTGGTCTCATGCTCATCGGATAATGTTGGCTCCGAAACTGCGGTGTACGTGCGCCGGCGGGCGACTTCCGCCTGCCGATTCACGCCAGAGTGGCGGCACAAACCCTCGCAAAATACGCGGATCCGGCCGCTTCAGGACTGCTCGCCCATTGCTGCGTGCTGTCCGTACTGACCCTGCCCGGCGGGACGCATGTACGCCGCGTCGGGAGGTCAAGGTGGTTCTGGCCGGCCTGGGTCAGATGCGCACAGGCCGTCCCCGAGATTTACTCGGTGTGTCGCGTCAGGCGGAAGCGCTCCGGCGAACCGGCCGCTTCCGGCGCATGGGCGGCGTCATTCCTACCACCACCGTTCGCGCACGAACTGCCTTATGACGCGGTAACGCATTATGGTGGCGCCCGGGCCCCCCTGTCCAGCGCTCGATTCGCCCCCTCAATCCCGCCCCTGCGCCCGGGGTCGTCCCCCGAGGAACCGCAAACCCCGCGGCACCCGGGAATTCAGCCGCTTTCAGGGGTGCCATTCCACGTCGGCGGCACCCGCCCGGTGGTTGCTCCAGCGCGCCATGACGAACAGCAGGTCGCTCAGGCGATTCAGGTAACGGACCAACCGCGGCTCGAGCTCCCCCTGTGCGGCAAGCGCCACGACGCAGCGCTCGGCGCGCCGGCACACCGTGCGGGCAACGTGCAGCTGGGCCGCCAGGGCGGTACCCGCCGGCAGCACGAAGTTGCGCAGCGGCGGCAGCGGCTCCTCGAGCCGGTCGATCGCGTGCTCCATCGCCTCGACGTGGGCGTCACTGACGCGGCTCAGCGAGGCGAGCAGGCTCATGTCGGTCGTCGCCAGCTCCGCACCCAGTTGGAACAGCTGCCGCTGGATGGCCTCGAGCTCGGCGGCGAGCCAGCCGTCGGTATCGGCGGCGCGCGCCACGCCCAATGTGGCGTTGAGCTCATCGACGGTCCCGTAGGACTCGATCCGAAGGTCGGATTTGGGTACACGCCCAGGCCCCAGGGTGCCCGTCGTGCCATCGTCGCCCACGCGCGTGTAGATCTTCACGGCGCGGAGTCTAAAGCGTTTCGCATGAATCGGTGATGTCCATTGGGAAGGTCTCAACCTCGTTCAGACCAATCGTTTCTGCAGACAGCCGTCGTCGCTGCCGGATCTCAGATGGACTCGCTCGCGAACGACGCCCGCCCGGCGATACTGATAGGGGCTTGCGGCCTCGCGTATTTCGATCGCTTCAATCAAACGCCCTGCATAGTGCTGTCCGATGCGACGGAGCGACCCGCAACTCGTTGCGGCGAAACTCCGTTTCGGGCCTCGCCGATTCATGCAAAGCCATTTAGCGGAATGGCGGACTCGCCGGCACCCGCGGCAAGCGCCTCGGGGAGGACGCGAGATGCAGCGATCACACATGTCTTTGTACGCAGCTTATCTGGGTTAATATATTTGCGGCGCCCTGCGTGACTGCACCCTCCATCGCGACTCTGATCTGGTGGGGATCGTAGAGCCCTTGATCTTTACTCCGACTCAGGGCGAAATCACGACTCGGGAGACCAGTGATCGATCGGGAGTCCGGAAGCGCACGAAGTACAGTCCCGCCGGTAGTGGGCCGGCGCGCGCGCGTCCGTCCCAGCTCACCTGGTATCGACCGGGCGCATACGTCCCACCCGCCAGCACTGTTACCTCGCGGCCCTGAAGATCGACCACGCTCAGCCTGACGTTCGCCTCGCGCGGCACAGCGAACTCAGCCTTGAGTCCTCCCGTGGTTGGATTCGGCCACGCTCCGGCCAACTCGAACTGCTTCGGTGAGGCGGATGTGCCCTTGACCGGTCCGAACACTGACTGAGATCCGCTGCGCGTACTGCCAACCAGCCGGTACCAGTACGTCTGTCCCGCTTCCACTGTCCGATCCAAAGCCACCGTCAGGCCCCCTTGATCCGTCTGATCGGCCACGATTGGGAGCCACGGACCTGCGTCCCGTTCGGCGCGCTGGAGCACCACTGTCGTGAACTGACTAGGGGCCGCCAATGACCACTTTATCGCGATCTCGCCCTCACCGACGTCGGCTTCGAGTTGGGTCACGACGGCACCGGTCACAATGTCGCTGATCACCGCGCCGTAAATATTCGCATCATCCGCCACGCCGGGGGCCGCGGTCATCTGCGTCCACAGCACATACACCCGGTCGCTTGCCCCCGCCAGCGCGAGGTGATCCCCGACACGCCAGCCCTGGTTCACCAAGTTGCGGAGGTCTTGCGTCGTCGTGCTCAACCGCTGAGATCGCTGAAATGTTTGCCCGCCGTCCGTCGAGTAGGCCCAATACGTGTGCACTTGCTGTCCGCATTCGGGGGCGTCCCGTCGGTCGTACCACGCCACGTGCACGGTGCCGAGGCCATCTACCGCTACCTCCGGGAGGGAGTTGTCGAACCGGGGTGAGTCATCATTCACACGAACCCGGGACGACCACGTCTGCCCGCCATTGGTAGATGACACCAGCATCACGTCCCGGTGATCCTTCGCCACTGAGGTTGGCGAGACCTCCAGCGTCTGGACGGACAGAGAGTAAGCGGCGGACGCGGACATCGAACAGGAAATGTTCAGGTAATATCGTCCCGTCTCAGGCACGGTGAAGATCAACGGCGGCGCCGCCCCCGATACCTGCAGCAGCCCGTGTGTGAAGGCGCCGTGCAATGTATCGCCCGCGCAGCCAAGGCCGTAGGACCAACTCTCCGGGGGCGAGAAGGAATGAGAACTGGTGCTCAACGTACCCGTGATCCATAGCGTGGTACCCGCCGTCGCCTCGAACGTGAAGATATCGCAGTCCCCGGTGTACGGGGGATCGTCCGCCGAGGCCTCGTAGCCGTTGACCGTCTGCCCGACCTGAAATGGCGTCGCGAGGGCGTAATAGTAGTTTGGCTCGACCTCGCCCACGCTGCCTGAAATCGGACCCATCGATCCTGTGGCGTGCTCCGTCCAGGTTACATACAGCGCCCCCCGGCGGGGGCTGTTGGTTCGGTCGACCGCGAGGGAGAGAAAGCCAGCCGCACAGCAATGTGATCGATCCGTGTTCGCTTGCCACGAGAGCAGTGGGGGCACGTTATCCCGGACGTCGGCCACCAGGAACGGCGGACCAAAGCTCGCCCCATGATCTATCGACTTGCGGCCCATGATTTGCAGTGCGGCGAAGTTCTGCCAGATCACGTACAACTCGCCGTCCGGTCCCACTACGGGTCGCGACCCCGTACAGGTGGGCGGGCTCAAAGCGACTGGGACGCTCCATGTCACCCCGCTGTCCGTCGAGCAAATGAAGAACACCTGCTGATAGTCGTTCGTGTAGCTGAGGTACACGAAGCTACCCCCCGGATCGCAGGCAATGCGGGGCAGATCCTGTTCTATACTATCGTACGGCTCCGCCACAGCGACAACGGGAGGTTGCCAGAGCACCGTGACACCATCGTACTTGCCATGCATTACATCGATCGTATACCCAGGATAGCAACTCATTCGCGCCGCATAGAAGTCACCGGTGCCGTCGGAGCAGATAGTCGGTTGGCCCCTCCGGACGTCTGGGATTTCGTTGGGGAGCGCCGCCTGCGGCCCCCAACTTACTCCACCATCCCCTGACAAAGCCCAGACAGCTCCGCTGCTGCATCCACCGTGCACGCTCATCCAGACAGCAACTGCGACATCACCCGACACAGCTATATCTGGCTGATTCTCAATATCCGGCAAGCTGCTGATCTGGACCGGATCCCCGATCGCCAGCGCCCTAGCAGAGCCAATACTCGCTAAGACGAGGCACATCATCGCAACGACCGTGCGGAACGCTCTCACTGCCCGCTCCCACATCCGCACTTTCTGCACACGAGGACTCATGGGATGAGCACCATCTTCCCTCGGCTCTGGAACTGGCCAGCCTCGATCCGGTAGAGGTAGACGCCGGAAGGAGCCACGCCGCCGCTATCGTCCAGCCGATCCCATGCAGCCGACCAGCGCCCCGGCCCGTAGACGGCGTCTGCTAGCGATCGCACCAGGCGGCCCTGAAGGTCGAAGATCTTGAGCCGAACCCGCACCTTCTGCGGCAGTTCGAAGCGAATTTCCGTCCTCGTCCCGAACGGATTGGGCTGGCTCTGAAGGAGCGCAAATGTCGGTGGCGCGGCCAAGTCCCCGGAAGGGCCCTGCGACAGGGCGGAAGCAGCTACCGCCACCGCGGTGCCGCGGACCACCAGGAACCGATCTCGAGTGAGGCCCGCCGCCACAGGCGGGGCCGCGAACGTGACATTCAGAGTGTCTCCAGCCCCCACCACCGCCGCGGTGCCCCCGCTCCTCGCGATGGCAGTGAGAACATCACCCAGCCTCGAATGTCGCGCGGTGAGAGGCGTGAGAACCTGCGTCTGCGCCGCACTAGCGTTCTTGAGCAAACCCAGGTAGCGCAATGGCTGACGTCCCAAGAACACCAGCCGGACGGAGTCCGCCGGTAGCGAGTCAATGACGAAGTCGTCGAAACCTATGCGGGGGTAGATACTTGCCCGTGTCGTCCAAGCGCCCTGGGTCGCACCCGCCACCTGCACCAAGAATCCCACCGAATCAGGAGAGTTTACCGAACCGCCTGCCGACGTCTGCACAACTGCAGTCATCCGCTGGGCCACTGTACCGCCCTGAACAAGCTGCACGAGCAGCGCCGTCCCGGGCTGGCCAACGTACCCGGTCCCAGCTCCGGTGAGTTGAGGGGCCAGGTTCGTACCGTCCTTCGTCAGGACCCGATAGGCAGACTGACGGGTGGCGATCAGGGTCGCTCCGGCCTTCGCGAACACCTCTCGGTCGGGGCTGTGGTCCACCGCAACGAGCGCAATACTATCAATGCCCGTGGCCTCCGGCCCCGACTCGAGGAGTCGGACCCCGTAGGCCGTCTCCAGCCCGGTTACGGGCGCGATGAGGCGATACTCATCGGTTTGCATGCCTGCTCCTGCCGCAGGATTCAGAAGGGAGTTTTCCGGCGTCCATCCCCCAGCTGAGCTCGACCCTGCCTGCGGGCCAAAGCCTCCGCAGGGTTTGAACCCGTCAGTCACATTGCTGATGGCTGACCATGTGTTCGGCTCAATCCGCGACTTGAGCGCGAAGTAGTAGCGCAGGCAGGTCTGCAGGCTCCCCACGGTGGCCTGGTCAGGCTGACCTGGGATACCTGGCGCGTTCGTAATGTCGTGGTGGCCCGAGTAAAAATTCAGCTCTGTAAGCGGGTAAATAGCGTGGCGCAGGTCGTACTCTACGGCCTGGCCACCGTGACAGTTATCCCCAGGCGCAGTCCAGATCAGCGTCATCGACCCGGGTCCGATCACGTCGACCCCCAAATCACTCACCGGCGGTGGCACGAACTGCAGACGCACCCACTTCGCGAGCGATGGGACGCTGTTGTTGTCCACGAGGTACAGCAGGTAATCGCCGGGTGGATCATTCGTGCCGCATGGCGGGGCATTTACGGTCAGGAAATTGCCCTGCCGGGTGAACGTCAGCGTGTCGTACCGCTGACTTTGATTGAACGCATGCGTCACCGCGCTTGGGTGAATCAAGATCACTTTGCTCACCGTGCTGGTGGTGGTGGTCCCCACCGAGAAGGGCCTGTCATATACTATGGAGTCCGGGGCGCTGACGATACTATCGCGGACTGCCGGGCTGTCGTCCGAGGCGAACAGGTATGGCGGCCAGAAGATCGTGGGGCGAAGCTCGCTCGTTGGAGACGGTCCATAGCCAGCCGCCGCGATTACGCGGCCGTCGGGAAGCAAGAGCGCCGTCGAATGGTAACCTCGGTTGGCTGGGTCGGACGACAGCGTATCGCTGCCCCATGTTCTCACACCGAGTGTGGCATTCCACTTCCAGAGCTCCGTACCGTTTCGGTAAACTTCTTGCTGGTTGATGGGGTCCTTGTAATGACCTCCGGTCATTAGAACATCGCCAGACGGCAGCACCGTCACGTTGTGGTATGAGCGGGCTAGATTCATGGAGGAACCCGTCTGCCAAGTTGGCGTCGACGGTACCAAGTATGCGGTGCTATTACTCTTCGTCGGGTTAGAATCGCCGGACCCACCGCACTTGAGCACCGAGTCGGGCGAGTACTGGACCGAGGAGCCGCCGTAGAACCCGCTGCTGCTCGTATTCCCCCAGGTCATCGAGGTTGAATCTAGCATCGCGCTTTTCGTGTCGCCCTCGTTACCCGCAAAGAATACCCGCCCGCTCCGATGCAGGAATGTGTGTGGGTAAAGCTCTTGGCGCTTGGCTGCCGTCGGAACGCTCTTCCACGCGGGCGAGCCAGTCGCGGTGAACCGCTCGGGGATGTTTGCAAATACGTCCCGGGGATCGAATACGGCGGTGTGGCCAATCCGGCCGTACGGCACCGAGTCACTGGCGATCTGGACCCAGGTCGGCGCAGAGCAGACACTGCCGGGCCACATATTGAGGCTCACCGCCCACATATCGTTCGTCTCGCCCCCGGCGGTGCCCGAGCCGTTGGTGTCCCCGCCGAACACGAGCATGCGGTCCCACTCCACGTCGTGAATCGCGCTGTGCCGTGTCCGGGCCGGCGGGCGCGTGGAATCACCAAACAGGAACGGCGTCCAGGTCCACACGGTGTCGGTTTCGGTTGAGTCGGGGCGGTCGAGAATCCAGGTATCGTTCGTGACCAGGCCGTCCGGCCCTTCGCCGCCAAACACAGTGATAGACCTGCGCTGCTCACCGCAACCTGACCTAGCGTTTTCGTCCAGCACCGCGCTGTGCCCCTGGCGGCGCGTCATCCCGGTCGCCTGAGTCAGCTGGTTCCAGGCGGCTGGCGGCGGCGCAGGGTCTCCAGGAGAACGCTTCCGCGGCAGCGACAGGGCCCACGGAATCGAGTCGGCGAACGCGCTCTGGCCGACGCCCATATCGCGGCCTCCAACCACGATCAACCGGGGTTGGGGCCATCTGACCCCGCTCTGCCCCGGAGCCAGCGTCGCCGTATGCCCGTACCGCGGGCTAGGACCGCCGCTCGGCATGAGCCTCTCCCACCGCGGGGGCGACTCGCCCAAGAACAACCGCCACACGTCGTTCAGCGCCACGCCGGTGGTGACCAGCTTCCTCAGGCCACCGAACACGATCATCGTATCGCCCATAATGGCGGCGCAGTGGCGGCTGCGACCAACTGGCCGACCATAGATGGGGTCATTCTTGAAATAGCCTGGGCCGACTGTGTCCAAATGAGTCCACGTCCAGCGAACGCCCTTGTCCACGTCGGTGCGTGCGAGCGACCACACATCGCTGACCGTATCGATGCTGGTGGCGCTAGGGTTCCCTCCAAAAATGATGTACTGCTGGTGAATCTGGTCGAGCACGGCCGTATGCCCCCATCGCGCCTTGGGTCGCTGAGTCGTGATGGGGTCGATATTCCACGCAGGGGTGCTCAGCAAATTCAGTACGTTCACGGAGTCTCGTGGCACCGCGCCAGGTCCCAATCCGCCAAAGGACACCATATTCACGCAGCGCAGGCCGGAAGTTGCGAGGATTTTTCCGTCTCCTAATATGGTCGCGGTCGGATACCAGCGACCATAAACGAGCGGGCTTTGGGACACCCATCCATGGCTCGCCTCGCCGTACTTCGTCGGGTCGAAAATGGTTGATTTCGCCAGCCCACTTTCGATGGCCGTAGTTCCGCCCACAACTGCGACACGCCCATCTTTGAGAAGCGTGTGGCCCGCGCAAAAAAGGCGGACGAGCTCTGGAACCGGCCAATTGCCATAAAGGGAGTCACTCATGGGCGTGATCAACGATAGCCGCGCGGTCGTTTGATCCGGACCGTACCCGTATTCAAAATCATGCCAGTGCAGAATCCATGTGCTATCGGCTGTCCCGCGGAGCAGCACCATGTGCGTCGCTCCACCACTAATTAGGGTCCCAGTCGTGGTGAACGAATCCCACGCGGCAGGGTTCGGCGTGGTCCATTTGCCCTTGAGATGCGGCGGGCCAGCAGCTTGGGGGTGCGTGGGGGTGAGTGCTGCGACGATAAATCCCACGACAGATAGAATTGCCCTCAAGCGGCGCGCAAACCGGGGAGCCATTCGCGGACTAGGGGAGGAACGCATGATGTGTCACCCGCTCGCTGGATTAAGATTGGCCATCGGACTTCGGCGTCGACCACGATGGGCCGAAGCCAAGCCGACAATTGGAATCTCCCGATCCGAAGCGGAGGACAAAGCCCCTCGGGCTGCGGAGTTTCTGTGTCCCGGTCCCAATCGCGTGGCACCAAGCCAATCGATGCAGCTCGCGAGAACGATCGTATAACGGAGTACGAGGAGGCGGCTTCCCGTTCGGATCGCCCTCCGAATCCTAGCTTCTGAATCCTCCGCCCGCGCGAGCGCTCCGTCAAGACAATTAGCCCGGCGCTGACAGGGCAAAGCAACCCTAATGCCCCAATGATTTGATCCCCGCCAATAGACACCGCACTAATCGTTTCGCCTGAATCGGCGAAGCAAGTTTCAAGCGATTCGAGCATGATGCTCGGCCTCGCTGAAGCGGACCTTGAGCCATCAGGGGCTGCACCATCGTGAGATCTCCTTGTCTCTGGGCTGCTTTACCTCGACAACCTCAGAAACAAAGGCAGGTCTCACGTTTTGCAAGTCCTTCGCCGATTCATGCGAAACGATTCAGGCGCGAGAACCGTTCCGCAACAAGCCGCCTTGCCAAGCCCGCTCCGTTCGTCCAGTATTCCTGCCCCAACTCAAGCAGGACCATCCTAACGCTAGGCCCTATATGTCCGTTCGCGCCATGCTTCCACTGATCCTCCGGGGCGAGGAGATCACAGACCTTTCCCCCGCTTCTCGCGAACGTCTCGAACAACTCGCCATCGACGCGCAGAGTTCACGCGAGACCGTCTGGGTGCGCGATGAATGCGCCGGGCGCCTCAAGCAGGCCGGAGCGCCGCACACCGTCGAGTACATGCTCGCGGCCGCCTGCCGCATGAACGGCGAGACCGAGCGCGCGCACCAGACCTGCCTCTCGCTGGGCGACAAGCTCGCCGCCGAAAAAAAGTGGGAACCGCTGGCCGCCGTCGCCGAACACGCGCTCGAGATCGAACACAGCCAGGCCGCCGCGCGCCTGCTGGTCAAGGCGCACGAAGGACTCAAGAAGGATCCCGCGCGCATCGATGCGCTACAGCGCGCCTTCGCCATCCTCCCCACCGACCTCGAGCTCGGCCTGCTGCTGGCCGTGCGGCTCGGCGAAGTGGGCCAGGCGGAAGAACGCCGCATGATGCTCGCCGAGATGTTGCCGCGCTTCGCCGCCGAGGGCCGCAGCAGTGGCCTCGAGGAAGTGGCGCTCGAGTTCGTGGAGCACGAGGACATCGAAGGCGCGATCCGCATGGTGCAGACGCTGCCGCAGGTCCAGGGCGACAAGGCGGCGAAGGAAGTGCGGGCGTTGCTCGACATCTCGTTCCCGCTGGTGGTCACGGGTGGCCGCGCCGGCGAGTGCCTCGCGGCACTCCGCCAACTCGCGCAGCAGACGCACGAAGCCAAGGGTGCCCTCGCGGCGGAGGCGTTCCGCGCCGCGATTGTCGAGGCCATCCGCCAGGGCCCGGGGAAGACGCTGCCCAATGGCGATGCGGTCATCACGCTGTCGGGCATCGCCGATGAACTCAAGCCCATGAATGCGGCGCTCGACCGCTTCGACGCGATCGCGGCGCTGCCTCCGGGCGCCGCCGTGTACCACACCGGCTTCGGCGCGGGCCGCGTGACGAGCGACGACGGTGAGACCGTCGTCATCGACTTCGCCCGCTCGAAGGGCCACAAGATGCCCTTCACCGCCGCGCGCCGCACGTTGACGCCGATCACCGACGACGACCTGCGGCTGATGAGCGCACTCGAACCGGCCAAGCTCAAGGCCCTGGTGACCGCGCAGCCGACCGAAGTGATGTGCCGCGCGCTGAAGGCGCTCGGCGGTGCCGCGGATGCGCAGAAGCTCAAGGTGTTCCTCGTGGGCTCGAGCATCGTCCCCGCGACCGAGTGGACGGTGTTCTGGCGCAAGGCCCGCGGTGGCGCCGAGAAGGATCCACGCATCGACGGCACGCGCGCCTTCGAGCAGCACTACCGCCTCGCCGAGGATGCCGACGACATCGACCCGAGCGTTCCCTTGCCGGCGTTCGAAGTCCGCAAGCCGATCCGCACCAACCTCGGCACCCTGCGCAAGTTCCTCTCGCAGCATCCCGACATGGAATTCGCGCTGGCCAAGCGGTTCGGCCGCTACGTCGCCCGCGCCGTGCTCGATGCCGAAGGCGATCCCACCGACCGCGCGCGCGCCGGGCTGTATTTTTCGCGCTGGTACCCGGATCACAAGGAAGAATGGATCACAGTGCTCAAGACACTGTGGGAACAAGGGCTTGCCGTCTCCGACATGTCGGGTGAAGACGACCAGTTGTCGCTGCTCGACGTCTCGCACGCGGCCGGCGTCGAGGCCGATGCGATTCTGTCCGGGCTCGATTCGCGCTTCGCCACCGTGCGCCAACGCGCAATGGACCTGCGCACGCACCTCGACGACGCCGGGCGCGCCGCACTCCGCAATACACTGCTGCAGCATGCGCCGCGTTACCCGGGCGCTTCGATCCGGTTGATCGAGGAAGAAATGGGACCAGACGTCCCCAGCGATGAACGGTGGAAGATGTTCCGCGCGGCTCTGGCGCTGATCGAGTTTTCGCCCAAGCCCTCGCTCGCCGAGAAGGTGCTGCGATGGCTCGAACCCCAGGACCTGTTCGACACTTCTCTCGATGGCACCGTCTGCCCCGGGCCCGTGCGGCTCGAGCTCCGCGTGCTGATGCGCCAGTGGCGCTCGAGCGACCGCTTCCTGTTCCCCTGCATCGAGGCCGTGGAGCGGCTGGGCCTGGCCGACGAGGCCGAGGCGGTACGTGAAACGCGGCAGAAGAACTCTGAGAAGCTGTTCGCCAACGTCGGACAGCAGTCCGAGGACGCCCACATCGTGGTGATGACGCGCGCGACGTGGCAGCGGCTCAAGGAAGAGATGGAGCGCCTCGAGCGCGAGCTGCGCACGACGATCCCCAAGTCGATCCAGAAGGCGCGCGAGCTCGGGGATCTCAAGGAGAACGCCGAGTACCACTCGGCCAAGCTCAAGCAGGCGAACGTCAGCAAGCTGGTGCGTTCGATGCAGCTGCGCCTGACGCGCGCGCGGTTCGTCGAGGAACTCGAGTTCAAGAAGGGCATCGTCGGCGTCGGCATGGAAGTGGAATTGCAGAGCGACCAGAAGGACAGCCTGCGCTACTGGATCTTGGGCGAAGAGGAGCATCACCTCGGTGCGCATGTGATTTCGTTCCAGGCACCGGTGGGCCGCGCTTTGTTGGGGCTCAAGGTCGGCGACGAGCTCGATCTGGGCGACGGCGACGAACGCCGCCACTACCGTGTCGTCTCGGTCGAGCGGCGAATCCCTCCGGCATCCGAGGTCGAGGCGTCGTAGCAGGTCTGGGTCCGCATTCGCTGAAAATCGCGACTGCGGACCTGATCGCAGCGAAGTGCCGCAGTGAGTGTGGCTTCCCGCTGTGTCTCCGCC
>JANLOX010000458.1:0-1553 GCA_031366795.1 Candidatus Eiseniibacteriota bacterium | reverse complement strand
TGCACGGCGAGCTCCGAGAGGCCGTGCACTTGCGTGGGCGCGACGTTCAGCCTCGCGGACGCGCCGTGCGACGCCACTCAGCCCGGGAAGGTCGGCAAAACTGACCGAGATGTCGATCGGGATCACCGAGTCCCCGCCGGCCGCGAGCGGCAGGCCAAGCGGGAAATCGGCGTCAGCTGCGCGCGAGTCGTCAAGGAAGAGGGTGCCCTTCAACGTGCCCAGCCGGAGTCCGAATGGATTGGGATTGCTGACCCGCGTCCAGAGGCGAACACCGGCGCCGGTCATTCCCTGGAGGCGAATCTCCGCCGGCTGATCCGGCACTTGCTCGAAATGCGGCGGTTGAATCAGGGCGCCGAGATTTCCGATGTTTCCCATGCTGGCGCAGGCCTGGAGCGCCAGGACGCCGGTTGCGACGATGAGCAGGCGGGTTCGCATGATGCGAAGTCTGCAAGAACCCCGCCCTTAATGGAGGAGCTGGAGAAGTACGGGCTTAACCGGGGACCGGTGCGATCACGACGCTGATGTCGCTGAGTCCTGCGGCGAGTAATACAGGATGCGCATGCAGCTCTCGCACTGAATGAGGTTGACGCCGCGGCGCACCTCGTTGAACATCTGCGGCCGCATGCGTACGTGGCAGACGGTGCAGCCGCCGTCACGGGCTTCGGCGACCGCCAGCCCCTTCCGCGCCTTCGACACATAGTCGAACAGCTTCAGGGCTTCGGGGGACAACGCCCTGGCCGCTTCCGTCCGTGCCAGTGCGGTTTCGTCGACCGTCTTCTGCAGCCGCCCGGCTTCCGCGTCGAGCGCCTGGCGCTCGACCGCGATCGCCCCCTGCTGCGTCTTCAATTCCGCCTCGGCGGTCTTGAGCGCCTTCGTCATCGTCTCGGCTTCTTCCATGCGTTCGAGGACACGGTCCTCCAGCGATCGGATCGCTTCTTCGGCAGTCGCGATCTCCTTCTGCATGGTCTGGTATTCCTTGTTGGTCTTGAGGTCGGTGAGCTGTCCCTTGTATTTCGACAGGCGGGTCTGGATGCCGGCGACTTCGGCCTCGACGGTCTTGCGTTCGGCCTGACTCGCGGCCAGCCGCTGCTTCGCGGTGTCGACGGCGGCCGTCGCCTGCTGAAGCCGCGTGGCCAGCGCATTTTGCACCGCGGGGATCTCCGCGATGCGACGACGCTCGGACTCGATCTCAGAGTCCAGCTGCTGAAGCCGGATTAGATGCTGGATGTCGGGGTTCACGGTCGAGATCTGAACTCTATCACTGTCGTCCCTCTAACATGGCGACGGCCGGCGGACCGATGCTCTCGGCAACCGGCGCGAAGGTGGTGGGCCCACCAGGATTCGAACCTGGAACGGGCCGGTTATGAGCCGGCGGCTCTAACCGTTGAGCTATGGGCCCAATTCGGAGTCTATCGCAGTCACGCGCCAAGGGCAGCACGGGAACGGAGAAGGGGCGACGGGAGAGTAGCCCGCACACGGCAGAAGGCAGCACGCGAAGGCCCGTGGCGGCAAAAAGAAAGGCAGCGCGCGCGGTTGCGCGGGCTGCCTGTCTT
>JANLOX010000091.1:0-5285 GCA_031366795.1 Candidatus Eiseniibacteriota bacterium | reverse complement strand
TCGCGACCGGGACCATCCGCCGCGGCTCAGGGTCGTGGTCTGGAATATTGCTCGCAATCCGGCAGCCTGGCCCGCGCTCGATCGTCTCGAGCCCGATATCAGTCTCTTGAACGAGGCCGTGGTGCCCGCGGACCGTCTTGGCGTCTGGAGCGAGACGGGCACCCACGGACGAGATGGGAAGCGCAGGCCGTGGAGCGCGGCGATCATCACGCGGCACCCATTCGTCGCCATCGCCGACGCTCAACCTCAGTGGCGGCGCAGCCGTCGCGACGTCCCGTTCACGTGTTCACGTCCTGGCTCCTGGGTCGCCGCGCGCATTGATACGCCCGTCGGGCCGGTGACGGCAGTGTCTCTCTATGGGCTCATGGATGAGCTTTCCGATTCGTCGGTGCATCGTTCCCTGTCCGAATGCAGCCCGGTCTTCGACGATCCCAGGTATGGCGATGTCGTCGTCCTCGGAGGCGATCTGAATACCGGCACGCAGTGGCCCCAGTCGGAGTCGCAGTTCAACGCGCGGGATCGAGGCGTACTGCAGCGCATCGCGGCCTACGGGTTGACCGATTGCGTCAGCGCGATGAGAGCGCCCGGGCGCCTGCAGGGATGCCAATGCGCCGAAGGCGAGGCGTGCACTCACGTCCGAACGAGACGGGACGCACGCCATCCGCAAGTGCCCTATCAGACCGACTACTGCTTCGCC
The DNA here is from genome assembly GCA_031366795.1 of Candidatus Eiseniibacteriota bacterium. GTDB lineage: Bacteria > Eisenbacteria > RBG-16-71-46 > RBG-16-71-46 > RBG-16-71-46 > JANLWK01. The sequence goes on along the minus strand of JANLOX010000091.1, from coordinate 4,588 downwards.
ACAACCGGGGCGCGCTTGCGGTTAGTCTCATGCGAGGTGCTCGCTTCCGACGAGTGGTTCGCACTCTCAGACCACGCTCCGATCGTTGCGGAGTTCGTGGCCGACCTGGGCCAGCCTCCAACTAAGAGATGAGCCGATTCTGGCAATTCGAATCCCGTAGGGCACGCCAACAACCCTCGTCGAATGCCGCGGGGTTGCGGCCGCATCGGCATCTACTTGTGCCCCAATTATGCTCGTTTGCTCTGCGTGTACCTCGCCGATCTCCAACACTTTACGCGGCGCGTCCCGAACGGCCGGCCCCGTCCCGCTAACGCCGGGCGACATGCTTCGATTGCCGAATCCCGGAATGGAAAGGCCCCGCACTGTGTCGTGCGGGGCCTTTGGTCGGCTGCCCTGCCCCTACGGAAGCACCACGGCGCGCGTGGTCGTACGGCGGCTCGCGGTGGCGAAGCGAACCATGTAGACGCCGGGGTGCAGATGGACGCCCTCGGCCAGATCGGCCACATGTCTTCCGGTGCCAAGCGTGCGCACGTCGCGGCTCGCCACGAGGCGGCCGGCCACGTCCAGGAGCTCGAGCCGGGCCGGCCCCGCAGATCCCAGGACGAACTGCACCGCCAGCCTTCCAGCCCGCGATGGTTGCGGATACACGCGCTCCAATGCTGACTCGGCGTCCACCAGTGGTGCCGGCACCCCCAGGGCGCCATTCAGCATCACGACGGGGTTGCGCAGCATGACGAACTGCTGATCAGCGGTGAGCGCAACATTGTTGATGGCCGGATCGCTGGTCCAGAACATGACGTTGTCGGCGCCGTAGCCGACGCACTCCGATGGCTCCATCAAGCCGTTAACATTGACATCGCGGCTGACGGGACACTCGGGCGTGTCGGGTAGCGGATCGAAGGCGCTGCCGTGCGACTCGGTGGGATGGAACAGTCCCAACCAATGGCCCATCTCGTGCGCCCAGGTGTTCGAAAGGTCGGTCAATCCTGCCGGGAAGTTCGCCGTGGTGACCGCAAGGCCGCTCCCCGTCGTGCCCAGGAATGGATTCCCAGGAATACCGGCGCTTTCGCCGAGGATGATGTAGCCGGCTAAGGCGCCGCCGCTGATGGTGTGAACGAAGAAGATGTTCACGGCATTCGGTTGGGCGCCTGGATCGTTCGACAGCTTCATGAGTGCCGGCAAGTCCGCATCGACCAAGTCGCTGTATGCGGTGGCGGCTGCGCCGGTGATGTCGATGTAGTTGATGCCACCGAGCGAGATGTTCACTTGCGCGTAGAGCTGGCGCACGCTGTGGATGACGGTCAGGAAATTCGGGTCGGTCCGGGCACTGGTTGCATTGAGATTCGGCAGGCCGACGAAGAAGAGATTCAGGTTGACGACGCTGGGCAGATCCACCGGGGCGGTCTTGATGATCGCCTTGACCGCGGCGGTCGTCTGCTTGGTGGCGAGCAGGTAGACCTTCCATACGCCTGATTGGAACGCAAGCGTCGGAGTGTTCGGCATGACCACGCAGAAGCTCCCGGGTCCCGTGGACGGCAGTATCTTGACCGGGTTGGAGGAGTAGCCATAGTCATAGATCTTGCCCGCTGGCGAATACATGCGATAGACCACCACGCGAGCGCTGGTGTCACTGAGCGCTTCACCTTCGAAGGTGATCGAAACCGCGTCCGATGGCACCCCGACCGTTACTGCGGTCAGAACGTTGGTTTGGACGTTCACGGTGCCGAGATCCACGACTTGGGTCTGGCCCGCGGTGGCGGCACTCGGAAGGGCCTTCCGCTTCCCGTCGCCGGGCGCGGCCACGAGCGGCTCGGCGCGGAGCGTGCCTGGCAGTACCGTCCCGGGGCCAGGGAAAGCGTCGAGGGAGGCGCCACCTTCCCCGCGGGCGCCGCCCGTGACGAATCGCTCCCGCCACGCGGGCGTTTCACGCCCGGCCTGCTTCTGGACTTCGGAGCGGCCCGCCGGGTCACGCGACAGCACCTCGGCCACCACACCGCGCAGCCGCGACTCCCGCGCCGTCTGGAGGATCGGCACCAGCTCGCTGATCAGAGCCGGAGCGAGCAGGAGTTGGCCGAGTCCGTAAACGGCCGACATGCGCAGCACGAGCGGCTCCGTTTCGGAATGGACGAAACGCACAAGCAGTTCGTTCGACCGGGCGGTTCGCAGTGCCACAATGCCTTCCAGCGCCCGCGCCCGTCGGGTAGGAAGTGCCCTCGGATCCGCGGCGACGTCTTCGAGCATTGCTCCGGCTGCCGCATCCAGGCTGCGCCATTGCTCCGAGCTGACCGCGACGTCGCGAGCGCCGAGCAAAGCGTCGACTCTGCGGCGCGTGATGTCATCTTGGGAGAAGGCGGTGCCGGTCGACCAGAGCAACATGAGCGCGGCAGCGACGGGCGGGCGAGTGAGCAGAGATCCGATTGCAGCGAGAGAATGCGACAGGCGACGGGTCATCATGGTGCCCTCGGGTCCATTCATGCAGTCAACTCTCCAGCATAAGCATCTCGCAAAGGGGTGCAGCGTTTCAACGGAATTCTTGCGGCGCAATGGCCACCGACGCGCTGCCACCGAAATTGTTCGACCCAGTTGGGGTCGAATTTGTCGTCGGGTCGATTTCGTCCCCCGGCACGCTCGAGGCGGCCGAGCACCGGCTGAAGAGTGATGCACCGCTGCGTGGCATGTATCTCGCCGACCGGCCGGGGGCATCGAAGCCCGAACCGACGATCAACATGCTGGTGCGGCACGGCGTTCGATCCGCGCTCGAGTATGCGAATTCGGGCGACATCGAGAAGGCCAGGGCGCTCTCGAATCGCGACCTGTCGCCGCATCTGTCATTCGTCGATCTCGGGGGCCACGGTTACGCCACCGTCCGGGTGACGTCGGACGTCCTCGAAACCGAGTTCGTGTGCCTGCCGCGGCCGATAGCGCGCAGCACCTCGCCCGACGGGAGCCCACTCGAGTACCGCGTGTTGCACCGCGCCCGGCTCTGGAAGCATGGAGAGTCCCCGCACCTGGAACAGCAGGTGTTCGAGGGCGCGCCGAAACTGTCGGTGTGACGACGAGCAACTCGCATCCGGTACCGATGGGCCTTGGTTGGACTCGATTCGCCGTAGTGCGGCCCCTAGGGCGATCCATGGCAGTGTCGTCGGGGTATCCGGGAGGTGAATGTAGTTGCGACTGAGGGCCTCGGAAAGTGTTGACCCGATCACAGACTGCGATCCTTTCTCCATGTCGAGATGCGCCGTGATCTCCACGTCTCCGTACGAATTCATGTCGAAGTGGAAACGGTTCGGGAATCGCAGGCTAAAGGCGAGGTAATCAAAAGTTTCGTGCTCGATCACGTATCGCACTGCAATCGTTCCACGAGGGGCATTCTCGATCCACACACTGATCTCGTAGTGTCGCGATCCGTCTTCGCCCTCGATGTAGGACGGCGTATCGTCATCTGGATTGGTGACGAATCGTGCATACACCGCCGGGGCACCCCCGGGTGCCAGGGCATCGGACCCGGCCAGCCGGCGAACGACGAGCTCAGCGAAATCGTGACGTCCGTGTGGATACACGATGGCAGAGATGCCCAACCGGCCGAGGCGGCGGCCGACTCTTCCAGGTGGTTCATCTCCCCCGTGGACTATCGCGAAGTGTTGGGGAACAGGAAGTTTCTGCTGCGATACGACTTGGGCAAGCACGTCCAGCGTACGGTCACCGTTGAGGCTACATCCGATGAAGAATACCGGCCGTAGGAGAAAGACGCTCCACAACGTTGCTGTGAGGGGGCCTTCAGCGCGAGCGCTCCCATAGGCGCTATCGTATTCCTCCTTCGTAAATACCCGGCGATCGAGCGCAAGGTCGCGAGCTGGAACATTGGTTATCACCTGCTACGAGCGTGGCGCTTGCTCGTGGCGGTCGCGAGGGGACTTGCGTACTGCCTGATCTACATGACCATCGTGGCCGGCCCCTTCGCGCTGCTCGGCTGGGCTGTCTGGTGGTTTGTGCGGAGGAGGCGCCGCTGACGCCGGGGAATGAGCGATTGGCGATTCCACTTCGGATCCGTTGACCTGATCCAAATCCACGCTAGCCGCAAATCCCCACCGCCTCCTCCCCAGCAACCCGTGTATCCTGCATCTCATGAATCCAACCGACCTCTTCCGCGGCAAGACCTACGACGACTTCCTGCTGCGCCCCCATAAGGGCGTGGTCGGCTCGCGGCATGCCGTGTCATTGGGGAGCATGCTCACGCCGCAAATCCCGCTCGAGCTCCCGATCGTGTCGGCCAACATGGACAGCGTCACATCGGGCACGATGGCGAGGACGATGGCGCTCGCGGGAGGCCTCGGGATCATCCACCGAGCGATGCCCATCGAGGCCCAGGCCCGCGAGGTCAAGCGTGTGAAGCGCAGCCACGGCCACGTGGTCGAGCATCCGCTGTCGCTGCCACGCACCGCGACCATTCGCGAGGCCCGCGAGTTCGCGAAGCGGCATAGCATCACAGGAATCCTCATCGAGCAGACCGCGGGCAGCGGCCTGCTGACCGGGCTGCTGTCGAACCGTGACATGCCCTGGAGCGCGGGCCACGAGGACGATGCGATCG
>JANLOX010000039.1:0-13523 GCA_031366795.1 Candidatus Eiseniibacteriota bacterium | reverse complement strand
GGCGAGGGAGACCCAGTGGTGAGCACCGTGCCAGCCGTCGTCGTGTTGTTCGTGGTCGGCTGGGCGTTCGAGGCACCCTGCACCTTGAAGGTGAACTGGCCGAGGGCGTTCGTCGTGCCCGAGACCTTCTTGCCGGCGAGGAACGTCTGGCCGGTGACCGCGTTCAGCTGGTCGCAGGAAATCTGGATATCCGAGCAGGCAGAGAAATCGATGACAACCGTGGAACCAGCGATGACGTTGTTCGCGAAGTCACGAACGGTGACGCTGAAGTTGCCACAGCGGTTATCCGAGCAGTTGTCGGGGTTGCCACCGGTCGAACCTTCAACGGCGATGTACTGGCTCTGCAGCTGCGACTTTGCGGGATCCGGCACGTTCGCCATGACCGCGGAAGCTACGAGAATGCCGGCAGCGCAAAGGAGCGCGGCATTGCGGACAACACGAGTCATTGTTGCACCTCCAGAGAAATGAAATGAGCGATGAGGCATGCACTGGATTGCTTTGTGGATCTCAGTTGCAAGGACTCGGGTCGGGCTACAGCCACCTCCTTTCGACGCTTCAGAATTAAAAAGATGGTCTGCAAGACTGGTAACGAATGACGTTAATTGGAAAGACCACATGGCCTTCCGAGCCGAAGAAAGTCTAGGCCTCGATCTCGGAGCATGTCAAGAAACTTTTAGTACCCAATCACCGTTCTGCCACCCGTTTAGCGGACGGGTAATTGGTGCTCCCGACACAGCAAGACACTTAACAAATCCAGAACCCAAACCTGACCTTTGAGTCCTTTTTGCCACACGTATGGTGGGCGAAACAGGGCTCGAACCTGTGACCCCTTGCTTGTAAGGCAAGTGCTCTGCCAGCTGAGCTATTCGCCCGAGATATTGCCCCTACCCAAGAGAACGAGGGCTGCCGGGACCACAACGACGTACCCGGCGACGAGAAGTAGCGGGGCGAGGGTGATCGAACCCTTCGAAAGCGCGAGATACCCCGCCAGGATGAGCACGACTCCGAGGCCCAGGAGGGCGCTGTTGAGCGGCCCCCAGTTGAACCCCAGGTCGGTCTCAGCCGGCTTGCGCTGGCTTCGGGGCCTGACCACCGGCTTGCTTTGGCTCATGCTCGATTCCCTCCATCCTCACGGTAGTAACAAAAACAAATAGCCCACAACCACTCGGGCCAATCGGTCCGAGCCGGGTGTCGGCTATAGCACGGCCAGCTTTTGGGGCTGGCGCACCAGCCGATCCCAGCGAGGATCGATCCTGTGCCACCGCCACCGTGGGGCGTTGAAGGATATACCCCAACGCCTCGCCCGGCGGTTCCCGGATTATTTTCGGGGGGTGAGCGCGACAGTGTCGTGCGCCGTCGTGTCCACTGCAAGGCTTTCCGCACGGGCCGCGATCATGGCATGGGCGGTCTGGATGTTTTTCAGGTGCTCGGCGTAGGTCCCCGAGAATAGGTGCCGGCCATCACCCCGCGCGACAAAATACAGGTCCGTGAGCCCCTCGGTAGGGTTCAGCGACGCCTCGATGCTGGACCTGCCAGGGTTGCAGATCGGGCCCGGCGGTAGCCCTTCGTGAAGATAGGTGTTGTAGGGCGAAGGATGCTGCAGCTCCCGCAAGAACAAGCGGGAACGCGGCGGGCGGCCCTCGCCGTAGGCCACCGTGGGGTCCGCCTGGAGTCGCATGCCGATTTGCAGCCGGTTGAGGTATACGCGCGCGATCCGCGCCCGCTCCTCGGGGCGTTGGGCCTCGGATTCGACGATCGAGGCCAGTGCCAGCAATTGCTGCAGCGATAGCCCCAGCGGCAGTGAATCACGACCGGCGGAAGCATCGAGCAGGATCGACTGCGTGCGCTGCACCATGGTGCGGAAGGCGACCTCGGGCAGCGTGCCGGGAAGAAACTCGTACGAATCCGGCGCAAGGTAGCCCTCGATGGAGGGTGCTGCGATGCCCAGCGAGTCGAGGAAGGCACGATCCTTCGCCAACGAATCGAAGGCCGCCGCCGGCACGCCGAGGTGCCCGGCGAGAATTCCGCTCACTTGCTTCACCGTCAGGCCCTCGGGGAGGGTCACCAAGTCGAGACCGCCCATGCCGCGCGCCAGGGCCCGCAACAGCGCGGGCACCGTGGTGCCCAGCTTGAACGAATACTGCCCCGCCTTGATGCCGCGATCGAGCCGCATCAGCCGCGCGAGCGCTTCGAAACCAATGGTTCCCTGCACGAGCCCGACCCGCACCAACTCCGTGGCGATGCCGTGCACGGTGGCGCCGCGTTCGATCAGCACCACGCGCCGCTCATCGGGCGGGTTCAACCCGGCGGGCAGGAACAAGTGCCATGCGATGGCCAGCCCCGCGGCAACCAGTAGCAGCAGCGCCCAGCGTCGCGGCCGGAATGGCCGGCGCCGGGCCGATTGGGGCCTGGGTTCGCGCGGCGTCATGGGCCTTCGGGCTCCCGCTCGCCGGGCTGCCCAGGTGGAGTGGGCGGCGCGGGCGACGCGTCACGACCATCATCCGCCTCGTCACTTTCGGGCGAGACTGCTTCGCGCGCCCGCGAGGCCAGCCGCATCAGGTAGGACTCGAGCAGCGCGATCGCCGCGCCCTGGTCGACGCGCCCTCGCGCGTGCCCTGTGCGCACGCCTGTTTCGCGCAGGCGGCGCTGGCTCAACGCGCTCGTCAGCCGCTCATCGTAGGTGTCGACGGGCAGCCCGCTGCGCTTCGCCACCAGCGCCGCGAAGCGTTCCGCGGACTGGGCAGCCTCGCCGCGCACTCCCGACATCAACAGCGGCAGTCCCACGACGATGGATTCGGCTTCCGCTTCGCGCGCGATCTCGGCAACGCGGGTGGCGGCCATGTCGTGGCCGGTGACGGTCAGGGTGTCGAGTCCCACGGCGATGATGCCCTGCGGATCGCTGATCGCCAGCCCAATGCGTCGCTCACCCCAATCAACGGCCAGGATTCTCGCCACTCGCCTACTCCGCCGCGGCAGGAGCGGGCGGCGGGAAACGCTTCATCAGGTGGCAGGTCGTGCCCGTCTTCGAGAACTCGTAGTCCACCGTGTCCATGCAGCTGCGCATGATGAAGATGCCGCGGCCGCGGGCATCGAACAGGTGTTCGGGCGAGGTCGCGTCGGCATGGATGTCCTTGAGGTCGAATCCCGGCCCCGAGTCGAACACCGAGACCTCGATACGATCCGCGAACAGTTTGAAGTCGATATCCACGGGACGCGTGGCGTCGCGCTTGTGGCCGTGTTGGATGGCGTTCGTGCCGGCCTCGATCACGGACATCGAGATGAGCGAGGCGGTGTCGCCGTCGACATGGAGCCGGTCGCACACCGAAGTCGTCACGCCGTCGAGCAGGGCGAGCAATTCGAGGCGGCTGGGCATCCTTACGCTGATCACATCGGGGACCGCAGTCTGGAGCATGGTGGGCTCAGGCCTTCCGGCTCAGGGCGAATGCCCGCAGCTGGGTCAGGGCCAGTTCAAAGTCGTTGGGAAGGGCAGAAGTGAACGTGCGTTCCTCACCCGTAACCGGATGCGTGAACGCCAATTCGGCGGCATGCAATGCCTGCCGGGGCAGGCAGCGGAGCAACTCGATTGCGAGGCTACGCTCGCGATCGTCCGCGCTCAACTGCTTTTTGGGCCTCCCGCCATACGTCGGGTCGCCCACGACGGGGTAGCGGATGTGCGCCAGGTGGACGCGGATCTGGTGGGTGCGCCCGGTCTCGAGCCGCACCTCGAGCAAAGTTGCGAGGCCATAGCGCTCCAGCACGCGCCAGTGCGTCACCGCCTGGCGTCCCCCGTGCGTCACCACCATCATGCGCTTGCGCTCGCGTTGGTCGCGCGCCAGCGGCGCGTCGATCACGCCCTCGGACTCACGCGGATCCCGCCAGATCAGCGCGTGGTAGACGCGGCTCACTTCGCGGCGGCGCATCATGTCGACCAACTCGCGATGCATGCGTGCGGTCTTTGCGACGAGCAGCAGTCCGGAGGTTTCCTTGTCGAGCCGGTGAATGATGCCCGGGCGGTCCGCGCCGCCCACCGTGCGGATCGCGGGCACATGATGGAGCAGTGCGTGGACCAGGGTCCCGCTGGTCACGCCGGCCCCCGGGTGCACGACCATCCCGGCGGGTTTGTTGACCACCAGCAGGTGTTCGTCCTCGAACACGATGTCGAGCGCAATGGCTTCCGGCTCGAGCCCCGCGTGGTCGGGGGCCTCGGGCATCTCGACGGTAATCGCATCGCCGGTCTGCACCCGGTGCGACACGCGGGCCGGACGGCCATTGACCTCGACCCTGCCGTCGCGGATCAGCGTCTGGAGCTGGCTACGCGAGAGGTCCGTCTGCGCCGCGGCCAGGAAGCGATCCAGCCGCTCCCCCGTGTTCGGTTCCGGGACGGTCCACTGCATGGGGGTCGTCATGGGTGAGGGCCTCAGCAGCGGGTGGGTTTTCCTGTTGCAACCACGTCAACGCGAACAACACCACGCCGATCGAGACTGCCGAATCTGCCACATTGAACACCGGCCAGTACCATTGGCGCCAGCCGATGAGGATGAAATCGACGACTTCGCCCGTCGTCAGGCGGTCGACGAGATTGCCGAGGGCACCACCGAGGATCAACGCCAGCGCCAGCTGCCGCATCAGGGAATGTGTCCGGTGGCGGGCAAACATAAACAATAGGACCAGTACTGCGGCGATTGAGAACAGGTAGAACGGGAAGCCGTGGCCCTGCCCCAGCCCGAATGCCACGCCGGAATTACGCGTGTAGGTCAGGCGCACGATCTCACCGATCACGTTCACCGGAGGCCGGGCGATCAGCGTGCTCTCGGCCCAGCTCTTGGTCCATTGATCGGCCCAGAGAATCAGGCCGGCGATACTGACGAGCAGCGGGAAGGAGCGCTTCACACCGCGCCCCGCTGCTCCCGCTCCTCCTTCTCCTTGCATGAAATGCATAGCCGCGCCTGCGGCATCACCTCGAGACGCGCGCGCGCGATCAGGTTACCGCACGTTTCGCAATTGCCGTACTCGCCGCGATACAGGCGGCGCAGCGCGTCGTCGATCTCGAGCAGCACGCGGCCCTCGACGGAAGCGAACAGGAATGCCTTCTCGCGCTCCATCGCATCGGTGCCGGCATCGGCCATGTGGAACGAGTAACCCGACAGGTCGCCCGAGCTGTCGCGCTGGTTCACCTTGAGCACGGTGGTCTCGAGGTGTCCCATTTCCTTCAAGATGCGGCGGCGCTCGCGGAGCAGCAGGTCTTCGAAAGTCTTGAGTTCTTTCTCCGTCAAGCGGTGCGCCCCCTCGGAACGGGTCGGTTCGGCGATGTGACGGACGGGCACGGACGCCGGAGCCGGCTTGAGCGGTGGGCGCTGGACGGTGCGCTGGTGCGCGGCGCGAGCGACGGCTTCGGGCGGCAGCATTCCCAGCGGACGCACGGTCTCCGAAGCCGAACCCTTGCGCGGCGAAGGGCCCGTGCGGTTCTTGCCGATGCCGGCCTTGGCGGCGGCTCCCTTCATGGGCTTGTGCGCCGGCTTGATGTCACCCTTGGCCACGGCGCGGACGATGGGCACGTGCTTGCCCTGCGCAGCCTTGACCGGCGCAACCTTGGCAACCACAACCTTGGCAACCACAGCCTTGGCAGCCGCAGCCTTGGCAGCCGCAGCCTTGGCCGCTAGAGGCTTGGGCGGCGCCGTTCTGGCAACCTTCGCTGCGGGAGCGGCCTTGGCACTGGCCCTAGGCGCTGCAACAGCCTTGACCGGCTTCTTGGCGAGGGCGACTGGCTGAGCGGGAGCTGGCTTCTTCACGGGGCTCTTTGCCCGCACAGGCGCGGCCTTTTTCGCCGGCTTGCGGCTCACCGCCGGCCGGGCTGACTTCGACTTCGCTGCGCTCTTCTTGCGGGAAGACACCATGAACTTACCTCCGTGATATTTCAGTTCGGACACCAGCGGTGAGGAATTCGGGCGGGTTAGCCAGCTGCGTGGGCTTTAGCCCTCCCGGTGCGCGGACTGCGTCAGCCTTGCCTCAACGTCGGCGCCTTCAACGCCCTCGACTTCGACCAATTTGTTGCGCCCCGATTGTCCTGAGACGACGCGCAACCTGCCGCGCGGCACTCCCAGCACCTCAGCGAGCAACCCCACGACTGCCTCATTCGCGCGTCCTGCTTCGGGCGCCGCGTGAACTTCGATCCGCCACGTGCCATCGGCCATGCGGCGGTCGATGCGCTCGCGACGGGCGCCCGGGTGCACGCGCACCCTGAGGCGAACCGTCATAGCCGGATGGCGAGGTCCGACAACGTGCGAACCAGGAATCCGTGAACGCCGTACCACAACACCAGCATGACGATGAACGGCGCGAAATCGATGCCGCCGTACACCGTCGGGAGGAACCGCCGCACCGGTGAGCACACCGCATCCGAGACGCGGTCCAGGAACATCACGATGGGGTTCGACGGATCAGGCCGGACCCACGACAACAACGCATTGACCAACAGCACCAGCGAAAGCGCCTGGGCGAGAAATGCGATCAATCCCGCCAGCGCGCTGAGCAGATTGCCGATCACGAACATCCGTTGCTCCTAGGGGCGCGCCATCCTGGCGCCGCCTGTTGTGCCCGTTGCTCCGTGAGACTTAAGGCCGGACGCCAAACAACGCCGCCCCGAGACGCACGAAGGTGCTGCCCTCTTCTACCGCCACTTCGTAGTCGTCGCTCATTCCCATCGACAGGTGCGGCAACCGCCTGCCCAGCGCGCGTTCCGCCTCGTCGCGCAACTCCCGCAGCCGGGCCAATTCCCGCCGGGCATCCTCGGGCCGCTCCACCCGGGTCCCGATCGACATCAAGCCGTCGATCTCGAGTCCGGGACTGCCTTCCAGTTGCCGCAACATTTCGACCAGTCCAGCCGGTGCGACCCCGTGCTTCGAGGGCTCACCGCTTACATTGACCTGCACCAGCGCCGGAACCGTGCGGCCCCGTTCCGTTGCCTTGCGCGACAGCGTTTGCGCCAACTCGACGGAATCCAACGTATGGATGCGATCGAATCCCTCGAGAGCGCGGCCGCTCTTGTTGCCTTGCAAATGCCCGATCAAGTGCCAGCGCGCCGCCGTCCTGCCGACGGCCGCTATGGCCTGTTCGGCTTCCTGCACGCGATTCTCTCCCACATCTGTCAAACCGGCAGCCAGGGCGCGGCGGATCTGGTCCACCGCGACGGTCTTGGCGACACCGATCAACGTGACCGCACCCGGCGTACGGCCGGAGCGCGCGGCAGCTGCAGCGATGCGGTCTTGGACAGACTTGAGGCGGGTCGGGAAATCGTCAGACTGGCCACTCACAGGACGCGGGAGGGTACTCGCGGGCCCCCGGCGTGGCAAGCGAAAAGGCCGGTCCTCGCGGACCGGCCTTCGTGCGTGGTGGAGGCGGCGGGAATCGAACCCGCGTCCGAAAATCAATCCCCAGGGAGATCCTACAGGCGTGTCCGGCCGTTTGAGTCTCGCGCGTCCCCGCTCCGACCGGCGGGATCAGTGACGTGCCAGCCCCTACTTACTCTCGCCTTCGGCCCCGGGGCGGGACGTCGAGCCAGCCTGCGATTGTCTGACGCTCGCTTCGGCCCCCACAGGCGGGGTCCGGGCGACCGTCGCTGCTAGTTAGGCAGCGAGAAGCAACTGCTCATTGGCAGTTGAATAGTCCCGTTTTTTTGACGAGGACACGGGTCCCCGGCCTGCACTTCCTGGTTCACAATTCCCGTCGAAACCTTTACGCCCCCGCTTGAAAATCAAAAAGGAATGTCGTCATCCGGACCGCCGCCGAAATCGGACGGAATTCCATCCTCGGCCGGTGGCACCATGGCGCCCATGTCTTCACCGCCACTACCACCGCCGCCGCCGCTGCGTTCCTCGCCGCGGCCCCCGCCGATGAACTGGAAATTCTGTCCGAGAATCTCGGTGGTGTAGCGCGTCTGGCCCGCCTTGTCCTGCCACTTCTGCGTGCGAATCCGGCCTTCGATGTAGAGCTGGCGCCCCTTGGTGAGGTACTGCCCCACGACTTCGGCCTGCTTGCCGAAGAACACCACGCGATGCCACTCGGTGCTCTCCTGCTTCTGGCCGTTCTTATCGGTGTAGCGCTCGGTGGTAGCGATGCGCAGGTTGGCGACCGCCTGCCCGCCCTGCGTGAAACGCATCTCGGGATTGGCACCGAGGTTGCCCAGGAGAATGACCTTGTTGACACCCATGGAAGTCTCCAGCGAAGTGGTCCTGAGTGAAACTGACGTTCGGGCCTGAGCATAGGAGCCACTGGAGGCCGGTGCAACCGCTTCTGATGCGCCCTTGGGCCTTGGGGACCGAAGGTTTGACGCGGCTCCTCCTGCATGGCTATCTTCGGCATGACTTTGCAGACCCTGTGCCGGGGCGTGGCGCAGCCCGGTAGCGCACCTGCTTTGGGAGCAGGGTGTCGGAGGTTCAAATCCTCTCGCCCCGACTTTTAGTGCCAGAAGAACCCCCTTGGCTTTCCCAAAGGTCTGGGATGGATGCCCTGCGCCTGTAGCTCAGTCGGATAGAGCAACGGATTTCTAATCCGTCGGTCGGGGGTTCGATTCCCTCCAGGCGCGCCAATCGGAAGGGCGCGATGCCGCATCCCAATGCGGCATCGGATCGCCGCAGCGCAAGATTTGTGTGTCTCAACTAACGTGGGAACGGTGTGGCTAACCGTTCCTTGAATGTGGTGGTGGGTGTAGCTCAGCTGGTAGAGCACTCGACTGTGGCTCGAGTGGTCGCGGGTTCAAACCCCGTCATCCACCCCATTTTCTACTCCCGCTCGAAGCACTCACGCACGCGACGCAGCAGCGCCTCCATCGTGAACGGCTTGCGCAGCACGCTCGCGTCCGCGGGCAGCTCGCGCGGCAGACCGGGAGCGTCGGCCCCGAGGCCGGTGATGAACAACACCCGCACTCCTGGACGCTGCGCGCGCAGCCTGGCCGCCAGTTCCACACCGTCGATGCCGGCCATCAGGATGTCGCTCACCAGCACATCGAGTCCGCCCGGGAGCGCTTCGCACAGCTCGAGCGCGGCATGGCCATTGGGCACCTCGATGACGCGATAGCCCACGCCCGCCAGCGCATCGCGCATCAGGCCGCGTAGCGGCGGCTCGTCCTCGACGACCATGACCGTCTCGAGGCGCGCGGGTGCCCGCCCCGCCCCGTGCCCCTCGCCCTGCGGCGCGTGAGGCACCAGAATGTCGAACGTGGCGCCCTGGCCCCTGGCGCTATGCACCTGGATCGAGCCTCCCAACTGCTGCACGATTCCGTAAGCGGAGGCGAGCCCGAGACCGGTGCCGCGGCCACGGTCCTTGGTGGTGAAGAACGGCTCGAACGCGCGCGCCATCGTCGCGGCGTCCATGCCCTCGCCATCGTCACGCACGCTGAGCAGGACATCGTGACCCTGGGCGGACTCGGTCCAGGCGAGTGAGCCCGCCGCGGCGCGCTCGACGCGGCGCGTCTTGATGACGATACGGCCGCCGGCCGGCATGGCATCGCGGGCGTTGATGACGAGATTGAGGATGACCTGTTCCATCTGGCCGCGCTCGATGAGCACCGGAGACGGTTCGGGCGCCAGGTCGAGTTCGATCGTGATCCGCTCGCCGGCCGACAAGCGCAGCAGCTTGACCATCTCCAGCAGCACCACGCACAGGTATTCAATTCGCGGCGTCAGGATCTGGCGGCGGCCGAACGCCAGCAGTTGACGCGTGAGGTTGGCCGCGCGCTCGGAGGCGAGCTGGATCTCTTCGGCGCGGTGCCGCACACCGAGCGGTACTTCGGGGTCGGCGAGAATCAGGCTGAGATTGCCGAGCACGGCGGTGAGGATGTTGTTGAAGTCGTGCGCCACACCTCCCGCGAGTTGGCCAACGGCCTCCATCTTCTGCGCCTGTTGCAATTGCTCGTTGCTCAAGCGCAAAGCCTGTTCCGTGCGCAGGCGTTCCGTGACGTCGCGGAAGCTCCAAACGCGCCCTACGATTGCTCCACCCAGACGCTGCGGCTGCGAGGTGCGCTCGATCACGCGGCCATCACGGAACTCGATGACATCGAAGCTCTGCGAGCCCGGCTCGCAGTAAATCTCACGGATCCGCGCCACGAACCGTTCCGGGTCCTTGACCTGCGCCGAGGCATGGCGGCGGGCCGCGTCCTCGTCGAACGCGCCCATCAGGCCTTCCATGATGCCCCACATCTGGGCGAATTTCTGGTTATGGCTGGTGATGCGATCGTCGAGCCCGACGACGAGGATACCATTGTCCGTGGCGTCGAGCGTGGCCTGGACCAGCGACAGGGCGCCCTGCAATTCGGTGCCGATGCGCTTGTGGGCGGTGATGTCCATCGAGACACCGCGTAACATCGCGTGACCCGCAGCATCGCGCGCGGCACGGATCGCGGTGTGCAGCCACACCACATGGCCATCGGGGGCGATCATGCGGTGCTCGTAGACCTCCTCGCCCGCCCCGCCGGCGAGCCGCGCAATCAACGCCATTGAGCGCTCGAGATCGTCGGGATGTTGGGTGTCGATCCATAACCGCGGCGACTCGCGCCATTGCTGCGCGGAATAACCGAGCACCGTGGCGCACGAATCGCTGACCGCGGTCACCTGCTGCGCCTCGAGATCGAGTTCCCACACCACCGCGCCGAGATCGATGAGCAGCGTTCGGTAGTGTTCCAGCACGCGCTCGGCGGCGGCGCGCTGAACGTCGCGCTGCTCCGAGGTGCGCGGCGCGCGGCCGAGACGGCCAAATGCCCGCGAGAGCGGTGAGAGCCAGCGCTTCAGGGTCACGTTCCCGGGGCCGGCTCGAGCGCCGCGCTCAATGCCGGCTTGAGCGCCCGCACGGCACGGGCGCGGTGCGATACCGCGTGCTTATCGGCGGCGGACAGCTCGGCGAGCGTGCGCGAGTGGTCCGGCAGTTCGAACACCGGATCGTAGCCAAAGCCCGCGTTGCCCCGCGGCACCGCCGTGATCCAGCCCTCCAGCATGCCCTCCGCCACGACCTCACGCCCGTCGGGAAACGCCACGACGCACACCGTGCGAAACCGCGCGCCGCGCTGTCCGGGGGGCACGCCGGTAAGCCGCCCGAGCAAGTGTTCGGTGTTGCGCGCGTAGCTGGCGTCCGGCCCCGCGAAGCGCGCGCTGCGGACGCCGGGCGCCCCCTCGAGCGCATCGACTTCGAGCCCGGTGTCATCGGCGAGCGCGGGTTGCCCGGTCAGCGCCACCGCCGCCAGCGCCTTGATGCGCGCGTTGTCGAGCAACGTGGCACCCGTCTCGTCCGGAGCCATGGCGCCTGGAACATCGCACAAGCTGAGCAATTCGAGGCCCGGCCACGCCAGGAGTTCACGCAACTCCTCGAGCTTGTCGCGATTCATGCTGGCCACCACGAGTCTCATGCGGGAGGTGTTGCCGCAACGGGAACCAGCCCCGAGTCGCCGATCAACCGCCGCTGCGCAGACGTCACGCGGCGAACGCCGAGCCGCGCGAACGCCAGCAGGCGCCGCATTTCGGCCTCACTGAAGGTCGCGGATTCGCCGGTGCCCTGGACCTCGACGAACCGCCCGCCGCCCGTCATCACCACGTTCATGTCGACTTGCGCGCGCGAGTCCTCGGCATAGCACAGGTCGAGGCAAGGCTCGCCATCGACCATGCCTACTGAGATCGCTGCGACGCTGTCGAGGAACGGCGGGCCCTTCAACTGGCCCTTGTTCGACATCCACACGAACGCATCGTGCAACGCCACCATGGCCCCATCGATCGCCGCCGTGCGCGTGCCGCCGTCGGCCTCGAGAACATCGCAGTCCACGGTGATGACGCGCTCGCCGAACATGGTGAGGTTGGTCACCGCACGCAGCGAGCGGCCGATCAGGCGCTGGATTTCCTGCGAGCGCCCGCCCGTCTGTGAGCTGCGCGGCGTGCGGTCCGTGGTGGCGCGCGGCAACATCGCGTACTCCGCGGTCACCCAGCCCTTGCCCTGGCCACGCAGCCATGGCGGAACGCGCTCTTCGACCGAGGCCGTCACCAGCACGCGCGTGCGGCCAAGCGAGACGATGCACGAGCCCTCGGCGTTCGGGTTGACGCCGCGCTCGAACTTCAGCGGCCGCAACTGTCGCGTGGTGCGGCCATCGAGGCGCACGAGCGGCAAGGCTGCGGGTTCGACGGCGGATTCCCGCTCGCGGATCGGGGCTGGTTTGCGGGTCACGATCTACTCCTCGATGCCGTGTTCGCGCGCCACCGGCGGGCGCATGAACCACGGCTGATCGGTTTGGTCGACCACCGTCACTTGCGGCAGCGGGCGACTCAGGAAACTCTCGGCCACGCGCGCGAAACTGCGGCGGCGCGGCTCGTCGGACAGGAAGAAACGGTGATGGGGGTCACGGCGATCGGCCAGCTGGCCGCGCGCGGCGAGCAGCGCCGTGGTGGCGCGCGCCGCTTCGGCGCCCGAGTCCACGAGGTGCACGCCGGGGCCCATGAGATCAGCGATCAGCGGCGTCAGCAGCGGGTAGTGCGTGCAGCCCAGGATGAGACTCTCGAGATGCGCGTTGCGCAGTTCAGCAAGGTATTCCTCGGCGACCTGACGGGTGACCGGATGCTCGAGCCAACCTTCCTCGACCAGCGGCACGAACAACGGGCAGGCGCGCTGGATCAGCGTGGCCCCCGGAGCGGCCTTGGTCAGTTCGGTCGCGAAGGCATTGCTGCCCACCGTGGCGAGCGTGCCGACGACGCCGATTCGGCCATGCGGGCTCACGGCGACGGCCGCGCGCACGGCCGGATCGATCACGCCGATGACCGGGAGATCGAAGCGCGCGCGCAGCGTCTCGAGGGCGTGCGAAGACGCGGTGTTGCACGCCACGACGATGCACTTCACGTTCTGGCGCACGAGGAACGACGCGATCTCGAGGGAGAACCGCGTCACCGTCTCCTTCGACTTGTTGCCATACGGCAACCGCGCCGTATCACCGAAGTAGTAGACGGCCTCGTGCGGCAGCTGGCGGAACAGCTCGCGCACGGCGGTGAGGCCGCCGAGCCCCGAGTCGAACACGCCGATCGGCCTGGGATCGTGAGTGGCGGGCATCTTTAAGGCATCTCCGATACATCGATCGGGCGATCGAGCGGCAAGTGGCCGCCCAGCGTCGCAATGGGTTCTCCACCGCACACGATCAACACGCGCTTCACCTCCGGCACATTCGCGGCGAGCGTGCGGGTCAGCGATGCGATCGCCAGGTACTCGGCCCCCGTGCCGCCCTTGAATCCCTGCTGGAACGCGCGCGACAGATCGACGGTCATCAGGCCGTCGGCATCGAGGAACACGCGCAACAATGAAGTCCCGGGCGGCAGCGCCGCCACCCCTGGGCCTGCAGGTCCACGATCCAGCTCGCTCACCAGCGCCGCCACCCGCTCGTGCAGGGTAGCGCTCTCGGGCAGTTCGCGCGATTCACTGATCAGGTGATCGCCCGCGGGCGAGGCGAAAAACAGCCGCACCGCGCGATAACCGGAGGTACTCGAGTCCGCCGGTGCCCCGGCCAG
>JANLOX010000469.1:0-5226 GCA_031366795.1 Candidatus Eiseniibacteriota bacterium | reverse complement strand
CCCGCTTCCAGACGGCGCAACCGCTCGAGCTCCAAACCATCATCGGCATCATCGCGCTCACGCTGGGTCAACTCGTGATGGCCGGAATCTTCGCGCTGGTGAGCGGCTGGGCGCTCAGCGAACTCCCGCGCCCCGGCGCGCGGCGCCCCTCGCTCGCCGTGGGCCTCGCCTGCGGCGCGATCGCGAGCGGGCTACTCACCGTGATGGGGCACTTTTCCTCCGCGTCCAGTCCCTTGCTCGGCGACCTGATCAGCCCGCAGGCGACGTTACCGTGGGCCGAGTCCGCTGCCGCCACTGCGACCTCACTGCTGACCCGCGCCGCCACGCTGCTGGCGATGCTGGTGATGGCCCGCCGCATCGGCAGTGGCAGCACCGGCCGCCGCATTCTGGCTGTCGCGTTGTTGCTGGTCGGCGGCGGCATCGTCGCCATGAACGGCAGCCCCACCTCGATCGGCAGTTGGCTGGCGCTCGCCGGGCTGACAGGCGTCGCGGTCGTGGCGATCGACCAGTTCCTGTTCTCGCAGGATCCGCGTGTGATCCCCATGCTGCTTACGGGCATGGCCACCCTCGCCGCCCTACGCAGCATCGGCCGCCACACGCACCCCGACGTGATGATCGCCAGCGTGATCGAGATCGCGATGATCACGGTGATCGCGTATTGGTGGTCGCGTGAGTTGTCGGGGGGACACTCATCCCGCGACGCGCAGTAGCGTAGGCTCGAACCAGCGATTTGGCGTCGGTGAAGTGCAGACCCTGCATCATGGCTGCACTTCATCGCCCCACAGATCGCGCACGTGCACGGGTCCCAGCCCCAACGCCTTAAGCCCCGGCTCGATCGCCTTACGGTCGCCGACGACAACCACCACGAAGTGGTCGGGGTCGATGTAATTCCTGGCCACGCGCTGCACGTCCGCAGGCGTCACGGCGTTGATGCCATCGACGTAGCGGTCCCACGTGTCATGTGGCAGGTCGTTGATGAGGACATCCATGAAGCGCTGACCCGCCGAAGCGCTCGTCTCGAAATCGCCGGGCAGCCCGAGCGCCAGCAGTTGGCGCATCTTGGCGACTTCCGCCTCGTCCGGCGCGGAATCACGGATCGCCTCCAGCTCCCGCATGAACTCGACGACCGCGCGGTCCGTGACGTCGGTGCCCACCGATGCGGTCGCGCGGAATGGGCCCGCGAGCCGGCGCATCTCGAAGCCTGAGTTCACGCCATAGGTAAAGCCATGGGTCTCGCGCAGGTTCTGGTTGAGCCGTGAGGTGAACGAGCCGCCGAGCATGGTGTTCATGACCTGGATCGCGAAGTAGTCCGGCGTCCCACGCGGCACGCCGACATTGCCGATGCGAATCACCGACTGGGCCGCGTCGGGCTTGTCGACGATGTAGATGGCGCGCGGCATCGGCGCGGGCGGTGCCGTGTTCTCGAGCGGTGGCACGGCTGAATCGGGCCAGCTGCCGAATCGCGGCTCCACCAGCGCGCGCGCCTCGGCCAACGTCATGTCGCCGACGACCAGAATGCGCGCGTTGGAGGGGCGGTAGTAACGTGAATAGAACGCCGAGACGTTCGCCCTGGTAAGCAGCTCCGTTGAAGCATCGGTGCCGCTCGCCGCGCGGCCGTAGGGATGCGCTTCGCCGTACAGCACGGCGCTGAACGCCTGCGGCGCGATGGCGGTCGGTTGGTCGCGAAGCTGCAACAAGTGTGTCCTGCGCAGTTCGCGTTGACGCGCGATCTCGCTGTCCGGAAACGTTGGACGCAGCGCCACGTCGGCGGCGACATCTAGCGCCTCATGGATCGTGCTCTTGAGCGCATGCAAATGCACCTGCGCGATTTCAATGCCTGCGGCGCCCGACAACTCGGCGCCCAGGTAATCGATCTCCTCGGAGATCTCGGGCGCACTGCGGCTACCCGCGCCTTCGTCGAGCATCCCGGCGACGAATGTCGCGAGGCCGGGCAGCTCATCAGGATCCCGCGTCGAACCGGCGCGGAGCACGACGGTGACATCGACGATCGGCGCCTTGTGCATCTCGACGACATCGAGGACGAGGCCATTGGGCAGTGTATGGCTCTGGATCTTCGGCAAGGCAGGTTTGGGTGCCGCACGCAGAACGGGCGGCCTGCTGCGGTCCAACGGGGTCTGTGCGGGCATGGAGTGCCTTCCTCGTGCTTAGTTGCGGCCTTGCGAAACGGCGAGTTCCGGCTTCCCATTCGGCACGATACTCAGCGCGACGCGATGCGCCGTGGTGAGGTAAGTCTTCGCGACGCGTTGCACATCCGCCGGTGTCAACCGCTTGTAGCGGTCGAAGTCCTGAACAATGAAGTCCGGGTTGCCCACGAAATAGTTGTAGTGGTTCAACTGGTCGGCGCGCCCCGACATGCCGCCGAGGCTCTCGAGCACCTCAATGAAGTGCGCTTCCATGGCGTTCCTGAAGCGATCGAGCTCGCGTTGGGTAGGGCCCGCGTCGGCGAGCTCATGCATCTCTTCATCGAGCACGGCTTCGATCTCCGCGAGCGTGTACCCGGGCTTGGCCGTGGCGAACAGCACGAAGCGCCCGTCGAGCCGGCCGCCGTCCTCGTAGGCCGCGACCTGGGTAGCGATCTCCATTTGGTAGACGAGCCGTTGGTAAAGCCGCGACGACTTACCCCCGGCCATGATCCCCGCGACGGCCTCGAGGGCCGCGTCGTCGGGCGAAAACGCCTTGACCGTGTGCCACGATTGGTAGAGCCGCGGCAATTGCACCTGGTCTTCCAGCGTGTGCGTGATGTCGGCCGCGAGATGCACCGCGGGTACCGTGGGCCGGGCGACCGCCGGGCCGCGCGGGATGTCGCCGAAATAGCGTTCGACCAGCCGCTGCACTTCCGCAGGCTCGACGTCACCCGCCACCACCAGCGTGGCGTTGTTCGGGGTGTAGTAGCGGCGAAAGAAATTCGTCACGTCGTCGAGCGAGGCGGCGGCGATGTCCGCCATCGAACCGATCGTCGGCCATGAGTAGGGGTGCCCGGCCGGGTAGAGCCGGTCCACGAGGATCTCGTTCGCCAGCCCATAGGGCCGGTTCTCGTACGACTGGCGACGCTCGTTCATCACCACGCCGCGCTGCAGCTCCAGCTTCTCGCTCGTCATCTCCGGCAGCAGGAAGCCCATGCGGTCGGCGTCGAGCCACAGCATCAACTCGAGCGCACTGGCGGGGCCATCCTCGTAATAGTTCGTGCGATCGACGGTGGTCGAGCCATTGTTGTTGGCGCCTGCGCCTTCGAGCAGCATGTCGAAGTCGCCCGTCGGCACATGCTGCGAGCCCATGAACATGATGTGCTCGAACAGGTGCGCGAAGCCGGTGCGCTTCGGCTCCTCATCGCCCGAGCCGACGTGGTACCACGTGTTCACGCTCACGATGGGCAGCGAGTGGTCCTCGTGCACCAGCACTTCGAGGCCGTTCGTGAGCGTGAATTTCGTAAACGGGATGTGCATGCGTGCGGCTCCGAGGCCCTAGACGGCAGGAACAGCGTGCGGGAGAGTCGCGGGCGCCGATTAAGGGCGCGTGCAGCCTGCTCGCGCATGATGACGGCGGCACGCGGCGCGGGCAAACGGCCGCGGGTGGCACGGGTGCGGCGGCGCGGCACTGCGTTGCGGCGCGGGCACCCCGGGCAAGCCAACTTCGTCGCGGGCGCCCGCGAGTGCTAGGTTGCCCCACCATGGCGCCCATGACTCCCGATTCATCGTTGAACCCGAGCGATCTCGCGCGGCTCGCTGCCGCGGGCATTGCGCCAGAAGAGGCGCAGCGCCAGCTGCAGCAACTCCGCGAGCCCCCGCCCGCGCTGGAACTGGCCCGCCCCTGCACGATTGGCGATGGCATCGAACGGCTGGACGACGAAGCGCGCGCACGGCTCGCGGCGCGCCACGACGAGGCGGCCGCGCGTGGCGAACTGTCGGCGTTCATCCCCGCATCGGGTGCGGCGAGCCGCATGTTTCGCGACCTGCTCGCGTGCCGTAACGATTCCCGTGAGTGGACGCGCGCAGAACTGGACTCGGCGGTCGCGAGCGGCGCCGAAGAAGCTCGCGCTTTGCTCGCATTCGTTGATGGAATCGATCACTTTGCCTTCCGTGACGCACTCGCACAGGCCGTCGCGCGGCGTGGCGGTTCAGTGGCAGCGCTCGTCCCCAATGGACCTTATCGCCCGCTGCTCGCGGCGTTGCTAGACGATAACGCGCTCGATTTCGCGGCACTCCCGAAGGGGCTGATTCCGTTCCACGATAGCGCCGCGGGACCGCGCACGGCCTTCGAGGAACACCTCGCCGAAGCCGCTAGGTTGTACGCCGACGACAAGGGCAAAGTCCGGCTGCAGTCCACCGTCTCGCCCGAACACCTCGCCCGTTTCCGCGCGCTGCTCGAACGCTTCGTTGCCCAAGCCCCAGCGCCGCGCTACGACGTCGCCTTCTCGACGCAGGAATCGAGCACCGACACGCTGGCGATCGACGATGCCGGAGCGCCGTTCCGCGATGCCACTGGAGCGCTCGTGTTGCGGCCCGCAGGGCACGGGGCACTGCTCACGAACCTCGCGCGCTCTCCCGTACCGCTGGCGATGATCAAGAACATCGACAACATCGCCGCCGAACCCTATCGCGCGCCCACGATCGAATGGACGCGCGCCGTGGTTGGCCGGTTGTGTGAATTGCGCGAGCGCAGTCACGCGCTGGTGCGGCGCCTGCACGACATGAACGACGCGAACGTCGTGGGCGATGCCCGCAACTTCGCCATCGACACCGGGCTCGAGCCGGTTAACGCGCACCCCGGCACCGCCGCCCCTTCGCGCGAATCGATGCGAGCGCTGCTCGACCGGCCGTGGCGCGTCTGCGGCATGGTGCCCAACACGGGCGAGCCGGGCGGCGGACCATTCTGGGTTCGCGGCGCAGACGGGCAAGTGAGCCGCCAGATTGCCGAGAGCGCGCAGGTGCGCGCCGGCAACGTGGCGCAGGCTGCCATCTTCCGCGCGGCCACCCACTTCAATCCCGTGTTCCTCGCCTGCGCGCTCGATGACGCCACAGGCGGACGCTACGATCTCGAACGCTTCGTCGATCACACTGCGGCCATTGTGACGCGCCGTTCCGCGGGCGGTCGCAACCTCGTGGCTTTGGAACGGCCGGGCCTGTGGAACGGCAGCATGGCGCACTGGAACACTGTGTTCGTCGAGGTGCCGCTCACCGTGTTCAACCCGGTGAAGACGGTGAATGA
>JANLOX010000410.1:0-23706 GCA_031366795.1 Candidatus Eiseniibacteriota bacterium | reverse complement strand
TGCACTCCCGATGCTCTGCCAGCGCCCGGAACAGCGGTCCTAGCTGCTTCCGCAGCTCTGCGTAAAGCGACTTCCGCCGGCACTTCGGGATGAACACCACGTGGTACTTGCATTCCCAGCGCGTGTGATTAAGACTTCTGTAGTCGTCCATCGGAACTCCTTCTCGTGTGGCTTTGGCGGCTCACGAGGGGGAGTTCCACTTTTTGCTCCCGGAACTGTCAAACTAAGACTGCCTCCCCGGCACAGCCGGGGGGTCTCCTAAGTGACTAGGAGCCTGTCCTAGTAATCGTCAAACCTCTGGCGTGTGCCGGGTCGAGCGTGGCTACCCGCCGTACCCTCCGCGCATGATGGTGACCGTGCTGCTGTACGCGTACAGCACCGGGACGTACTCATCGCGGCGGATGGCGGCGAAGCTCGAGGATGACGTGGCGTTCCGGTTCTTGGCGGCGGGCAACACGCCGGACTTCCGGACGCTGAGCGACTTCCGCAAGACGCACGGCGTGGCGCTGAACGGGTTGTTCGTTCAAGTTCTGAAGCTGTGCGCCGAGGCGGGGCTGGTGAAGCTGGGGCGCATGGCGGTGGACGGGACGAAGATGAAAGCGAACGCGTCGAAGCACAAGGCGATGAGCTATGCGCGGATGAGCGAACGCGAGGCTGCACTACAGTGCCAAGTGGCCGAACTATTGGCGCGCGGGTTCAGGCAGTTCCTGCGGCGTGGCGTCGAGCGCGTGTCACAAGAGTGGTCGCTGATCTGCACCGCGCACAACCTGCTGAAGCTGCGGGCGGCGTGGAGGACCAGGTAGCAGATGAACGATCAGCACGCGCCACGACTGGCCCCGTAACACGTTGGTCACCCCAACTGTCCGCGCAGACAGTTTGCGTGACCGCGACCGAACAATGAGCATGCGCCGGCGTATGTTCCCACGTACGCGTCACCGCAGATCGTTACTCGGACAGGCTCCTAGGCGGCCTGCCCGGGGCAACCGCTTACTCCCGCAACAACACCACGCGGCGCGTGCGCACCTGGTCGCCCGTCTCGAGACGCAGGAAATAGACACCGCTGTTGAGTCCCACTGCGTCCAGCGTCCTCACGGCACGTCCCGCCAGGGCGAAGCCGTCCACGACAGTACGCACGCGCCTGCCGCTCACGTCGTAGAGCGCGAGCCTCACCCTAGCGGGGCGAGCCAGCTCGAATTGCACGTCGAGCGCGCGGCTGAATGGGTTAGGCGTCGCGGCCAGCAATTCGAGTTTCCCGGACGGCGCCGGCTTCGGCGCGCTGAGAACCTGCACGGGCCGTTCGCTGTAGAACAGGCCGGCGGCACTCTCGGTGTCGTTCGTGCCGTTGCCATCCGCATCCGCGGCGAGCACGATGTCGAAGAAACGGAATGGCATCGCTTGCGCAAACTCGGCATCAACGCTCACCTGCGTGCTCTCCCCCGGCGCAAGGAAGTAACTGGCCGTCCATGGCACCCCCGGCGGCAATCCATTAAGGCTGACGACGCCCGCCGGTCCCATCGGGGTGCCATCCGATGCGCGCGCATCGACGCTGACCGGAACGGCGAGGAACGCCGGCGAGGTATTCGCGAGCTGCCAGGTCATCGTTCGCGCGACCGCGATCCCGCCCAGTGAAACGGGCGCGCTCTGCAGATGCGGGCACAGCAGTTCATTGGCCCACAGCGAGCCATGGGAGACATGCGCGACCCCACTGAGCGTGCTCGTGGCAGTCACCACGTAGCAGGAGTAATTGCCCGGCGTGAGGTCGTTGGGACGGTCGATCTTGAGCGTAAAATTCTTGCAGCTGCCCTTCGGCACGCCGACGGGATTCGTCTGGCCGAGGAGCTGGATGGTGCTCGGGCCGGCTCCGGTACACCCGGCTCCAGAGAGTCCGGCGAAGGTGAGATTGAAGGTATCCGGCGCGGCGGCGAAGTTGCATAGGCTGATCGTGGCGGTGACGGAGTTCTGGCCCGCGCAAATCGTCGATGCCGTTGGGACATATGTGAACGCCTTGCACTTGCCGGCGCTTCCAGAACCCCAGATCCTCGCGATTTCCTCACCCGTGAGCGCACGATTGAAGATCTCGACCTCGTCGATCTTGCCCCCAAACCACCCAGTCGGCGCATTCGAGGGTGCCTGGGCACCGATCAACAGCCGCTCCGTGTTCGTGACGCTGCCTCCGGCATAGCCCGGCAGGAAGCCGATCGGGGCGCCGTCCACGTAGAGTCGCGTGCCCGCGTTCGCATCGTTGCGATCTTCCGTCGCGGCCACATGGTGCCAGCGGCCATCGGCGAGATCGGCGGACGTCGCCACGGTGAACTCATTGCTCGTGGATCCATCGCCGAGCAGGAAAGCCAACTGGCCTTGCTTGAGGTACAACGCGTACCCGAGGTCCGGCCCCAGTGCGCGCTTCTCGATGATCCCCTGGAACGTCGCGCCGCTCGCGGTGTTGATCCATGCATCGAGTGTCAGGTTGCTCGTGCCGAGGTTGAGCTTCGCGGTGTCGTTGACCCCGACATACTTGAGGCTGTTGCCGGGGAACTGACGGCAATTGCTCACGGCTCCTGCCACCTTCGTGGGTGCGTTCACGTCCTGCCCGTCGTTCGCAGCGACGATGTCCTGTGCGAGCGTGCCCGCTCCCGTCTCATCCAACGGCCACCATGCGACCATATCGAGCGGCGGCGTGTAACAGTCCGGGCACCCATCATTCGACTTGCTCGCACTCGAGGTGCAACCGGTCGCTGGATCGGTGCCCGTCACCGATACCGTGCCCGTTCCGGGTCCCCAGTTCACGAATACATTGCTACCCGTGAATGTGGCGGGCGTCCCGCCGGTGATCGTCCAAACGTAAGTGTAGTTCGAGGGCCCAGCGACGCTGTAATTGGAAGGCCCGCCGCACGGGTTGCTCGGGCCGCTCAGGGTGATCGGTTGGGCGCCCATGGTGATCAACTGGGTGGCGGTCGGCGGCGACCCCGTCGTCGTCAGCGTCACGGTGTAGGTCCCGGGCGCATAGCTGTGTGTGGGCGATTGCAACGAGGAGTTGCCACCATCACCGAAGGACCATGACCAGGTGGCGCAATTGGGCGTCGTGAAGTGGACCGTGGTGCAACCTGTGACCGTGTAGCTAAATTGCGCGGGGGGCTGCGCGAGCGCGCCACACACCGGCAGCGTGTTGGGCAGGGCGCCGTATTGGTTGACGGTGGACCCGGCGCCCAACGGAATGCACAGGGGATTGAAGCCGCACTCGTTGTTGTTGAGCGTGTTGAAGTTGTTGGGATAGTTCACGCAGTCCAGCGCCGACTGGCCGCTGCGCGCGGAGTAGATCTTGTCGTCAGGCCCCAACTCGACATCGGACGGATAGGTCGCGGAGGTGGGTCCACGCACCGTGCGCACCTGCTGCGTCGCGAGTTCCATTTGACGCAGGCCGTAGAGGCTGATCCCCCCTGCTCCAGCGGCCCCTTGCAGATAGGTATAGTAAAGCAGCTTGCCGTCCGGACTGAAGGCCACATCCTGGTTGACCGCAACTGGCCCGGTATTGAGCGCAAGCGTCGGCACCCCGGTGGCGCGATCGAAATTATAGACGTGGATCTCATGGCTATTGGACTGGCAGATGGCGAACTTCGTGCCGTCCCTCGAGCCGGTGATGGTGCCCCACGCAGAATAGCCCTTGCCCGAATCGGCGAAGCCGATGGCGTAAGCCACGGTCACCCCCGCGCCGGCCTGGGTGATCGGCGTCACGTAGACGAAGCGCTCCCAGTCGCGGCTGGTGTTGGTGGAATCGAAGCCGCAGGTGATCAACCACCAGTCATTGCCATTGCAGTGCGGCAGCAGGGTCATCCCTTCTAGCAAACCCTGCGGCGGCTGGTTGACACCCACCGGCAGGATGATCGGCTTGTTCAACTGGCCCGACGCGACGTCACCGAGACCACCATTGAGGCCCATGTCAATCGTGCTTATGTGCAGCGGGTCGGGCTTCGGGTACGCCTCGAACTCGCGCACCGAGAACTGGTAGTACTGGTTTGGCGTGTTCGGCCGCGGGGCAATCAGCGCACCGGTGTGCGAGCTCTTGCCGCCGATCAGTCCGGCGGAGTTGGCCATCGGCACGTTGTTGGTATTCCAGATCGTCTCATTGTCCGTGTAGAACAACAGTGCACCGGCGCTGTTCGAGATCTGGGCCGACGTTTCGAAACCCAGGTTGACGGTTCCGCTCACCGCCACGGGCATGCCGCTCGCAAAGTTCAAACGGCACTTACTGCCGAACACCCAGTTCGTGCACGGCCCGGAGATTGGCGCGCACGCGGTGACGTACACGGTCCCCGACGCCGTACTCGAGTTCGTGCCGTCGCTCATCGTCACCGTCACCTTGTGCGGCCCAACACCGGAGAACGTCGCTGACGTGGACTGCAGCGTCGTGTTCCCTGTCCCGTTCTCGAACGTCCAGGCATAGCTGCAGCTACCGCCGCAGATTGGGGCCGTGCACTGCACCACGGGATTGCTCGTGCACACCTGGCTCGGATTCAAGGTGACGACCGCGGTGAGGATCGAGGGGCAGGCGCCGACGCTCTGGAGGTTGATGGGGCTCACCAGCTCGGAACGGTAGGTCGTGATCGCGGCGTACATCCTCGCCCGCTGCAGGCCGGTGAACTGCCAGCGGCAGGGATCGTTGGTGTAGTCCATAAAGTTGTGGATGGGATCGCCGCCGTTGCTCGTGCACGTCGAGGGCACGATCGCGGGGCACCCGGTGGCGTTGACGCCTTCCGGGGGCGTATCCGCCACGAGATCTCCCCCACCGCAACCGTTGTGGAACGTGTGGTAGAGGTTGAGCCAATGCCCCACCTCGTGCGCGAACACTTTGCCCTCGTCGTACGTGGGCAACAGCCCAGTGAAGTTGTTTCCGTATGAAGTGTTGTTGGCGCCCATGACGCGGTAGTCCATGACGATGCCGTCCTGGGCGAGCGGCACCGTGGCCGGGAAGTTCGCGTAGCCGACGATTCCGGTCGTGGCCCCCGAGATCTGGATCGCCTTCACCACCCAGACATTGAGGTACTGGTTCGAGGGGAAATAGTCGATCGCCTTCAGCGCGACATCGTTGTTGACCTGCGCGTAGGCATTCACCGCATCAAGCTTGCGCGTGATGCCCGGCACGCCGGGCCAAGGGTAGTTGGGGATCGTGCCCTTCGAGGCGAGACAGAACTTGAGCTGGCAGTCGACGGCGGGCAGCCCGTTGCCCGGCAAGTTCTGGCAATCGCGGTTGATCGCCTCGATCTGGCTGAGCACCTGGGTGTCGCTGATGTTCTCGGGATCGCCGCTCACGCCGCTGTGCACGATGTGCACGACGATGGGAATCGTGTAGATCGGCACAGCTTCGGTGCCGTTACGGCCGGCGCCCAGCTTCGGCAACAGCCCGTTGCGCTCGGCTTCGCGCAACATCGACTCGAACGCTTCGCGGCGGGCAGCAAGCGTGGGATCGCGGGCGAGCTGCGCCTCGAGGAGAACCTCGGAGCCGCACGGGTCTAAGGCGGCCTGGGTGCCCCGGGCGGGTTCGTGCGCGACGGCGGCCCGGGGCGCGGTGCCCAGAGGGGCCAACATTGAGGCGACCGCGACCATTGCCGCCAGAGTCACGGCACCGGGACCACCGTTGCGCACGAACTCTCCCGAGGACTGAGGGGTGCTGCTGCCGGCGCGTCGCGCCGTGCCTGTCCTTATCTATACGCGGCAGGACCGAGGCTTCTAACGGCCGGCTTGCGAATGGGTGAGAGTCATCCGAAACACGCCCGCCTCGGAAGATGGCCGCAGGGATTTACCGGCTCTTGTCCTCGAGCCCCCCAATCCTCCGAACTCTGCGCGTACCATGGGGTATCCAAACAAGAACCCCTCGGAGTCCTGCCACAAAGCGAATGTTGTGCTGGCAGTGCCGCGTTGCACCAATTCCGGTTTCACTCGCTGGAACCAGGAGGTTCGACCGCTTTGGCTCCCCGACACCTGCTCGCCGTTTTGCTGCTGCTCGTCATGGCTCCCATGGCTCCCATGGCTCCCATGGCTTCCGCCCGCCCGGCAGCCCGCACCAAGGAACCCATCACGGCACCCGCGTTCACCCTGCCCGCGCGGACGGGCTCGGTCGCCCTGGATTCCTTGCGCGGCCACGTCGTACTGGTCGACTTCTGGGCTTCGTGGTGTGGTCCCTGCAGGAAGTCGTTCCCGTGGCTCGCCAGCCTGCACGAGCGCATGAAGGAGCACGGCCTGACCATCGTCGCGATCAACCTCGACAAGTCGCGCGAGGACGCCGATGAGTTCCTCAAGACATACCCTGCTCCTTTCACCGTCGCGTTCGATCCGGGCGGCAAGGTCGCCGAAGCATTCAAGGTGAAGGCGATGCCATCGAGTCTCGTGATCAGCAAGACCGGCAAGATCCTTTACTCCCACGCGGGCTTCGACCCCAAGGACACGGCGGCGATCGAAATCTTGATCCGCAAGGCGTGCGCGCAATGATCGGTATCTCACGCTCCTTGTACGTTGCCCTGCTGCTCGCGGTGCTGGTGGGACTGACCAGTGGCTGCGCCGCCATGGCGGTCAAGCCGTGGGACCGCGACCTGCTCGCACAAAAGAAGATGCAGTTCAATCCCTCGCCGCGCGAAGCGGCCATCGACGAGCACGTGTACTTCAGCAAGGAAGCCTCGACGGGTGGCCAGCATGTCGGCGGCGGCGGTTGCGGATGCAATTAACCACCCCCGCGCGCCGCTCCGCGCTGCGCGCGCGTTTGAGTACTGCCGCGTGCGTGTTGCTTGCCGCGGCGACTCCCGCCGTGGGACACGCCGATGACACCACGCCGACCACTCAGCTCGAGCTTTCGAGCCTGCTCTATGGCGAGAACCAGCGCACGACTATCTTCGAGCCCGCGGTTCGCGCCACGCGCCTGTTCTCGAACGGCCAGTCGGTGTCCGCCGAAATCCAGGTCGACGCCATGACGGGAGCATCGCCCTCGGGTGCCGTGGCGACCAACCAGGTTCAGACCACGACGTCCGCATCGGGGACCACCCAATCGGTGCAGGCCGGAGTGCTGCCCACGAGCTATTTCCAGGACGTGCGGGGCTCACTCGACGCGGACTGGTCCCTGCCCGTTGGGTCCTTGTTCACCGCGACAAGTTCCGTGCATGTCTCGAAAGAGAAGGACTACCGCTCGCTCGGGGGCTCCGAAAGTTTCTCGCTCGACCTGTTCCAGCGATTGGTGACCATCACCGCGGCCGCGAGCTTCAACCACGACCAGGTCACTCCCGTCGGTGGAACGGCCATCGGCTTGAGCGACGGCACCATGATGTTGAGCTTCCGCTCGAACCCCAAGCGCGTCAGCAGCGGCATGCTCGGCATCTCGCGCATCCTGACGCGGCGCTGGATGATGGGCGTGAGCGGCACGCGAGAGATCGAGAAGGGCTACCTGACCGAGCCCTACAAAGTCGTCAGCGTGTTCTCCCCCATCAACACCCCGGGAGAGGACGCACCGCCAGGCACCGGATCGACGACAACGCTGCGCGAGAAGCGGCCGGACCTGCGCACGCGCACCAGCGGCTCGCTGAGCTCCGTGTATCACCTGAGCGACGACATTCTTTACTCGAGCTACCGTTACTATTGGGATGATTGGGGCGTGCGCTCCCATACCCTCGACTTCAAGGTCCGCCACGACCTGCCCAATCATGCCTTCGTGCAGCCGCATGTCCGCCTGTACGCGCAGACGGCAGCCGACTTCTTCAGGTTCGAGCTGTTCCAGGGGGACCCGCTGCCCGCTTTCGCATCGAGCGACGAACGCCTGGGCCCCCTGCGGACGACGACCGTCGGCGCGACCTACGGGTTTCGCATTCCCAACGCGCCCGGTGATTGGGCGGTACGCGGGGAATACATCCGGCAGTGGGGCAATGGGCATCCTGACTATGCCCCGAGCGTGCAGCGCGACATCAACCTGTTCCCTGGCGTGAATACCGGCACGCTGCTCGTGACCTACTCGATTGGTTTCTAGCCCGGATCCTCCATGACTGCCGCCGCGCGAACGCAACGGACCGAGGGGCCGCCCACGGCTGCCCCCTCGCTGACACGGGTCGCGCAGCACTATCTCGGCCGTTTCGCCGCCATGGCTTCGCCGTGTGAGCTACTCGTCGACACCGACGACGCGGCCGAGGCCGCTGCACTGCTGCAGATCGTCGCAAAGGAAGCCTCGCGGATCGAAGCGGCGTTCAGCCGCTATCGCACCGGCAACATCGTCCACCGCATCAACAATGCCGGCGGCCAGACGATTGTGATGGATGCCGAGTGCGCAGAGCTCATCGACTACGCGGTGACTTGCCTGGAGATCTCGGGCGGAAAGTTCGACATTACATCGGGAGTCCTCCGGCGCCTGTGGACGTTCGATGGCGGAAACCATAGTGCAGACCCGGCGGCGGTCAGCGCGTTGCTTGAGCGCGTCGGCTGGCACCGCGTCACGTGGCGAAGACCCGAACTGACCATGCCGGCCGGCATGGAAATCGACTTGGGCGGCATCGGCAAGGAGTACGCCGTGGATCGCGCCGCCGCGCTGATCGCCGCAGCCACGGAGCGGGCCTTCCTCGTCAACTTCGGCGGCGACCTGTTCGCCAGCGGGGTTTGCCGTGACGGCAATCCGTGGACGGTGGGTGTGGAGGATCCCGGACGCACCGGGGAGGCCGCTACCTACAAGCTGGAAGTCGAGCGCGGTGGGCTCGCCACCAGCGGGGACGCGAGGCGGTTCCTGATGGTCGAGGGCAAGCGGCTCGGGCACATCCTGAATCCCATCACCGGCTGGCCCGTCGAGGGCGCGCCCCGCTCCGTCACCGTGCTCGCGCACACCTGCATGGAGGCGGGAACCCTGGCGACACTGGCGACGCTCGAAGGACCGCGCGCCCGCGCGTTCCTCGAGGAACAGGGCGTGAGGTTCTGGCTGGCGTAACCTCGACTATTCGTGCGGCTCGGCCTACGCGTGCGAGTTCGCTCACACAGGCCGAGGGTCCATGAACAGCGCGCCTACCCCTTCACGCGAATGCCCCGTGCTTCGAGCAAGGGCAGCACGCGATCCCGCACATCACCCGCGAGTTCCACGGTGCCAGCCTTCACCGTGCCGCCCGTCCCGCACGCGGCCTTTAGCTTCGCCGCGAGTTCCTTGAGGAAGGCGGTGTTGTTCGGCAGCCCCAAGATCACCGTCACCATTTTGCCGCCACGCCCCTGCCGTTCCATCCGAAGCTTGGCGGTGATGTGCTGCGGGACTGCCTCATCCGCGGCACCCGGTTGCGCGCAGCGACAATCGGTGATCGACGCACCGCAGTCGGGGCACATCTGGCCTAAGCCCGTCGAATAGACGACCCGCGCGCACATTCAGCGCAGGTCCAGTAGCGCTGCGACTTCCTTGCGCAGCTCCGGGATACCGGTTCCTTTGGCCGAGCTCACCCACGCGATGTCCTGCGTCAACAATCCCAATTCGACGGCCACATCACGGCGCTGCGCCAGCTGGCGGCTGGATTTAACGCGGTCAGCCTTGGTCGCCACGATCCGATACGGCTGCTCGATCGACTGCAACCATTCGATCATCTGGTGATCCAGCGGCGTGGGGCCAACTTCAGCGTCCACCAGCACGAACACCACACGCAGCGTCTCCCGCTTCGTGAGATACCCCTCCAGCATCGCCTGCCAGCTCGAGCGCTCCTTGGCGGAACCGGTCGCGAATCCGTAGCCGGGCAAGTCGACGATCCAGCGGTCGGGACCCGTCAGGAATACGTTGATAAATCGCGTGCGGCCCGGCGTCTTCGAGACGCGCGCCAGCTGCTTCTGGTTCACCAGTGCGTTAAGCAGTGAGCTCTTGCCGACATTGGAACGGCCGACGAAGGCCACCTCCGCGTAGCACACGCCGAGCTGGGAGACATGGGAGGCGGAGATCAGGAACCGCACATCATTCAAAGGCTGGGCCATACTGACAGTGTAACCTGTCCTGCTTGCCAGAGTGCTAACCTGCCCCGGAAGCTGCCGGGCCGTTGTTCCGGGCTCGCGCACAACCCCTGAACGGCGCCACCTCATACGTACCGGAGCCACCGATGACCGACCTGAATCCGCACGTGAACCAGATGGCAGACGAATCCATGGTCCGCACACTCGCCGCGCAGACGCTGGCGATCTGGCCGCAAGAGGTCGAGCTGATCACGCGCTACGGCTTGTCCGGGGAATTGCGCATTCTCGACGGCGGCTGCGGCACCGGGGAGGCATCGTCGCGGCTGGCGGAGTTGTTCCCGCAGGCCCAGGTGCTCGGTGTCGACCTGCTCGACCACCACCTCGAGCTTGCCCGCGATCGCTACAAATCCATCGGCGCCCGGCTTACGTTTGAGCATCGCAGCCTGTTCGAACTGGGGCTGCCGGACAAACACTTTGACCTGACCGCATGCCGGCACGTGCTCCACTCGATTCCGCACGCCGACCGGGTGATCGCGGAACTCGTGCGCGTGACCAAGCAGGGCGGACGCCTCCACCTGATCCCGGAGGACTACGACATGCTGCACTTCCAGGCCGGCCCCTACGACGTGCGCCAGCTGTGGCACGACATCCCCGCCAAGTTCGGCGCGGCGACCGGCACCGATCTCTACGTCGGCCGCAATACCTACAGCATTCTCGTCGACCTTGGGGTAAGCGACATACGCGTGGACTACGTCATCGTCGACACGTTGCGCGTCCCGCGCACGGTGTTCGCCGACATCATGACCGCCTGGCGCGACGGCTACGCCGAGGTCACGGCGCAGGTCTCAAACTACACGGTCGCCGAGGTCATCGGCCACTTCAACCAGATGATCACGAACATCCGCGACCCGCGCGGGTATGCCGTGTGGATGGTGCCGGTCCTGAGCGGACGCGTCGGCTAGAAGGCGAATGTCGCTCCAAAACGCGCGTTGAACGCCGGTTGGTACAAGGTCGGCGACTGGTACGCAGGGTTCTCGTTGGTCTGCTGGCCGAGGTTGTCGACCGAGTAGTAGTGCTGCTGGTCGACGAGGATCGCTCGGCGCGGGCTGAGCAGATGGAACAGGTCGAGCGTCAGCTTGGCGTGGACCCGTTCGGCCTCGGGGCCGACGGAATGCGCGACCCGCATGCTCCAGTCCCACAGCGACGGCGTGCGTCCCGCGGAACCGCGCGGGCTGAGGAAGCGGGTGTACGACAGTCCCGGAATGGCGCCCAGTTCGCTGATCGGCGCCCCACTCGCCCAGGTCACCGTGTTGCCCAGCGTCACGCCATAGCGCGCGCGGAAGACACTCTGCAGCTTAACCACATGACGGCGGTCGTTGGGCAGGTATCCGGTCGCGTTCGTGGTCGTCTCCACGAAGTCGAACTGCGGTCCGGCGTTGCCCGAGACGATGCCCGCGTAGTTGCCGAAATTGCGCGACAGCACATAGGACGCGGCCCACTCCGCGCGCTCTCCCGTGCGCGCCAGCGTGAACTCGAGCGCGCTGTAACGATGGGTCGCCCGCGGGAATGCCGTAAGCGCGCCTTCGCCGGGATTGCCGATCACGAAGGTGTTGAGCGCCGCATTGTAGGCGTCCTCGACCACCTGCCCCATGTTGCGCAGCGTTCCGCGCACTCCCAGCTTCATGCTGCCTTGCAGCGCGCGCTCATAGCCGAGCGAGTACTCGTCGTAGTACTCGCCGTGCGCGGTCGTACTACCCGGCGGCACACCCTGAATGGCGAGCGTATCGCCCCCGGTCGGGTTCACACGCGGGTCATGGTTGAAGCTCATGTACAATTGCTTGCTGTCGAAGAAGTAGTAGCCGGGCGACTGCGTGGGCAACTGCTCGAAGTAGCGTCCGTACGAGCCTGAGAACTTGTGCGTGTTGGGAGCGCCCGGTGAATACACAAGCCCGAGCCGCGGTTGCCAACCGTCGGTCACGCGTAGCGCCGTCTTGCCGAAGCGGTCGACCAGGTAGTTGCCGTCCCAGCGCAACCCCGCGTTCACGCGCACGCGATCGGTGAGGCGCCAGGCATCCTGCAGGAATGCCGTGGGCAGCCGGAGGTGAACGGTGCCGACACCGTAGGCCTGGAACCACTGGTATGTGCTGTCGTTGCTGCGGTAGATCCAGCCGCCATGCGCCTTGCCGGCGCCGGCTTCGGTGTCGTTGGTGATGGCGTTGTCCTGGTACTCGAATCCGCTCTTCCAAGTGTGGCGCCCCACGAACATCGTGGCACCCAGCTTGCCCGCGAGCCGCTGCTGGCGGTTCTTCTGCGCCGCGCCGTACCCGCCCGAGGCCGTGCCGGTCTCCAAGTCAATGAAGTACGGCTCGTCATTGCCCTTCGCAGATTGCGGCGTGATCCACGCCCGCTTGTCGAGGCTCGACAACGCCGCCTTGAGGATCACGTTCGAACGCAGCTGATGCGTCGCGTTGAGGGCGACCACGGCACCGCCATCTCGCGTCTCGGCCACCACGGCATCTTCATTGAGTACCATCGCGGGCGGACCGGACATGCCGAACGGCGCCCCCACGATGCGACGGCTCTCGGGATCGCCGAGGACGGTGAGGTTCACGCGTGTCCGGTCTGACGCGCGCCATGCAAGTTTGCCCGCGAAACGCTGCGCCCGGCCCCAGCTCTGGTGTGTTGAGAGGCCGGGGACGATGGCGTCCCGCGTATCGGAGGTAGGATTGTAGGCGCCGAACCACCACAGCCGGTCGGCGACGAGCGGGCCGCCGAGGCTACCGCCGAAATCATAGGCGGAGAAATCTCCCGCCGTGCCCTCGAACAGGGAATTCGCCGGACGGCCGACCATGCGGTGGTCCGTGTAGTAGCCGAACATCTGGCGCTGGTATTCGTTGCTGCCCGACGGGGTGACGAGATTGACGATGCCCCCCAGCGCGCGACCGTACTCGGCCTCGTACCCGCCCGTCTTGACCTCGATAGCCTGCACGAAGTCATACGGCAGGTTGATGCTGGTTCCGCCCATGGCGGGATCGGTCACGTCGACACCATCGATGAAGTAATAGTTGCCCTCGCCCGTCATGCCCGCGATGTTCACGTCTTCGCTGGTGAAGCTCGGGTTCGCCTGCGGCGCCAACGCCACAATCGAGCGGAAGCGGCGGTCGGTCGGCAGCGCCTGGAACGTCTCGGCCGACAGCGTCGTCCCCATGGTGGTCGTCGTGGGATCGATCGCGGGACGACGTGAAGACACAATGACCTTCGGCAGTTCAACCACCTTGGCCTCCAGGCGCAATTCGCCCAGCGACGTCGTGGCACCGAGTTCGATGGTGACACGTTCGAGCGTCACGGTCTGGTAGGCCAGATGCGCCACGCGCACCGAGTAGCGGCCCACCGGCAGCGACACCACGCGGAAGTTGCCATCACGACCGGTCAGCGCATCGCGTCGGCCCAGCAGTTGCGGTCCTTCGACGACGATATGCGCCTCGTTGACTGCGACGCCAGATGCGTCGAGTACGCGGCCCTCGAGACCACCATCGACCTGCTGCGCGCGCGCCGCGACCGGCAGCAACACCAACGCGTAATTCAACGACCTTAACACCCATGCGGCCCGCCATCCCCTGGCGTGGCGCAGCGGCGAGTGAACACGAATTGGATTCACGACAACCTCCCGCGGTTGAGCACAGCTCGCATGGGATGTTGTCGGCATGAATCGTGGGGCGATTGACCCCGGCGTACATACGTCGGCGGTCGCGGGCAGGGCATTCCGGCTAGTGCGTTGCCCCTGCGCCGGTTGCGGATTGGCGCTTCGCTGCAGGGATCAAGGCATTAGGGCGATGGCGCAGCCCGAATGCGCGCTGCGCAAGGATTACTCGACTCGCACGATCCGGGCGCCGATCTCAGGGCCCGCGCCCTTGAACCGCACCTGGTATACGCCCGGCCGCACTCGCAGGCCTGCCGCATCGAGGCCGTCCCACGCCACTTCGTGCGGTCCGGCGCTCAGGCTCGTCGCAACAATTGAACGCACGCGCCGTCCGCTTACATCCCAGATCGCCATTTCGATATTCGTTTCGTGGGCCAGCGCGAAGGCGATTTGCATCGGGCCGCGTGAGGGATTCGGCGAGGCACTGAGACTCTGGAATTCATCCTGCCGCGGCGCCACTCCCAGCGTTGCGTCGACGACCACCTTCACCGCGGTCGCCGCGTCATGCCGCACACGCAGCACGCCGCTCGCGGCGTCGTACGTCCAACCTTGCTGCAGCAAATCCTGCCGCTGCGAGAGTGGGGCGCCATTGGCCAGCACGCTGAGGGGAGCCTGCCGCATGCGCAGGACTTCCGTCGCCGCGGCGTCGAACGTCGTGTAAGCAATTCCGTCCAGCGCGAAGGTTACCTTGCGCACCACGGAGGTCGAGCGCAGCAGGTGCGACTCGTCCGCGGGCGCCCATTCGGGAAACGCGCCCATCGCAATCATGAAATGGCGGATGTAGTCGCCGTGGCCGTCGGTGAACCAGCAGGTCGGATCATGCGCGTCCTCTGCCGGCCCCTCGATCACGACACCGTTTTGCCGGCACATGTAGGTGCACCAGTTGAGGGTGCGCAACGCCACATCCTTCGCCGTGGCATCACCCGTGGCTTCTGCGTATAGCGCCTTCACGGCGCCGAAGCGCGACGTGTGGCTTCCCATCTTGTACTTGTAGTCCATCTGCTCGGAAATCACGCGCGCGCCGTACTGCAGGCCCAACTCGCCGCTGTCGGTGCCGCCGAAGTTGGACTGAATCCAATCGAGGATGCCCGTGGTGTGCGCCTGCCAGTTGGCATCCGTCCCTGGATGTTCGAGCAGGTAACGCGCCGTCTGCCCGGCGTTGTACTGGTTCGAGTTCGTCATCGCGCCAGAGACGGGGACATCCTCGAAGTACTTGTACCAGGAGTTACTGGGGATGACGGTGTTCATCAGCCACGTCCAGACTGCGGCCCGCGTCGCCTGGTAGCCCGCGACATCGCCGAGATTCAGACGGATCAACTCGTCGAACAACCGGACCGGGCCGATCACCTCGGAGCAAAAGTTCTCGACGACCGCACCCGACTGGGCGTTGACGCGGAAAGGCCAGGGTGACTGCGTGCTGCTCCCCGTGCGCAGGTGGGACACGAGGACGTTGGCGCACTGGATGGCGGCGTTGCGATAGAGCGTGTCGCCCGTGAACTCATACATCCACAGGTAGCCGTGATAACCCAGCTCACCCAGCTTGTCCGGCTCGAGCACCCCTGAACCTTCGCGCAGGGCGTCATTGCCATAGTTGACGGAGCCGGCCGCTCCCGTCGACCACGGCACGCTCGCCCAATTGTAGTTGGCGGGCGTCGTGCCATGCACCAACTGGTGGTCGAGCAGGCTGCGCACCAGCGTCACGACTTCCATGTTCCCCGAGTAGGCATAGTACATGCGGGCCGCATCCGAGAGCATGGCGTTCTTGCCCGCGGGATTATTGGGCCACGGCGCGCCGGTGAAGGTGACGGCGTTGTATTCGGAATTCGTGGCGATCACGCTGACTCCGGTGGCGGGATCCAGTGGGATGCGGTTCAGCAGCAGGTCCCACGACAGGAAAGCGACACGGTCGAACGCATGATCCTGGGGCGTCACCCAGGACATGAGCTTGCCACCACCATCCAGGCTCAACTCATGGGAGTCGAGGACGGCGGCGCGGGCATGGGGGACTGCGGAGAAGGCTGCCACGGCGAAACAGCACAGCACTGCGAGAACACCCTTGGTCATGAAGGAATCCCATTCCATCAAGCGCCGGCATGGCCAGCATGGATCCGGCGCCTGTCATTGCGCGCGCTGGCGGGCCGCTTCGGGTGCCTGGACAGACAGCCGGTACGCCGTTCATGCGCGCGATTTCACGTTCGCGCACGCACAACGCAAGAGCCGGGCCGCGGCCGCAAGGCCGGATATGCCAATGATTGCGAGGGAATGGGGCGGTTACGGCTCGAGGGGCGGCACAAGCAAGCCCTCCCGGGGCAAAACCCGGGAAGGCGATTGTAGTTTCGGGGACCGACCGTTCCGGAATTACTCGACCCGCACGACCTGCGTCGAGCTCTCGAATCCGTCGCTGACGATGCGCACGTGGTAGACGCCGGATCGCACCCGGGCACCCGAGTCATCGGCGCCGTCCCAGTTCACGACGTGCGCCCCCGCGGTGAGTGGTCCCGAGACGAGCGTCCGCAGACGCCGCCCGCTCACGTCCGACACGCATACTTCCGCGTTGGTCTCGCGCGCCAGCACGAACGCGATCCGCACGGGCCCCGCTCCGGGGTTCGGTTCGGCCCGGAGCCCGCGGATGATGTTTTGTCTCGGGCCGACATCGAGCGTGCTGTCGACCACGATCCGGATCAGTGTCCCGTTAGCGTGCCGGACACGCACCACGCCGGACAGCGTGTCGCAGGTCCAGCCCTGCTGCGTCAGGTCGGCGCGCCGCTCCAGGAGGAGGCCATCCGCCAGCACGCCGATGGGCACCTGCCGCATGCGCAAGACTTCGATCGCAGCGGCATCGAAGGTCGCGTAGGTGATCCCACCGGGCGAGAACGAAACGTTCCGAACGACGGAGCTGGATCGCAGCAGATGCGATTCATCGGCAGGCGCCCACTCAGGAACCGCACCCATAGCGACCATGAAGTGGCGGATATAGTCGCCATGTCCGTCCGTGAACCAGCATGCGGGATCGTGCGCGGCCTCGGCCGGGCCCTCGATCACCACGCCGTTGGTCCG
Organism: Candidatus Eiseniibacteriota bacterium; assembly: GCA_031366795.1. GTDB lineage: Bacteria > Eisenbacteria > RBG-16-71-46 > RBG-16-71-46 > RBG-16-71-46 > JANLWK01. Next base: position 7,016 of record JANLOX010000410.1, on the reverse strand, counting down.
GCACATGTAGGTGCACCAGTTCAGGGAGTGGAACGCGACGTCCTTCGCCACAGCATCGCCGGTCGCCTCGGCGTAGAGCGCCTTGAGCGCCGCGAAACGCGAGGTATGACTGGCCATCTTGTACTTGTAGTGGTCCTGCTCCGAAATCACGCGCGCACCGTATTGAAGTCCCAGCTCACCACTGTCGGTGCCACCGAAGTTCGACTGGATCCAGTCGAGAATCCCTTCGACGTGGAGCTGCCAGTCGGGGTCGGACTCGGGATGCTCGAGCAGGTAGCGCGCGGTCTGCCCGGCGTTGTATTGGTTCGGGTTCGAAAAGTCAGGCAACACGCTGACGTCCTCGAAGTAGTTGAACCACGAGTTGTCCGGGATGACGGTGTTCATGAGCCAGGTCCACGCCGCAGCGCGCGCTGTCTGGTAGGCCGCGACGTTGCCCAGGTTCAACCGGATCAACTCATCGAACAAGCGGATGGGACCGATCGCCTCCGAGCAGAAGTTCTCGACCACCGCGCCGGTTTGCGCATTGACGCGATAAGGCCACGGCGACTGGCTGCCCGTGCCGGTGCGGCGGTGATCGGCGAGTTCATCCGCACAGTTGATCGCGGCATCGCGGTACACGGTCTCCCCCGTGACTTCGTACATCCACAGGTAGCCGTGGTAGCCGAGTTCGCCCAGCTTGTCGGGCTCCAGCACTCCCGTACCTTCACGCAGGGAATCATTGCCGTAGGTCATCGAACCCGCCGCGGCGGTGGACCACGGCACGTTGCCCCAGTCGTAGTTCGCTGGAGTGGTTCCGTAGTTGAGCTGGTGATCGAGCAGCGCGCGCGCGAAGTTCAGCACACGCGGCTCCGCCGAATAGGCGTAGTACAGGCGGGCCGCATCGCACAGCATAGCGTTCTTGCCGGCCGGGTTGTTCGGCCAATCGGTGCCCGCCAGCGTCACCGGGTCGTACTCCGAATTGGTGAAGATGACGTTGAGCCCATTGCGGGGATCGATGGGGATGTGGTTCAGCAGCAGGTCCCACGACGAGGCCATCACCCGGTCATAGGCGCGATCCTGGGGCGAGATCCACGACAGCAGCTTGCTGTTCGCATCGAGGCTGACCACGTGAGTGTCCAACGTGGCGGCGGCTGCGATGGTGGGATGCGACGTGCTGACAAGCCCAGCCAGCACCAACAGCAACCAGGGCTGGGCGGTGCTTCGAAGTGACATGACAGGACCCTCCATCGTAGAGCGTCGAAGTGGGGCAATCGATTGCACAGCCGGCCCGAGCGGAGGCCAGTATATCGCACTTGAGTTTACGCCAATTGAACGCGCGGCGTGTAAGGCCTCCGCAAGAACTTTGTCGCGCCAAATCACCCACGGCTCAAGAAGCCGACCGCCGTTGCCGAAATACTCAGGGCGGTAGCCCAGCGCTTGCGCGGCGGCGGGCTTCCCGAATGGCACTTCCCGCGCACCGAGGTCGCTCGATGTTCAACTGGTTCCGGCGCAAGCCTACGACAACCGAAGTCGCGACGCGGGCTCCAGCGGCGCCGCCCACGTCGGCGTCCGGTCTCGGCCCCGATCATGGCGAGCCACACACGCGCGCCACGGCCCGCCCCGCGAGCAGCACTGCCCCGCCACCGGTGACGGCATCGTCGCTGTGGGAAGTGATCACGGAGCGCGTGCAGCAATTGCTCACCGAGATTCCGGAAGTCCACCGCAAGACGGATGCGCCCGCGGTGTTCCAGATGATCGGCGAATCGCTCGACACCTCCATCGCCCAACCTCCCTATGCAGCGCAGCGCGCGCTGTCGGTGAGCCGTAACCCGAATTCCAGCGTCGATGACCTTGCCAAACTGTTCGCCAGCGATCCGGGGCTCGCACAGTCGTTGCTGACTCACGCCAACTCTTCTCATTACGCCGGGGTCGGCGAGCACTGCACATCGCTCGCGAGCGCCATCCAGCGTATCGGCAGCATCGGCGTTGAGAGCGTCCTGCTCTCTAACATGATGCGCGGCGTGCTGTGCCGTCCAGGTGGACGCTACGACGGGCTGGTCGACCAAGTGTGGTTCCACATGGTGCGCACCGGTCCGATCGCCCGCGAGATCGCTCCGGCTTTTGGCGTCGAACCCGAGCGCGCATTTTCCATGGCGCTGTTGCATGACGCCGGGAAACTGGTCGTGTTCGAGCAGGTGTCGAATCACCGCAGGAACAACCGCCGCGAGGTGGTCCTGCCCGAGGAATTGCTGCTCAAGGCCCTGATGCGGCTGCACGAGCCGATCGGCGGACTCGCGGCCATGCGCTGGGGGCTCGAGGAGCGGGCAACCCGGGCGATCGCGTACCATCACCGCGATCCGGTGCCGCGGTTTGCTGACCCGCTGAGCGAAGTGATCTTCCTCGCCGAGAAGATGGATCTCGCGGCCGTCAACGGCAGGTTGCTGGACTACGATGCCGTGTGGCAGAACGGCGGCCTGACCGGCGACGTGAGCGCGCTCCGCAATATCCTCGGCGAGGACCGGCGGCAGGCGGCTTAGCGCGGATCATTCGTGAGACCGTGGCCTGCGCATGCGGGCTCGCGGCCAGTGCGACCGCGGCCGGCCAGGGTGGACGGCGCCAGCCTGCTGCCTTCGCGAGAAGCAGGCCGGGTGAGCGGCGCCGGATGCAGTTGGGATTCGCCGAATCCGCTTGCGTTGCAACCAATCTCGCCGCACCGCTCCAGTGGTTAATAAAGCCGCGAGACCCGTGCGACCCGCGACTGGCCACCCTGCCGCAGAGCCAGGAAATAGAGCCCACTCGGGCAGTCCCGCCCCGCGGCGTCCCGGCCGTCCCATTGGGCGCGGTGCGTCCCGGCGGACAACGGTTCGCTGAGCAGGCTGACCACCCTGCGTCCGGCGGTGTCGTAGACCTCTAGGCCGGTGCGGCCAGCCGAAGGCAGCGTGAAACGGATGGCCACGGGTCCGGCGGTACCTCCCTGCGAGCTCATATTGAGTGAGAGTCCCGCGGCAGCCTCGCCCGCCCGGAGTGCGGGGTCGTTCGTGCCGGCGAGTGACGCCCGCCGGTCCACACCGGTACCCTCTCCCGGCGGCGGAGCCGGCGCCCGCTCTGAGGCGCCACAGTATTGCTCCGGGCTCGACCCGGCCGCGAGCAGGCGATCGACGGTATGGAGCAACCCCTTAGCACCGCGCCCCGTTTCGGGCCGCGCGCTGAGCGGCGCCACGATCGCGGCGGCTCGCGGCAGACCTGTGTCCGTCACCGGCAACAGTGCCAGCCCTTCATCGCGGCCCAAGCGGCCGCAGTCGCGCGACCGGGGCCGCGCGCTCAACGTGCTCGTGAGCGACCAGAAGATGAGGCTGGTGTTGACGACCGACGTGTCGGCGGCCGTCCACACATAGTAAGGGTCGGACTGTGGCGGCCAGAAGTCCCACTTGTCGGGGAATGTTCCGCCGTGCTCGAGCGAACCCATGAAGCCCATCACGCGCGCGTAGGCACTGCTGTCCGCGCCATCGAACAACAGCGCGCTGTAGCCCAACTCATTCGTCCACGCGCGGGTGTCGTAGTCGATCGCGCATCCGGTGGCGATGCTGTAGTAGGGAATGACGCAGCCCGGGTACTCCGGGCACGGCTCCGCGTACTGGGTCATCCCGTGCGCATCGATCCGCGAGGCGATGAAGCCACGCATGCGCGCGAGCATCGGGGCGATGTCCGGCCGCTGCGTCATGCGCGCGATCAGGATCAGTTCGGTCGTCATCCAGTCGGTGTAGTGAATATCCGTCGAACAGGCACACCAGTGCGGGAAGCTGCCATTGGCGTGCTGGTACGCGGGCAGCGAAGCCATCACATCGTCCACGAACTCGCGCGCGGTGGAATCCCCGGTCAGCGCGAAGTAGCGCGTCAGCGCCATGGCCCCCATCAACCCACCATTGAGGATCCGCTCCCCGGGCGACATTTGCTCGAGTTCGACGGCGACCCGTCGGCCGTACTCGAGATAGCGCGGCTCGTTCGTGGCGGCGTACGCCTCGAGCAATGCAAACCCAAACATCCCGTCGAACACGCTGCCCGAGCGTACCTGGTCGAAGCGGGCGATCAGGTAGTCGGCGCGATCGGTGATGTCCTGGCGAACCCGCACCGAGGGCACGACCTTGTAGAGCTCGGTGTAGCCGAGCAACTGCGAGACGACCGACAGGCGGATCGCTTCCGTCGCATTGACGCTGACGCGGGCATCCAATACGACGCCTTCGCGCTCGTTGCGCTGCAGGTAGGCGTCGATGCGCTTCAACATCGGCACCAGCGGATCATTCGAGTGGTCTGGATCGCCCGGGGCACCGGGGCCATGCGGCTCGTGCGGCCGGTACGGTTCGTGACGCCGCCCGTGGCGCCCCTCGCGCGGTTCGTGATTGCCCCTCTCGTACCGCTCATCCTGTTGGGCGCTTGCCGGGGCGGGCACAGCCAGACCCAAGTAGATGGCCAGACCAAGGGCCATGCAGTAGCGCGTGATTGTGGCGATGCGTGTGATGACGACCTCCCTGCCGACCCAAGACAAATGTGCGGCCACCCGCCCGAATCGCGAGTGGCCGCACTGTGGCCCCGACCCCAGCGGGCCGGGGCAATCGGGCTTGCTTACCGGTACATCAACTTGAGCTTGCCCCACGTCGCGCGACGCACACCCACGGCCGCGCAGGCGGCGCCGCTGTCGTCGAAGCTGCTCGTCAGCGTCTGCTCGCTCGGCGTGCTGTTGTCGAGGTTCACCGAACGGTTACCCACAGACTCCCACGTGCCGCAGTCATCCTTCTTGAACTTGTACTCGACGTTCTGGAACGGGGTGCCGGCCGGGAACGTGACACACGCCTGGTAGAGATTTGGCGCGAGCTGCGTCATCGAGACACCGGTGGACCAACTGGTCAGCTGCGAAGGGCCGCCAATGACGCACACCGCGCCGGAGGTACCGCCCGGGGGCAAGCAGACCTGGAAACACACGTTCTTGTCGGCCGCCAGCGTCGAGCCGAGGCTGCAGCCGATCGGAGCGTTGTTGAAGCTGTCGGCGTTCAAGTTGACCGTGGTGCCGCCGTTGGTCGGCAGTGTCACCTGGCGGTTACTGACGAACTCCCAGTTGTTGCAGGCGTCCGCCTTGTACTTGTACTCGAATGCCGGGTTGCTGCCGGCCGGGAACACCACGGTGACATTCCACAGGTCGCCCGAAACGTTCGACATGGAAACACCGCTGCCCCATGTGCCGATCTGCGCCGCGGAACCGATGACGCACGGCGGGCCACTCGTGGAGGTGCCACTCATGCACATGGTGAACTTCACCGCGACGTCGTTCGGCAGCACGTTGGTGACGTTGTAGCGAATCGGCGGCGCGTGGCCGTTCTGGTCACCCGTGACTTCGAAGGTGGTGTTGTCGGTGAGGTCGGTGAAAATCGCAGTCACATCAACATAGGCGGCGCCCGCCAGCGCGGACTGCGGGATATCCGCCTTGTACTCGTCGTTATTGCCGACGTCGCCCTGGTAGGTCATGGGCACGATCACCTGCGAGCCGATGTTCGTGGTGTAACGCAATTCCGCCGAGACGCCCGCGCCCTGCCCGGGCGAGTCCGTGGTGCCGGTCTTGTAGGTCTGTGCATAGACCGTGACGCTGCCGGTGGGAACGACAGACGCGCCGTTGTTCGGGTACACATTGCCGGCCCAACCCAAAGAGGCCGACGCCTGCGAACAGAGTCCGAGAACGCCCAATAGAGCGAGCACCGGAACGTAGTAACGAACGTGCTTCATGTGGGGGAATCTCCTCGGGACCTGTGGCCGATGGTGGGTCTCACTCCACGCCCGGCCCCGTGATAGGGCGGTGGAGCTGATGATCGCTCGCCCCGCGTGGCAGGGTCGTCGCGTGGGACATTCGTGAATGGGAACGCCGAGGAGGCCCGGGACGACGGTGCGGCACATGAACATGCCGGCACAGTCGGTTGGGCCCGTGCCTGATGTTACCACCTTCACAGGCCGCAAACCTTTAACAATCGCCAGCAGTTCCGGGCGATATCACCCGGTTTCGGCAACTCCGCGCCGGGGCTCAGGCCGCCTCAACCGCGTCGGATTCATGCCGGTAGGCCCGCAGCCGGGGTGTACGGGCGGCGATCCAGGCCGTCGCGACTACACACGCGACTCCTCCGGAAATAACGGCAAATGGCGCGCCGAGACCCTGAGCCACCATTCCGGCCTCGAGCTCTCCCAGCTGCGGTCCGCCCATGAAGAAGATCATGTTTACGCTGGTCATACGGCCACGCAGGGCGTCCGGGGTGTTCAGCTGGCGGATGATATTCCGGATCACCATGCTCACCGTGTCGGTGACCCCGGTCAGGGCGAGGCAGGCGAAGGTGAGCCAGAAGCTGCGCGAGATGCCAAACGCGATCGTCGCCACGCCAAACCCCGCCACCGACCACAGCATGACCTGGCCGCGGCGCTGGATGTCGTCGATGCGCCGAACCAATATCGCGCTGGTGATCAACGCTCCCACCGAGGGCGCGGCCGACAGCATGCCGTAGCCGCGCGCGCCCACGTGAAGGATGTCCTGCGCGAAGATCGGCAAGAGGGCCGTGGCCGAGGCGAAGAACGTGGCGAAGAAGTCGAGCAACATCGTCGAGCGGATCAGCGGCGCGCGAAACACGAAGCGCAACCCCTCGCCCGCCGCCGAAAACGTGATGCGCGCGGTGCCATCCCCCGCGCGCTTGGGAACATCGCGCATCGCAATGAGGGCGCCGATCACGAACAAGAACGACAGCGCATTCAGCGCGTAGGCCCAACCCACTCCGAGCGTGCCGATCACCAGACCTCCGAGGGCAGGCCCGAGCACAGCCGCGATCTGGAACATGATGGTGTTGAGGCTGATGGCATTGGGCAGGTGCTCGCGCGGGACCAGGTTCAGGATCAGCGACTGGCGCGCCGGGCCGTCGAATGAACCAAACGCCGCGCCCAGACTGGCGAGCACGTAGACGGGCCACAGCGCGTGGATGCCTTGGAACGTCACCCACGCGAGCGCGGCAGCC
>JANLOX010000397.1:0-5574 GCA_031366795.1 Candidatus Eiseniibacteriota bacterium | reverse complement strand
TTCGACGAAGCCGGTCCTGCGCGGCGCAAAGCTCGAGTGGCGATGGCGCGTCCTCCGCCATCCCGCAGGCGCCGATACGGATGTTCGATCCGGGGATGACCGCGCAGCCGCCGTATTCGTGCTTGTGCATCGCAGCGTTCTGCCCTGGCGTACGCGCGGCCTGCTCTACCAGTGGGTGCCCGCAAGAGACTGCGGACGCTGGACCCAGAGCCCGTACGCATCCGGCATCAAGGTGATCACGCTTGAGAACGCCCCTGCGGACAGCGTCTGGCGCAGTGAACAGCGGGATCTCAGTGCGGATCTGCGTGCGTGCTTTGGGACCGTGCCCCCGAACATCGAGGCGGTTGGCATCGTTTGCGACGCTGACGACACCGGCGACCACGCGATCGCAGACTTTGGCCCGCTGGAGATTGTGACGGCGGACGGTCAGCGATAGAGAACCGGGTCCGGCGCCCGATGGCCTGACTACAAGTGTTCAAGCGAGGCTTGCGATGGACCCGAGAAGCTTCCTCTGAAGCCCTACAGTCTAGCGGCGTGGACTTGACCGGGCTCCCTCACCGATTGTCCCCGACTTCGAACGAATCCGGGCGAGTTGGCGCGAGAAGACGTCCGGCTCGCGCGTCGGGAGTTGGCATGTGCCTCGCTCACAGACGTATGCCGTTGGCTGCCCGTCCTGCGCAATCTTGCCCTCCAGTAGTGGCACCAACGCCGCCTGCTCAACAAGGTCGGCCCCCTCAACTGCGACGACGACGATCCGGTTAGGCACGAAAGTCTTGCGGAGCATCGCGAGGAGTGGCTCGGCTTGCGCTCGCGCGCCTCTGGCCACGACGACCACCTCCTTTGGCGTGTCGAGACGAAAGTCCTGGGCCAGGAGCATCTCGGCGAGGGCGGTGGGAGAGCCCGCCAGCGTTCGGGCGAAGGCTCTCATCGTGCGCTCGGCGCGTACGCGGTAACGGTCATCGCCCGTGAACTCGGCAAGGCGAAGCAGATTCAGAGCCTCCACCGAGTTTCCGGACGGCTCCGCGCCATCCTCGCCTGGTTTCTCGCGGGCCAGGAGGTGTTCGGCATCGTCACCGGTGAGAAAATAACCGCCTTGTCGGACGTCTTCGTAATGGCGCGCGAGCGTGTCGTCGAGAGCCAGGGCCTCCTTAAGCCAGCGGGAGCGTCCGGTCGCCTCGTAGAGGTCGAGGAGGCCGGCAACCATGAATGCGTAGTCATCAAGGTAGCCGGCCTGGTGCGCCTGCCCATCTTTGTAGCTCCGGAGCAGCCTGCCACTCTTTCGCATGCGCGTCAGGACGAAGTCGGCCGCTCGTTCGGCCCGTTGAGCGTACGCTGGGTCGGCTAGGATCAGCGTGGCTTTCGCGTGTGCCGAGATCATGAGCCCATTCCAGGCGGCGATGATCTTCTCGTCGCGTAGCGGCGGACGCCGCTTGGAACGTGCGACGTAGAGCGCCTCCCGCGCCTCGTCGATGGTCCGGCGCAGCGTGGCCGCCGAGATGCCGAGCGATCGCGCGGCCTGCTCGTCCGCCTGATGTACGGAGAGGATACTTCGACCCGCGAAGTTCCCTGTGGCGGTGACACCGAAGTACTGCTCGACGATGCGAGCGTGCTCGTGCCCCAGCACAGACTCGATCTCGGACGGGGTCCAGGTGAAGAACCTGCCCTCCTCGCGCCGCCCGTCCGGAGCGGGACTGTCCGCATCGCTCGCCGAGTAGAACGCGCCCTCAGGTGAGGTCATATCGCGCTGGACGTAGCGCAATATCCCGCGCGTCGTGCGGGCGAACGACGAATCGGACGTGGCCTGCCAGCCTTCGAGGTAGGCCATGGCGAGTAGCGCGTTGTCGTACAGCATCTTTTCGAAGTGCGGCACGAGCCACTTGTGGTCGGTGGAGTAGCGGTGGAATCCGCCGCCGACCTGGTCGCAGATGCCGCCCGCAGCCATTTTCTCGAGCGTGAGCCGGATCATCGCGAGCGCCTTCGGGTCGTCGGTGCGGTAGTGGTAGTGGAGCAAGAATCGAATTGGCAGATCGCTCGGGAACTTGCGCTCGCGGCTCAAACCACCGTCCAGAGAGTCGAACTGAGACTCGTAGCCTCGAAACGCTGCGTCGAGCACGGCAAGGCCCGGAAGTGAGTCGGCACCCGTGGCCCCCGCCATCGCCTGTTGGATTCCCTGCGAGATTTGGACGGTCGCCTGCGTGATCTTGTCCGGTTGCTGGTCGTACGCTTGGCGGAGTCGCCTGAGCAGGGTAAAGAACCCAACGTTGGCGCCGCGGTCGCCGTCGCGCGGCGGGAAGTACGTCCCGCCGTAGAACGGCTTGCGGTCGGGAGTCAGCCACGAGGTCATTGGCCAGCCGCCGCTGCCGGTCATCACTTGGACGGCACTCATGTAGACGGCGTCGATGTCGGGACGCTCCTCACGGTCCACCTTGATCGCGACATAGTTCTCGTTCATGTACCGCGCGATCTCTTCGTCCTCGAACGACTCCTCCTCCATCACGTGGCACCAGTGGCAGGTCGAGTATCCGACGGAGAGCAGCACGGGGCGATGAAGGCGGCGCGCGGTCTCGAACGCCTCATCGCCCCATGGATACCAGTTCACAGGATTGTGGGCGTGCTGGCGCAGGTAGGGACTCGATTCCAGGAAGAGGCGATTTGTGTACTGCGGCGTGCCGTCGGGGTTGAGATGTCGGGTGCGGGGGACGTACGCGCGCCTGCGACTTGCCCACGCTGCCGCGAGCGTTCGCACGAGATCGGCTGAGGGCGGGTCTGCTCCAGGAAGCGCAGACGAGAGGAGAAAGGCTGGGTTCTCCCCTCCAGCCGGACGCTCACAGCCTGCAACACCCGTACCACGCGCGGGGTCTCGATCCGCCGCGCGGCCGCACCCTGTTCCGGCGGTGAGCAGCATGAGCATCAGGATGGGGACGCGCCCAAATCGCCCCAGCGTCCTCACTGGGTTCCCCTGGCGAGGGCAACAAGTGAGTGCGTCACGACAGTCATCCAACTCCAACGATTGTGCATCCGCGTCCTCCTGTTCTCGGACAACTGCGCCGAAGCGAGCGTCGGGAGCGCGATGGTAGGCTGAACATGAGCATGCGCGCGGGCAGACAGTACCGCGGGCAGACGATTCCGGGCGCTCGCGCCGGCAGGTCTGATAGAGTGCGGAGGGGATCTCAGTGTTCTCGAGTTTGGTTTAGCCGGAAGCGTAAGGTCTTTCTCGGAAAGGAGCTGGCCAGATGATGCGAGCAAGCGTAGTCCGCTGGACTCTGTCCGCCGTTCTTCTGCTGGCGTTTGAGTCGACTGCCATGGCCGAGCACACCCGCGTGCCCGTCGTTCGAGTACATGCACAAGCGCAGATCGCCGCGCCGCCAGCAGCGGTCTGGGCTTGGATGACCCAGGGCAAGAACCTCGTGACCTGGTGCCCGCAGTGGAAAGCTCCGGCCAACGCGAAGGCGAGCATCACGAAGGTGGGCGACGTACTCGACTACGCGGACGAGTGGGGCAATGGCGGCCGCTCGATCGTGACCTATATGGTCAAGGGCAAGGAACTTCGCGTCACTCACGAGCCCAACAAGGGCGATTACATGTGCCAGGCGAAGTTCATCCTGGAGCCGGTTGGAACGGGAACTCGCGTGCATCTCTGGGATCAATACACGGATGAGAGCTCGGCAACCGATATGCAGGCGACGGCGCAGAAGATGGACGCCGAACTCGCCAACACTCTCGTGGCGCTGAAGAAGGGGGTCGAAAGGAAGTAGGGTTCTACCGGACTTGAGTCCCGTCCGGCTGAAGTGCGGCCCGACCTGGCGCCCATTGCTTCGCGATCACGGCACGCATGGTCGGCGTGGACATGAGGAAATCCTCTCCGCGAGAGTCCTCAGGTCCGCCCGGGAACCATTTCCAAAGAAACGCCCCGACCACCACGTCGCTCTTCTCGATCGCCTCGAGCGAAGCCGCCAGGCATCGCGCCTGCAGGCTCTCTTCTGCCGCGATCGTCCGCGCGTCGGTCTTGAAGTCATTCCGGGAGGTTTGCCCGGACTCCCAAGGCCGAAGCGCGGCCTTGGACGAGATGTCGTAGCCAAGCTCTCCGATCACGACCTTTCGATTGCGCGCTCGACCGTAGCCCTCGAGCCTGGTCACCCAGTTCCGAGCCCCCGTCGCCAACTCCGAATCGTCGGGGATTGCGTCACCGTGGCTGAGCGGAAAATAGCCGTGTACGCAGATGACGTCCAGCGCGTCCCAGAACTGCACGCGCTCATACGAATCCCAGTTGGCGGCGTACGTGACCGTCTTGGAGCCGACGACCTGATGCACTGCCGAAATGATCCCACGCCATTCGCGCTCATGGGAGACTGTCTTGTCCAACTCCGTGCCCACGCAAAATGCGTCCGCGTCTTTCGCAGCCCCCATCAACGACAGCAGCCACTCCTCGTAGGTCCCGAAGAATTTCTGCCATTTCTCCGGCGTGTCGAACGCGATGTCGCCTGCCCATGCAAACCCGCCCCCCCAGTATGATAGGTGCGGCTTGATCAGGATCTTGAGGCCACGCTTGTGCGCCTCGGCGATGGGCCGAGTCAGCCACTGCGCATCAGCGTAATCCTGACGCCAGGACACGCTCCCATCGCTGTGCACTCGACCGTAAGGATGAATGGCGATCCAGTTGACGCCCATCGGCCTGAGCTCGTCCATCGTCTTGAGCATGGCATCGCTGCCCCATTCCCAACCCCAGGTCTGACATGAGACGGTCATTCCGTGGACGATGCGGTGCGGGTCGTGCCCCGAGCCCACGTCAGGAGCAGCCCTCGCCGAGCCTGAAAGGGAGGCAAGCGCGGTGACGACGGCGAATAGGAGGGCCAGAGAGCGCATGGATGGTCGATCATACCCTAGGACCGCGCGTCGTCGCTGCCCCATGCGAGATCGACAACCGGGGACATGCTCTAGCGGGCGAGATGACCGCATGACAATGGGGGAAGCGCAATGACGAACCACGCAGATCGGGTACGGGTACTGGTCGAAGTGCTGGCAGCGATCGCCCTCGTGGCGACGGTTGCCAGTGCAACAAGTTCGTCCGCTGCGACTGCGAGGCCCCCAGCCGTCGGCAGGCAGGCCAAGGACTTCACGCTGACCGAGCTTGGCGGGGGTGCAGTAGAGCTGTCCCAGGTCACGAAAGCCGGACCCGTGGTGCTCGTCGTGCTTCGTGGGTATCCCGGCTACCAGTGCCCTATTTGCACGCGTCAGTTCGGTCGGCTCGGCCACGTGTCGACGATGTCGAGGTGCAGTGAGCGTACTCGCTCGGCCTGCAGGGACGAAGTGGGTGACTGCTCCGGCGCGAATCCCCTACTCCAGCGACGGTGAACCGCGCATCGCGGCGACGAATGCTCGGGCGAAAGCGTGTTCTAGCCCAACTTCGCCAGTTGGTCGACCGATTCGGTTATTTTGGGGCGTGTCGTCACGCCAAGTGATTGCGACTGCGTGTGGCGGTTTTGGAAATGGCGTGTAGTGCCAACCTACCCCCTTGAAGTGGGCCTCCTCGCTGCGGGATAACCGTGGTGCAAGGAGGCCCTCGTGTACCTGCGT
>JANLOX010000369.1:0-1568 GCA_031366795.1 Candidatus Eiseniibacteriota bacterium | reverse complement strand
CCCAGTTCACGCGCGACCTGACGACCGAGGGGTACGGCGATCGCCTGACACCCGCGCTGCGGTGGGCCTGAAACCCGAGCGCAGTCAGAAGCAAGACGACCCTGTTTCTTTCCGGCATTTCGCGTACAAAGACCGCTTCCAGCCCCGCAAGTGGACCACCCTTGATATGCACGACCTGTCCGTGGGCCGGGCGCACAGGCATCAGCGTCACATAGCCATCGTTCAGCCTTTCCTTGATGGCGTCGATCATGGTCGCGTCCAGCTCAACTGGTCCCGTGCCAAACTCCACAACTTTACGCACCCCTGTGGCATAACTCACAGCTCGGTAGTGCTTGACTAGGTCGAATCGCGCAAAAAGATATCCGGGGAAAAGGGGTTCAATGACCGTCTTGCGAGTCCGGCGAATGATTTTGCTCTCCTTCAGCAGCGGCAAGAAACACTCGATGCCGCACTGACTGATGTGCGATTCAGCCTGTTTTTCCTGGTGAGGCTTTGTGCTGACTGCATACCACGGCATTTCGATTACTCCTAAATCCAGGCACTAAGGCTGAAGGCTGTTAGGCTGAAGGTAAGGATTCGAAGTTTCGAACACTTCAGCCTGAACCCCTTCAGCCTGAATACCTTCTCGCCCGTCTCGCGCATTAGATGGGCTGCCGCCATTCCGGTGCAAGTCCGGCTTTGCTGAACAACTCTCCCCTCCACAACTTCGCATGACCTCAGACAAAGGAGCTCGGAGAATATGACAATGCTTCTGCGACGACAATACCGTCGAGCAGCAAAGGTTACCAGCTACAGGCCACGATAACGCCAAATCACCACAGTTGTATTCGCATGCAAGATCTAACAAGAGACCTCTCATGTTGCCAGAACATCCAAGATTTTGAGGCGTGATGCCTTCTCCTCGAATCGTAAGGGATGGTCATCTAGAACCCACCTCCCTCTTCTCGGACGTATACCCGTAGTTGTCCTGCATGTAGGAAGGAACGCCCTCAGCCTCCAGCCCGTTTAGGATGATACAGGCGTTACTTGTCACGCCGATCGTTCGAATGGCTTTCTCTACTGCAGCCCGTGGAGTGGCACCTGCACGGATCACAAAAGCCAGCACGTCAGCCATTCCTGCTAACATATGCATGTCTGCAAGAGGCAGGATTGGCGGGGCATCGATGATGATATACTCATACTGCTTCTTAAGCTCTGTTAGCATGCCGGCGATTGCATAGATATCAGATAGTTCCAGCATCCGACCGGTGACAACGCCTGATGGAAGAATCCAAAGAGGTAGTTCCCCCACGCGGTGGAGGCAGGAGTCGACCGATCGCTCTCCCTCAAGCACATCCCGCAGACCTGGGAACTGGGGAATTCCCATGCACTGGTGGACCGCAGGGCACTTCAAGTCTCCATCGATCAGGAGCGTCGACTTGCTTAAATTACAGGCAAGGACATACGCAAGATTGGCCGCCACAACCGATTTCCCTTCACCCTTTATCGCGCTTGTGATGACCGTCACCCTGCTACCTGCGCCAGATTGCAGAAGCATTAGCCGAGCAGCGGCTACGCGGAACTGCTCG
>JANLOX010000366.1:0-8568 GCA_031366795.1 Candidatus Eiseniibacteriota bacterium | reverse complement strand
TCGACGAGAATCTCTGGTTCGCCTCCACGCACGGCGTGAGCCGCTACGACGGCGCATTCTTCCGAAGCTTCGGGCAGGCCGATGGCCTCGCGAGCGATGACGTTCGCGCCGTGCTGCCCGACCGCGGTGGGCATATCTGGTTCGCCACGGCGCAGGGCGTGAGCCGCTACGACCGGGGCACCTGGACCACCTTCGCGGTGGGTGATGGCCTCGCGTCCAACAACGTGCGCGCCATGCTCGAGGATCGCGCGGGTCGCTTGTGGTTCGCCACCGGGGACTTCGGCGCCAGCCGCTTCGATGGCGCGACCTGGACGACGTTCCAGCAGTCCAATGGCCTCGCGGCCAACCAGCTCTCCTGCCTCTACGAGGACAACACCGGAAATATTTGGTTCGGAACGCAGGGTGGAGGCGTGAGCCGGTTCGACGGCACCACGTGGACCACCTACACGACCGTCAACACTTCCAACGGGCTCGCCGCCGACTGGATCGATTGCATCCTGCAGACGCGCGACGGCGCGATGTGGATCGGGACCCGCGCGGGCGGCCTGAGCCGTTTTGACGGTACGTCCTGGACCCGCTACACGACCGCCGGGACTCTGACGTTCGGGGACGTGACGGCGCTGCGGGAAGACGCCTCGGGACTCCTGTGGGTCGGCTCGAGCTCGGGCGTGGCGCGCTACGACGGCCGATCCTGGCGCGCCTACACCGCCGTAAATGGTCTCGCCGGCAACATGGTCGCGGATCTCGTCATCGACCGTTCCGGTAACCGCTGGATCGCCACGGACAATGGTGTGAGCCGCTACGACGGCGAGAGCTGGACGTCCTACATCGATGCCGGGCTCGGCACCTACGGAGCGCAGGCGGTGATGGAAGATCGAGCCGGCAACGTCTGGGCGGCGACGGCAGGCGCCGGGGTGGCCCGCTATGACCGCAGGACGTGGACAAGCGTGACCGTCGCGTCCACGAGCGGGGGACTTGCGAGCGACGTGGTCAACGCCGTGGTGGAGGATTCGACGGGTTCGATGTGGTTCGCCACCCTCTCCGGAGCGTCGCGCTTCGATGGCAGTCTCTGGCGCACGTTCACCCCCGCCGACGGCCTCGTCGGAAGCAACGTCACCGCCCTCGCACGTGACTCGAGCGGCGGCGTGTGGTTCGGCACGACGGCGGGCCTCAGCCGATACGACGGCTCGAGCTGGAGCTCGTACAACTCCGGCAACGGACTTCCTGCGAATCGCGTGCGTTCGCTGTTCGTGGATCGCACGGGCCGGGTGTGGTGCGGCACCACCGCGGGAGTCGCCGTGCGCGAGGGTGGCGTCTGGACACGCTACTCTACGACCGACGGCCTCGCAGGCACGAACGTCTACGCGATGTTCCAGGATCCCACGCATGCGATGTGGTTCGGCACGACGACCGGTCTCAGCCGCTTCGACGGCGCTGCGTGGCGCACCTATCGAACCGCGGACGGCCTCGCCGCCAACTGGGTGCTCTCCATCTCCGCGACGCCCGACAGTGTCCTGTGGATCGGCACCGCGGGGAATGGCGTGAGCCGCTTCGATCGCAACGATCTGTGGCAGACCTATACGACTCAGGACGGTCTACCCGATGGGACCGTGAGCGCCGCCCGCGTGGAACGCTCGGGCAACCTGTGGTTCGGCACCGTCTCAGGAGCGGTCCTGTACGAACCCGCGCGCGTGCCGCCTCAAACCGTGATCACCAGTGCGCCGCCCGCGCTGTCGGCGAACACCTTGCAGACCGTGCACTTCCTCGCAGCGTATCGCCAGGTGCTCGGCATCGAGTTCTCGATCTCACGCGACTCGGGGCCGTGGTCGCCGTGGGGGCCTGAGGACACCTGGGTCGGCCGGGACCTGCCGGACGGCGTGCACACGCTGCGCGTGCTTGCGCGCGACGGGTTGCATCATGCAGATCGCACAGCGGCAGCCTGCGCGTTCGAGGTGGCCGCCACACCACCGGCGCCGATCATCACTTCGCCGGTCTTCCGCCAGCCGGTGCGCGACACGCTGATCGTGAGCGGCATCGCGGAGGCCCTGCGGTTCCGTACGTTCCGCGTGGACATGCGGCCGGCGGGAACGGCTTCATGGGACGCGCCGCTGGGGACGCTGCTCGCGCAGTCGACCACGCCGGTGTCCGGCGGGTTGCTCGCGCGCCTCGCGACCCGCGGCCTTCCCGACGGTGACTACGAGCTCCGGCTCGCGGTGCAGGACACCTTGGGACTCACCGGGGTGGCGCGCGTCACCTTTGTCATCGACAACGTCCCGCCCTTTGCGGCGCAGACCACGCCCGCCCTGATTTCCGCGCTGGACGGGGGCGACGTGTTCACGACCAACCGCGAGGCCCACGTGTACATCGCGCCGCGCGGGCTGCAGCGCGACGCGACGGTCTCGCTCGAAGCGCTCGACCCTTCGGCGGTGCCGGCCACGCTGCCCGACGGCGCGATTCGCGTGGCGCCAGGCTTCGCGATCGGCACCGATGGCGTCCCGCTGGAGAAGGTCGCAGTCCTCGATCTCTCCGTCGGCGCAGGCACGACACCTCCCGGCACTCGCCTCACGTTCTATGCCTTCGGCGCGGATAGCGTGTGGCGCCGGGTGGGCGGCACGCTCGACCCCGCGGCAGCCCGGATCACGACGTCCTTCCCCGGAGCAGGATGGTATGCCCTGTTCGCTGCCCCGGCGAGCCCGCCGGGCCTCGCCGTGCCGATCGAACTCTCGCTGACGCCGCGCGTGTTTTCGCCGCGCCGCGCGTTCGCGAGCACCCCGGTCCGGATCAGCTTCGCGCTGGCGCGCGCGGGATCCGTGCGCGTGACGATCCACAATCGCGCGGGGCGTCTGATGCGGATCGTGACCTCGGGCCAGACGCTCGGCCCCGGAACCAACGTCGTGAGCTGGGATGGGAAGGACGAAGATCGCCGCGATGTCGATTCGGGCATGTACTTCGTGACGGTGGAAGCGCTGGGGGAGAGGCGCACCCAGACCCTGGCGGTCGTCCGGTGAGCGGACCGTGCGGCGGCCCACCTCGGCTCGCCGCATCGCTGGCCGCATTGCTCACGGCGCTCGCCATGGCGCCGCCTGCGCACGGCACGCCGAGCAGCCAGGTGCCGGTGGGGGCGCGCGCGATCGGCATGGGCGGTGCATTCAGCGCGATCGCCGACGATGCGAGCGCGCTGTTCTGGAATCCCGCCGGCCTCGTCGGCGTCGGGCACCAGGAGTTCACGATCTCGCACGCGGACCTGTTCGGCACGGGGAACCGCGACGACCTCGCGTCGTTCGTGTTGCCGCTTTCGCCCGGACTCGCGGTGGCCACCGACTGGTACCACTCGGGGTTCGACGACAACGAACTGGGCTTCAGCGAAAATCGCCTGACGTGCGGCGCCGCCCTCAAGGTACGCCCGTGGCTGTGGGCGGGCGCTGGCGCCAAGCTGCTCACGCGGGGCACCAGCCTCGACGGCCAGAGCATCGTCTCGGGCCGCGGTCTGGGGCTCGATGCCGGCCTGATCGCTTCGCCCGTCGACCGTTGGCGCCTCGGCCTGATCGCACAGGACCTCACCGGTACGAACGTGCGCTCCTCGCAAGGCCAGGTCGAAAACGCTTACGCGCGCAACCTCCGCTTCGCAACGGCCTACACGCAGCCCCGCGTGGGCACCGCGGCATTCGACGTCGACGACCGCTGGCATTTGGGAGTCGAAGTCGCACCCTACCCGTCGCTGGCAATCCGGCTCGGCGCCGAGCAGGACTGGGACAGAATCGAAGACGTGACCTGGTCGATGGGCTTCGGCGTCAAGGTGGGCCCGGCGCATGTCGACTGGGCGCGCAGCATGCCGCCGACGCTGGAAGCGACCGATCACTTCGCGCTCTCGCTGGAATTCAACTTCAATCCCGCGCAGGTGCGGATCGAGAAATTGCAGACCAACGAGTTGTACACCTCGCTCTACAAGTCTTACGCGCGCGACGGCTTCGGTACGGTTCAGCTGCGGAATCTTCAAGATCGGCCGCTGACGACCAAGGTCAGCGTGTTCATCCCGGAGTTGATGAGAGCGCCGAGCGAGCAGGAGGTGACGCTGCGGCCGGGGGCAGTGAACGAACTGCCGCTCACGGCGGTGCTGGACGAGGCGGTGCTCGGTCAGCGCGGCGACCGCCCGGTCCAGGTGCAGGTGAGCGCGAGCTATCAGAGCAAGCGGCTCGTGCGGCGCGAGAAGGGCACGACGCGGACGTACGCATATGGCCCCGGAGCGATCAACTGGAGTGAGGGCATGGCGCAGGCTGCCGCCTTCGTCACGCCTCGCGATCCCGCGGTGGACGCGCTGGCGCGCCAGGCCGGTCGGCTGGCGCTGGGTCTCGAGAACAACCCCTTCGGCAACCGGAACGTGGCGTTCGCCGCCGCGATCACCGACGCCCTCGCGGAGCTGGGCGTCGCCTATGTGCCCGATCCTACCAATCCTTTCGCGACGATTTCCGCAACTCCGCACGCGGTGGACACGATCCATTATCCCTTCCAGACGCTCGACAGGTTGAGCGGGGATTGCGACGACACCACGGTGCTGATGGCGGCGCTGCTCGGGAACCTGGGCGTGAACACGCGGTTCGTGGACGTTCCCGGCCACATCTTCCTGCTGGTCGACACCGGCTTGCACGAGCACAACCGGTCCGCGCTGGGCGTCGACAGCACCCTCATGGTGATCGCCGAAAAGCAGGTCTGGATCCCTCTCGAGACGACCTCGCTGGCGCAGGGGTTCGCCAGGGCCTGGCGCGACGGCGCTGACGAGATCGCCACCGCGACCTCGTCGGACACGGTCCGCACCTTCGACGTCACCCAGGCGCAGGAGCGCTACGAGCCCGCCACGCCGCTGGGCGAGCGTCGCGTCCGTGTGCTCGACGAAACCCACTTCGACGCGCGCCTGCGGGCGGAGGCGAAGGCCATCTCGTCGCTGCGCGAGGAGTTCTTCGCGGCCCGCTTCGGTGCGGGCACCCGCGAGCTCGAGGCAACCGCCGAGGCGCTCGAGGAGGTGGCCCGGATCGAGTTCGAGGGGGGTAACCTCGAAGGTGCCCGCTCACGGCTCGAAGGCGCACTCGCCAAGGCGCCTCATTCGGCGAGCGTGCACAACAACCTCGGCGTGGTGCTCGCCGCGATGGACAGCCTCGACACTGCCGACGAGCACTGGCGAGCCGCCCTGGCGCTGGGACGGCCGGATCCGGGGATCGCATTGAACCGCGGAATCGCTCGCTGGGCCCACGGCGACAGTGTCGGCGCCGTGGCGCTGCTCGGCGACGCCATCGCGGAGTCGGGCGGTCATGCAGCCGCGTGCAAGCTGATCGGCCTGAGTCCTGAAGACTCCCAGGACCCCGCGGGGGACCTTTCGAGTGAGGAGTTGACCCTGCGCAGCCGAATCCGTAACCTCCTCCGCCAGAGTGCAGTGACGGGCCATGCGGGCAGGGGGAAAGCCCCCGCTTCGAGTCGTCCGCTTAGCTCCGAGCCCGCCTTCCCAAACGTCCCGGTGCATGAACTGTCCAAGTACCTGTACTGGATCGAGTGAAAGGAACCGCTTATGCGACACAATGGAATGTTCTGGGCCGTGGCCGCGCTCTTCGTCTGTGTGGGCCCCGCGTCCGTGTGGGCAGCCGACGCCCGCGCGGATTACGGCGTGAGCCTCGCGATGAGCGGGGAGGAAGCCCGTGCGGAATCCCTCTTCGTCACGATGCTGTCGCACACGCGTGGCGACGCTCGCGCGTTGAACAACCTCGGCAACATCCGCCTATTGCGAGGGGAGACCAGCGTGGCGCTCGCCTTTTACGATCGGGCACTGCGCGGCGACTCCCTCGATGCGGGCATCCACCTCAACCGCGCGACCGCGCTCATGCTGATCGGCGACAAGGAGCGCTCGGCAATGGCGTTCTTCCGCGGAGTGCAGCTGGCCGGCGGCGTCGAGCAAGCGCAGGCGCTGCTGGGCATCCTGCCCGAAAAGCAGCCGGACGAGCGCGCCGCCAAGAAGACCGCGATCGACCCCGAGCAGGTGCGCGCGATGCTGAAGCAGGCTGCGAGCGCGGTTCCTACCGCGAAGGCCCAGGCCGTGGCCGCCGCGAAGACAGGTGGCAAGACTCCATCGGCGTGGCGCTCGGCCGGTCCGCGTGCATCCGACGGCAGCGAGACGTCGGGTCTGCTGTACTGGAAGCGCTGAGCCCCTGAGCCACTTCATCCCCACGTGAGCGGATCGACCCCAACCGAGCGGGTACCCGCTCGAATGGGCGTGACGATCGGCGCCGCCTGCGGCCTGGTCGTGGCGGTCGCCTGGGCCATCGGGTTGATGCGCCCTCTCGATCTGCGCTTGCACGACTGGTATTATCGCTTGCGCGGCCCCGTAAAGGCTTCGGACCGGATCGCGGTCGTCGAGATCGACGATCAGACGATCAGGGCGCTGGGCGATGTTTGGCCGATGCCGCGACGCAACTACGCCATCGCCATCGACGCCTTCGAGCGCGCCGGCGCAGAGGGCATCGCGTTCGACCTGCTGTTCCTCGGCGACAATACCGAAGACCCGGTCGGCGATCAGTTGCTCGCGTCTGTCGCAGCCGAGAACGACAACCTTGTCCTGGCGATCGGACTCCAGCGCAGCGACGCCCCGATGACCGAGGAAATGAAGCTCCTGGCCGACTCATCGGCGCTGACTCGCCATGGCCGGCTGGTGTCGCGACAACATCTGGCCGTCGCCCAGAGTGCGTCGCTGCCCTACGCCGATCTGCTCGCCGCCATTCATGATATCGGGCACACCTCCGTGCTCGTGGACGACGACGGCGTCGTTCGGCGCGTTCCGCATTACATCCGCTTCGGCAAGCATGCGTACAGCTCGCTGGTGACCCGGCTGCTCGAGGTGGCCGCGCGCAGGGATTCCACGGTGCCGACGTTTGATCTGGCACCCGAAGGCATCGTGATGAATTGGAAGGGCCACCGCAGTCGGTTGCCCAGCGACGAGGAAGGCGCGACATCGATCGCCTTCGCCGGTGAACAGGGCGCTTTCAAGAACCGTTACTCGATGCTCCAGGTGATGCAGTGGTATCGGGATGACGACACCACGTCGCTCATTCGGGCCTTCCGCGGCAAGTTGGTGATGATGGGATCCACGGCGGTAGGGCAGCATGCGAGCGACGTGGGATCGACGCCGTACTCGAGCATCTCCGCCCTGGTCTACATTCATGCCAACGCTGTGAACGCCGCACTCCGCGGACGCTTCCTCCGCAGCGTGCCGGCCTACTGGGTCATCATCGGGATGGTCCTGCTCGGGGTCGCCCTCGGCCTGGTGTGTTCGCGACTCTCGCTTGTTGGCGCCGGCCTCGCAGCGCTGGGCGTCCTGCTCGTCCTCGCCGCCGTCAATTACGGGCTGTTTGTCTTCGCCGACGTGGACCTGCCGGCGCTGGGCGTGCTGCTGGTGCCACCGATGACATGGGCTGCCGTCGAGAACGCATGGGGCCGCGAGACCGAGCGCCGGGCGCGCGAGCGCGCCAAGGAACTCCAGGTCGCGCGCTCCATCCAGGAGCACCTGCTGCCCTCGGCGCCGCCGAAGATCGCGGGACTCGATGTCTCGGGCCGTAACATTCCCGCGGCTTCGATCGGCGGCGACTACTTCGACTGGATTACACTCGAGGACGGTTCCCTCGTCGTGGTGGTCGGCGACGTCAGCGGGCACGGCATTCCGGCGGCACTGCTCATGGCGCACATTCACGCATCGCTCCACGCGGTGGCGACGGCCGGGCGCGCTCCGCAGGAGATGGTCGAGTGCGTGAACCGCTCGCTCGCCCGCGCCGCGCTGCCGGGCAAGTTCGCCACGTTCTTCCTCGGCGTGATCTCGGTGGACGAGCAGCGGCTGCGCTACTGCAACGCGGGTCACAATGCGCCCCTGCTTCTGCGCGCCGGCAAGATCATCGAGTTGGGCGCCAACGGTGTGCCCCTCGCCGTGTTGGAGGATATGCCTTACTCCGGCGCGGAGGAGGCATTCGTCCCCGGCGACACGCTGGTGATCTACAGCGACGGGATTGTCGAGGCGCCGATGCGTGCGCAGCCGAAGCAGTTCTATGGCGACGAGCGGTTACAGGAGCGCGCCCTCGCGTTCTCGGCCGCGCATCTCGACGCCGCAGGGATCGTGGAACAAGTACTCGCCGACGTGCGCGTATTCGCCGGCGACGGCATGCACGTGGACGACGTCACGCTGCTGATCGTGCGACGCACCTGACCGGAATCAAGCTGCGCGGCCGGGGACGCGGGAGCGGGGCGATCCGTTCATGCGATCGCGAGCGGACAAGTCCGGTCACGTGAGGACATTGAAGGAGTAGCCAAAGGATAGCCACTGGCGCCGCTTGGAGGACCTGCGAATTGAGGTAGATTGACCCCATGGCCATGCTCGCCGGCTCCCGTCTTGGTCCCTACGAGATCGTCGCCCCGCTCGGCGCGGGGGGCATGGGCGAGGTGTACCGTGCGCGCGACCCCAAGCTCGGGCGTGAAGTCGCCATTAAGGTTTTGCCCACCGAGTCGCTGCACGACGAAACGGCCCGCGCTCGGCTGCTGCGT
>JANLOX010000328.1:0-4767 GCA_031366795.1 Candidatus Eiseniibacteriota bacterium | reverse complement strand
GGGTTCGTCGCCGCGATCAGGCTCCACGCTTCGCTGCCCGGCACCAGCGACAGCTCCCACGTGTCGCTCTCGATCGCGTTGAACTGGCTCTTGCCGCCGGTCACCACCATGCGGTGGTGTCGCGAGTCGAACACGGCTGCGTGCTGCGCGCGGCCGCCGTAGGGTGGCCCCGCGGTCGGCGTGACCTGGGTCCACACAGGCGCGCCGGCAAGCGACAGCGACCACACGTCGGATAGGGGGCTGTTGCTGAATGGGCTGCTGCCGCCGAACACGATCATGCGCTGGTGATCGGCGTCATAGATCGCGGTGTGATCGAAACGCACAGGCGGCGGTGTGCCGCTCGCAATGACGGGGGACCAGCGGGCCGGCGTACCGAGGGTGAGCTTCCATGTGCCGTTGGTGCCGCTGCCGGCGACGATCATGCAATCGTCCACCGCATCGAGGATAGCCGCGTGCTTCGTCATCGGGCCGGGGCCCGGGCCCTCCACGGGGAGTATTTCCCATACGGGCAGCGTGCTCGAGAATTCGAGCACCCAAACGCTGCTGTCGGTCGGCGTGGTATCGGAGTTGCTGCCGCCGTACAGCACCATGCGATCGCGGCGTGAGTCGTAGAGCATCGTCGCGTTCTCGCGCGGCGGTGGTGTGGGCCCAAGGGTGAGCAGGCACTTCCACCCGGGCATTCCCGAAAAGTTGTATGCATAGACGCCGCCCGGCGTGTAGCCATGGTTCCAGCGGACGATCACGAACCGGTCGCGGGCAGAGTCCCACGTGCCGCAGTGATGGTCATCCTCGGGTGAGCCCAATTCGTGCCAGAACGCGGGCGGACCGGCGTACGTGGCCGGAACGCGCGTAAAAAGGCCAAGGCTCGCGAGCAAAGCGAACGTCGAGAGAGTACGCCAGGGAGATGGGCGCGCGCGCAAGGTGCCTCCTCGGTGGGAGGGCAATCATACGCCTGGCCGCTGCTTCGTGGATACTTCCGTCTCGGCCGTGCGTTACGGTCTTGGATGGGATTTGAAGAACTGCCAGATCTCCTCTGTCGCGTCGAAGTCGCGGCAGGTGCGGCCGATCAGGAGTTTGGGCAGGTACTGGGTGCCGCCGGGCCAGGTGTGGCCGCCGCCGTCAATTTCCAGGTAGAGCAGCTCGCTGCCCTCGCGGCCTCCACTCCAGCGCGAGGCGCTCACCGTGCATGCGTCGGCAGGGTAGGTGTCGGGGCGCACGCTGCGCTCCGGTTCACCGGTCAGGCCATTGGCATGCGCCCAGAGTTCCAGCGCCCGGCGCGTCGGCACGATGCGGCCGCGGTTGCCGGGACGCACCTCACCCCCCTCGAACGGCATTAACGGATCGCGCGTGCCCTGGATCACCAGTACCGAAACGGGGCGTCCGGGCGCGAACTCCGGCGCGAAGCGTTCCGCGATGCCGCCGGCGACCGGGGCGATGGCCGCGATGCGGTTGGCGAGACGGCCGCCGAGGTAGTTCGCGAAGATCGCGCCGTTGGATATTCCCGTCGCGTAGACGCGGCGCGGGTCGATCGAGTGGTCGCGCTCGATCGCATCGATCAACATGGTGACGAATGCCACGTCGTCGCCGCGCCGTTCGCGCGCCGTGTCGGGAGTCACCTCGCGGCCGTCGCTCCAGTGTTTAGCGATGCCGTCCGGGTAGGCGACGATGAACCCCTCGCGATCGGCCACATCGTCGAATTGGGTGAGCCGCTCCATGCCCTTGCCCTGGCTGCCGCCGCCGTGAAATGCGAGCACCAACGGAGCCGGCTTTAAGCCCAGGTCGCGGGGCACATGAATGCGGTAGCTGCGTTGGGTCCCGTCGACCAGGATTCGCATCGAATCGGCGGCGAGCGCCCCGCGGGGGAGCAGCAGCAGCAAGCCCAGCAGCCCCCACAGGCACAGGAAACGGGCAGCGGTCTGACCTTGGCGCGCAAGGAACGAATGCATTTCACAATTGTACACGAGCCGCCCCATCAGGCAGACTTAATGTCATGACTCGCCCAACCTGCCCCCTGCCTGCGCATGCCCATACCGCGTTCCTGCTCGCACTCGTGGCCGTCTCCGTCTGCCTTCATGCCCGTCCCGCCCTCGCCATCGAAACGTGGCGTTGCAGCGCCGGGAATGCGCAGCACACTGCCTTGTCGACCGTCGCCAGCCAGCCGCTGCAGACGATCCTGTGGCAGGCCCCCGTGGACCTGCAGCCGCAGTACAGCGGCGACGTGCTGTACGCCCATTACGGTGCGCCCCTGGCCACCGCGGCCAACAACATTGTGCTCCCGGTGAAGACCGGTGTGAACGACGGCTTCCGGGTCGAAGTCCGTAACGGGCGCACGGGCGGGGTGCTGTGGCAATACGACTCAGACTACCGCCTGCCGGTGCACAACTGGCTGCCGGTCTACAGCCCGGCGCTGACGCCCTTGGGGAGGCTCTATATTCCGGGTTCGGGCGGCACGGTGCTCACCACCGACCAGGTCGATGTCCCCGGCACCCCGGTCATGACCCGGCTCGCCTTCTATGGGATCAACAACTACTCGAGCAACCCGGTCGCTTTCGACACCACCATCCAGATCTGCACGCCGCTGACGACGGACACGCAGGGCAATGTGTTCTTCGGCTACCGCTCGACCGGCAACAATCCGCTGGCGATCAAGAGCGGCTTCGCGCGGATCGGCGCCGACGGCTCGTTCGCCCGGATCGACACGCTGACCGCGACCGGCCAGGGCACGCTGCCCGTGCTCAACTGCGCGCCCGCGGTGAGCAACGACGGGCTGACCATCTATGTCGTCGTTCGCCGCGCCAGCAATGCCCGCGGCGATCTCATCGCACTCGATGCCACGACGCTGGCAAAGCGCGCCCGGGTGACGTTGATCGATCCCAAAAGCGGCTCGCTTGCGAGCCTGCCCAGCGACGGCTCCGCTACGCCCATGGTGGCCCCCGATGGCCGCGTGTTCTTCGGCGTGCTCGAAGTGCCGGGGTTCTCGAATGCGGCGCGCGGTTGGCTGCTCCAGTTCGATGCCAACCTCGTACCTGCGGGTGCCCCGGGCGCGTTCGGCTGGGACGAGACCCCCTCGCTGGTGCCGACCGCGATGGTGCCGTCGTACGCCGGGACGTCGCCCTACCTGTTGATGTCCAAGTACAACTTCTATGCGGGCATCGGCGGCAACGGCGTGAACAAGCTCGCGATCCTCGATCCCGGCGCCACGCAGATCGATCCCTATGCCGGAATCACCGTGATGAAGGAAGTGCTGACGATCGCGGGCGTGACGCCCGATTCCTCGCACATCACGGCGACCACGCCGAATGCCGTGAAGGAATGGTGCGTCAACACCTGCGCGGTGGATCCGTTCACCAGCAGCGTCGTCGCCGGCAGCGAGGACGGCGTGCTGTACCGCTGGGACCTCACCACAAACACTTTCTCGGAGTCGATCCGCCTGACCCCCGGAATCGGCGAAGCCTACACGCCGACCGTGATCGGCCGCGATGGCCGCGTCTACGCGATCAACAACGCCACCGTGTTCTCGATCGGCTCGACGAGCGTGCTGGCGGCCCCGGCACCTGCGTCGAATCACGAACTGGTGCTCGCGGCACCCCGGCCCAATCCCGTGCTGCGCGCCACCTCGATTCACTTTTCCCTGCCCCAGGTCGCGGGAGTGACCCTCGAGGTGCTCGATGCCGCCGGCCGGCACGTTGCGACCCTGCTGCGGGGGGACCTCGCGGCCGGCGACCATTTCGCCCGCTGGGATGGCCGCGACGACCGTGGCTCCCGCAGCGCCCAGGGTCTCTACTTCCTGCGCCTGAGCGACGGGCAGCGGGATGCCACCCGCAGGCTCGTCCTGATCCAGTAGCGGCTCAGGATTGACCGTGGCCGCGCGGTGAGCCGTCCAGCGCGATGCCGCAAATCCCTGCAAACGCGTGACCTGATCCGCCACCCGGACAGGTCCGCCTCTTGCACTGGCCGCCCCCTGCCGTAGCCCCTTTCCGCTCCCTCGGGGTGCACCCCCACAGGGAGCAGCCCCATCAATCATGCGTTGTGCCCACGCGGACTTAAGCAGCGGTCCCCCGGGTAATCGACAGCATCAGCCAGGAGCATCCGATGGCCCCGTCACTCAAGAACCTGCTCGGGAACGGCTCACGCGACACCGAACTCGCCGAAGAGATGCGCAACGTCCTGCAGCAGATGCAGCAGGAGCGCAGCCGCAACGAGGCGCTATTGCAGAGTATCGAGGCCGCGACCGCGCGCCTGTCCGAGCTGGGCGAGCCGATCGCCAAAGCCGGTGGTGATGTCGACGCCGTGGCGTCCCGCTTGAATGGTCTCGAGCAGCGGTTCAATTCGCTGTCCGACGTGGCCAGCCAGTTCCAGGGACTCGAGACGCGCGCCACCGAATTCGCGCAGCGCCAGCAGCACGCCGAGTCGCAGGTCGCCAGCTCCATCGATGATGCCCAGAAGATCCGCTCGGCGTTCGATGAAATCGGCGGCAAGATCGACCAGGCGCTCGACTTGAAGGACCGCCTGGGCGCTTTCCTCGACGTCGAGAAGCCGTTCCAGCAGATCAAGGGTGACGCCGAGACGCTGCGCAACCAGGTCGAGAACACCACCGAGCAGCTGGTGCGGTTGCGTGAGCAGCACGATCGCCTGATCGACGCGCACAAGCTGGCGATGTCCAAGATGGAAGCGCTGGACCGCCGCCGCGACGACCTGGGCCGTGGGCTGCAGGACAAGGAGCGCCGCGTCGAGAACGTCGAGGCGGCAGTGCGCGGCATGGACGGC
>JANLOX010000277.1:0-3550 GCA_031366795.1 Candidatus Eiseniibacteriota bacterium | reverse complement strand
CCGCGAGCAACCCGCGGCGCCCGAGGCTCACGCACACGGCTGCGTCAACGACCCGCCGTTACGCGCCAGCTCGACGAGCCGCGGAGACGGTTCGAAGCGAGGGCCTTTCTCTGCACGCAAGGCCGCAAGCCGCGATTCGATCTTCGCAAGCCCCACCGTATCCGCGTAGCGCAAGGGCCCGCCGCGGAATGGTGGGAAGCCCGTGCCGAAGATCATCGCCAGGTCGATGGCCCCGGCGTCGGCGACGACGCCGTCCTCGAGACAACGCGCGGATTCATTGATCATCGCCAGCATCATGCGCTCGGCGAGTGACTCGAGGGAGTGCCCGCTGCGGCCGCGCGCCACGCCCAGCAGGCGCGCGACTTCGGGGTCGGCGACCCGCTTGGTGCCGCGGTGGCGGTAGAAGCCGGCGCCTGATTTCTTCCCCAACCGCCCGGCGGCGACGAGCCGCTCCAGCATGGGGGCCGCTTCCATACGATCCGGGAAGGCGCGCCCCAGGATCGCGCCCACTTTGACCGCCACGTCGAGCCCAACTTCGTCCAGCACCTCGAATGCCCCCATCGGCATACCGAAGCTGCGCATCGCGGCGTCTATGTCGCGCAGCGGATAGCCCTCCTCGAGCAGGTGCATGGCCTCGCGCAGGTAGGGCATGAGGATGCGGTTGACCACGAATCCGGGAGCGTCCTGCACGACGACCGGCGTCTTGCCGAGCCGCCGCGCCAGCGCCACGGCGGTGACGATCGCGGCGTCCGAGGTGAGCTTGCCGCGCACCACTTCGACGAGCGGCATGCGATGGACGGGATTGAAGAAATGGAATCCGCAGAACTGCGCGGGCCGCTCGAGGCCTTCGGCCAACGCGGTCACCGACAGGGACGAGGTGTTCGAGGCAATAATCGCCTCAGGCGCCAGGCGCACTTCGAGCTCGGCGAATACCTTGCGCTTGATGTCGGGGTCCTCGACCACGGCCTCGATCACGAAGTTCGCGCGCCCAATGCCGGTCAGCTCGAGCGTCGGCAGGATGCGCGCGAGCTGCGCGCCGCGTTCGCGCTCGCGCACCACGGCGGGGCCGCGGCGCCGGCGCAGGCGGTCGTCGATCAGCGCGCGCGCGGTCAGCAGCGCACGCGTGAGCGAGGCGGGATTGACGTCGCGCACGCGCACTTCGATACCGTTGCGACTCGCCAGTTCGGCGATGCCGCCACCCATCACGCCGGCGCCCACGAGTGCCAGCCGCGATACCGACGCGGGCTCGAGATCGCAGCCCGGTACCGGCGGCGCCTTCTTCGCGGCCTCGGACAACAGGAAGATGCGCACGAGGTTCTTGCACACCGGCCCGACCACGAGGTCGGGGACTTCGTTCGCTTCCAGTTCGAGGCTGCGTTCGAGCGATGCGCCCAGTCCGTGTTCGAGCACGCGGATCGCCGCGAGCGGGGCCGGATAGTGACCGCCCGTGCGTCCCTTGGTCATGCCGCGCGCCTGCGAGAACGCGAAGGCGCGGCCGAATGGCGTCCCGTCGATCAGCTTTGCGGTCAGCGTCCGCGGGCGGAAGCGATCGCGCCGCGCCTTCGCCGGGTGCTGCATCAACCGCTCGAGGTGCGCCTCGGCCTGCTCGATCAACCACGCCGCAGGAACAGCCTTCGCAACGAGCCCCATCTTCTCCGCGCGCTTCGCATCGAGCGAGCGCCCGGAGAGGATAAGATCGAGCGCGGACGACAAGCCGATGAGTCGCGGCAGTCGGCTCGTGCCGCCGAAGCCGGGGATAATGCCGAGCAGCACTTCGGGCAAGCCGATCTGGGTGCGCGGCTCTTCGCTCGCAATGCGCGAGTCGCACGCCAGCGCGATCTCGGTGCCGCCGCCCAGGCAGACGCCATCGATCGCCGCGACCGTCGGCACCTTGAGCGCCGCGAGCCTGCCGAATATTGCGTGTCCCCGGCGCACCACCTCCTCCACCCGCTCGCGATCCGTCAGCGAGCCGATGGCCTGCACGTCGGCGCCTGCGATGAACGAGCCCGGCTTGCCGCTACGCAGGATCACGCCCGTGAGCGCGGCGTCGCCCTCGATCGTGGCGAGGGCAGCTTCGAGCGAAGCGAAAGCTGCCTCGTCGAGCACGTTCACCCGGCGCGCAGGGTCGTCCATAACGAGGTGCACGATGCCGCGCTCGCGCGGTTCGATGCGGAACGTGCTCACCTAGTCACGCTCCAGGATGAACGCCGCGCCCTGTCCGCCGCCCACGCAGAGTGAGGCCATGCCGCGCTTGAGCCCGCGGCGGCGCATCTCCATCAAGGTCGTGAGCAACAACCGCGAGCCGCTAACACCCACCGGGTGCCCGAGCGCGATCGCGCCCCCGTTTACGTTGAGCCGATCGGACGGGATCTCTCCGAGCGCCTTACTGCGCGACAGTTCATCGCGCGCGAAGTCGTCGGAGCACGCCGCCGCCGTGCACGCCAGCACCTGCGCCGCGAATGCCTCGTTGATTTCGAACAACTCGATATCCGCCAACTCGAGGTTCGCCTTGCGCAGCGCTTCCGACATGGCGAATACGGGCCCGAGCCCCATGCGCCGGGGCGACAGCCCGGCGAAGGCGAAGGCACGAATGCGCCCGAGCGGCGGCGTGGGCCAACTCTGCGCGGTGATCTCATCGGTGACCAGCAGCGCGCAGGCGCCGTCGGTCACGCTGCACGCATTGCCCACGGTGACGGTGCCATTGCGACGGTCGAAGTAAGGCTTGAGCTTCGCCAGGGCCTCGAGCGTCTGGCCATCGCGCGGGCCAATGTCGTCCTGCACCAGTTCGTGATCAGGCCCCGGGAACACCGGCACGATCTCTTCGCGCAAGGCCGGCCGCCCGGCGATCGCGCGCTGGTGGCTGGAAAGCGCGTATTCATCCTGCGCCTCGCGCGTGATGCGAAACTCGCGCGAAAGCACCTCGGCGGTTTCGCCCATGTTGAGCCCGCACACCAGGTCCGTGAGCCCCTCAACGAGGGCGATGCGCGGATTAAGCATACGCATGCGAAATTTCATGATCGCGGCGAGCTTGGCCACGGGCGTCTTGGCGCGCATGAAAGCCCCGAGCCAGTCGGCGTATTCCTGCCGGAACATCAGGGGGATCTGGCTCATGGACTCCATGCCACCTGCGAGCACGATGCGCGCATCGCCCGCCGAGATCCGGTAGCAGGCATCGGCGACCGACTCCATGCCGGAGGCGCAATTGCGGTGCACCGTGGCGGCGGGGACGCGTTCAGGAATGCCGGCACGCAACGCCGTGACGCGGGTGATGTTCGCCGCCTCCGCCGGCTGGGCGCAGTTGCCGAAGATGACGTGGCCGAGGCGCGAGGGATCAAGGTTTTGGCGGGACAACAACTCCGCCATCGCGATCCGGCCGAGCTCGTAGGCAGGTGTGCGCGCAAACGCGCCACCCGCTTTGACGAACGGGGTACGCACTCCGGCGACGATCCAACAGGGCGCAGGCGCCACGCAGTGATTCCTTTCGACGAGCGTTGGCATCCCGGCCAGCGCTCACCGACTGTGCGGCAGCGGCGCGCGGGGCGTCAAGGCA
>JANLOX010000273.1:0-1606 GCA_031366795.1 Candidatus Eiseniibacteriota bacterium | reverse complement strand
GGTGGCGCGCGTGTCGCGCTGTGGGGCGTCATCATGGGCAGCGGGCTGTTGTGGCTGCTGGCGTGGGGCTACTTCCGCCTGCGCAAGATCGAGGGCATGGGCGGCGGCGACATCAAGCTCGCCGCCATGTTCGGCGTGGTGCTCGGCTGGCAGGGCGCCCTCGTCACCCTGTTCCTCTCCGCCGTGGTGGGCAGCATCTGGGGCGGATGGTTGATGCTACGCGGCAAGGGCGACTCGCTCACCGCGATTCCCTTCGGCACCTTGTTGGCGCCCGCGGCGATGGTGGTGTTCCTGTGGGGCGATCGCTGGTTGAATGCCTACGTCGGCTTATTCCGCAACTAGCGCCGCTCCCGCCTCGATCATCCTCGAGGCCTACGAGGGCCACCTTCGGCACCTCGACGCGCTGATCCGCCGCGCGCGCGATCACTTCGAGACGCGCGACTGGATCGCGGCGCAGCACGACTCCGCGAGCCGCCTCGACCTGCACAACGCCGCCGTTCGCGAAGGCCTGGTGCAACTGCGCGAACGCTTGGGCGACGACCTCGAACTCCACGACACGTGGGCCGCGATGCGCCCCGCCTTCGCGGAGCTGATCGCGCAACGCGAGGATGCCGAGCTGGCCGAGACGTTCTTCAACTCTTTCACACGCCGCCTGTTCCACACGGTCGGCGTCGACCCGCAGATCGAGTTCGTCTCGCTGGCCGGCGAGACCGCTACGCACAAGGCCCCGTGGCGCCACACGCTCACCGTGACCGCGGACGCCCCGGGCCTCCAGCCGCTGCTGCGCGCGGTCCTCGACGCTTTCCCGTTCGCACCGGGTTATTCGGACGCGGACGGCGAGTCGGCGCTCGCCGCCGCAGCGATCGAGGCGCGCCACCCCGGACTCCATCCGCAATCGATCGAGCTGGCGCGGCCGGTGTTCTTCCGCGGCAAGGGCGCCTACTTGGTCGGCCAGATCCACGCCGCGAGCGGCGACATTCCACTGCTCGTGGCACTCACGAATCCGCATGGCCGCATCGTCGTCGACGCCGTGCTCACCACCGCCGATGAAGTGAGCGTCGTGTTCAGCTTCGCGCGCTCCTACTTCTTCGTGGCGATGGAATCCCCGCGCGAGATGATCGACTACCTGCGCACTCTGATGCCGCGCAAGCCAGTGGCCGAGCTTTATAGCGCGCTGGGCTTCAACAAGCACGGCAAGACCGAGCTGTACCGCAGCCTGCTCAAGCACCTGGCGTTCGGCAACGGCCGCTTCGGTGTGGCGCCGGGCCAGCCGGGCATGGTGATGGCAGTGTTCACGCTGTCGGGATTTGATGTCGTGTTCAAGGTGATCCGCGACCGCTTCGCCTTCCCCAAGACCGTCACGCACGATGAGGTGCGCGAGCGTTACCGCATGGTGTTCCGTCACGATCGCGCAGGGCGGCTGGTCGATGCGCAGGAGTTCGAGCATCTCGCCTTCGACGCCGAACGCTTCGACCCCACCGTGCTCAAAGAGCTGCTCACCACCTGCGCCGACCGCGTGCGGCGGCAGGGCGCGCAGGTCGTGATCTCGCACCTCTACACCGAGCGCCGCCTGCGCCCGCTCGATTTGTACCTGCGCGGGGCGGGT
>JANLOX010000272.1:0-13706 GCA_031366795.1 Candidatus Eiseniibacteriota bacterium | reverse complement strand
TTCCTGCGATCGTTGATCGAGCGCGGCCTCGATATCACGCAGGGGCTGCTGGTGGTGATCGACGGCGGCAAGGGCCTGCGCTCGGCCGTGCGGCAGGTGTTCCAGAAGACGGCTTTGGTGCAGCGGTGCCAGTGGCACAAGCGCGAGAACGTGGTGAGCTACCTGCCGAAGGGTGAGCAGGCCACCTGGCGCCGGCGGTTGCAACACGCCTATGACCGGCCCAGCTATGCGGAGGCCAAGGCGGCGCTGATGAAATTGCACCGGGAGCTTGAGGGCCGCAATCAGTCGGCGGCCGCAAGTCTGGCCGAGGGACTCGATGAGACGCTCACGCTCCACCGGCTCGGGGTCTACGCGTTACTCGGCGTGTCGTTCAAGACCACCAATTGCATCGAGTCTGCGAATGCGCTGATCGAAGAACGGTGCGCGAAAGTCGACGCGTGGAAGAACTCGAACCAGCGGCAGCGCTGGCTCGCCACCGCGCTGCTCGACATCGAGCCGCGACTGCGCCGCGTCAGGGGGCATCACCATCTCCCGAAGTTGATCACCGCACTGCGCAGCGAACTCAAGATCAAAGAGAAGCAGAACCGGATGGAAGAGGCCGCGTAATCACACGATGGAGCCGTGGATATTTTCAACTAAGAATGGGCTTGACTCTCTTTCGAGGAATTCGCTCGCAAACGGCGCCCCCCCACTGCGTAAGGAAGAGGTCTCACTCTTGGTAAAGCGGGACATTAAGCGGCTTGCCAGTCGCCTTCCAGAGGAACGAGCCGAACGCCGAGTCCACCGGCCATCAAGCGGCCTCGCACGAGGGCCTGGAGCCCGCCCCCCGCCCCCCGGGCGAGCGGCTCTCGCGCGCCGCGCCTGGCACAAATTCGGAGAAGATGGGAGCCTGATCCGCCACGTCCTTCCTTCGGGCCAACTACCCTCGACGACTTGCCGTGGTCCCACGCAGTGAGCCGCGACAACAAGGCCAGAAAGACGCGGATCTCGGTGGCCATCCACACCCCGAGAGCCGACTGGGGCGATGCCGTGGCGCTGGCACCGGGACGTGGTGGCGATCAAGGGGGGCCGTAGCGCCACCCGGTCACCCGAGCGGCGGCGCGCCTGTAAGGATCCCGTCCGCCGACTTCAGTAGCGCGTGGCGCGAGACGCTGCGCCGAAGATGAGCGTGATGGATCAAGACGGATGGATGAGCGACGCGGCGCGCAGCCAACCGCCCCGTCGCAGCGCACGGCAGGGGCGGCTATTGTGTCCCGATTGTGTCCGAATTCACGGGAATGGTGCCGTGCGATGGCAACCGGTGGAGCGCGATGCGGAAGTCATGTCCGTTGTGGTCATCGCGTTGCCCCTGATGGCGATCGATGCCGTTCCGTGTTCTCGGATTTAGGTTCCAGTGGGGAAACTCGTGGGGGTTCAAATCCCCCCTCTCGCATAACTTAGCTCGCTGACGATGCCGCCCTTGGCGACGCTTAAAGTTGCGTTCTCCGGGTCCGCCCCCTAGAGTCTTTGTGACACTGAGCGTGGGCACATCTTGATTGCTGGCAGCGCCCTCGGCGCCCTGACACCCTTAAGCGAACGGTCCTAACGCATGATTCTCCAAGCGAAATCCACGGGTCCCTTTCAGCACCAGCTCGACGTCGAAGTAGAGGCGGACGAGGTCGAATCGCGCCTGAACGAGGCGGCCCGCCAGATCCAGCGGCGCGCCAGCCTGCCGGGCTTCCGCAAGGGGCGGGTGCCGCTCGACATGGTGCGGCAGCAGTTCGCCGAGCACGTCGAGGCCGAATTCCAGGAATCCTTCATCCCCAAGCTCGTGAACGAGGCGATCGACCAGGCGCAGTTGTCGCCGGTGGTGCCGCCGCTGGTGCGCATCCCGCAGTTCCTGCCGGGTGCTGCGCTCAAGCTCGAAGTGGTGGTGGACGTGAAGCCGGAGGTCGAGGCCAAGAGCTACAAGGGCCTCAAGGCCGCGCGCCGCATCCAGCACATTGATGAGGCGCGGGTGGATCACGTGCTCCACAACCTGCTCGAACAGTCGGCGGTGTTCGCGGACATCAGCCGTCCGGCCGAGCGTGGGGACGTGGTGCTGCTCGATTCGACCCGGCTGGATGCCAAAGGGCGCAGGCTTTCGGGGTCGCGGTCCAAGAACCAGCGGATCGAGCTGGGCTCCGAAGGAATGATCCAGGACCTCGAAAATGGGCTGATCGGTTGCCTCCCGGGACAGGAACGCACGATTCCAGTGACCTATCCGGCCGATTTCGACCGCACGGAACTCGCTGGAACGACAGTGCGTTACGTGATCTCGGTCCGCAAAATCCAAGAGAAGAAGTTGCGCCCACTGGACGATAACCTCGCCAAGGAGCTGTTCCAGCTGCCGTCGCTGGAGGAACTGCGCTCGCGGATCCGGTTGAACCTCGAAGGGGAGGAGCGGGTGCGCGTGCAGCGGGAAGTCGAGACGGCGTTGGGCGAGGAACTCGTTCAGCGCAATCCGCTCGAGCTCCCGGAGCGCCTGGTGCAGTACATGCTGGAACGAGTCGTACAGGAAGCAACGGAGGGCCGGGTCGTTCCGGCGCCGCTGCTCAAGGAACTGGAAGGCCGCTTCCGTCCCAATGTCGAGCGCTCGCTCAAGCGCGAGGCTCTGCTGGAATCGGTTGCGCGCCAAGAGCATCTCGAAGTCACTGAGGACGAAGTGAACGCCGAGATCCAGCGAATGGTGGACGCCGATCAGCGCCAGGCGGCGCGGGTACGCGCCCGCTACCAGACGCAGGACCGCAGGCGTGCACTGCAGGAATCGCTGCTCGAGCGCAAGGCGCTCGACTGGCTCATCAATGCCGCGGAAATCCAGGAAGAGATCGTGACCGAGCCGTCGCTTGTAGTTCCGGCCGGTCGCTAGGCGAACGCCTCAAGGAGGATGGGTAATGGGTCTGGTTCCCATGGTGGTCGAGCAGACGAGCCGCGGCGAGCGCGCGTACGATATTTTCTCGCGGCTGCTGAAGGACCGGATCATCTTTATCGGTACGCCGATCGACGATCAGGTCGCGAACCTGGTGATCGCCCAGATGATCTTCCTCGAGGGCGAGGATCCGGACCGCGACATCAACCTGTACATCCATAGCCCTGGCGGGATGGTTACGGCCGGCATGGCGATCTACGACACGATGCAGTTCGTCAAGTGCCCAGTCTCAACCTTGTGCATGGGCCAGGCGGCCAGCATGGCGGCGGTTCTGCTGGCGGCGGGTGCGAAGGGCAAGCGTTACGTGTTGCCGAACTCCCGCATCATGATCCACCAGGTGCTGGGTGGCGCGCAGGGGCAATACTCCGACGTCGAGATCGCCACGCGTGAGATGATGAAGATGCGTGACGCCCTCAACGGCATCCTCGCCAAGCACACCGGGCGGACATTGGAAGAGATCCTGAAAGACACCGACCGCAACAACTTCATGTCCGCCGCCGAGGCGAAGGCCTACGGAATCGTCGACGACATCATCGAAAAGCGGAAGTAACGGATGAAGAAACGCATCGCGACGCCCCATCCGATTCGCTGCTCGTTCTGCGGCCGTGGTCAGGACGAAGTGGCCCGGCTCGTGTCGGGCCCGTCGGTCTACATCTGCAGCGAGTGCGTCAAGCTGTGCAACGATATCCTCGAGGGTGAGCTCGAACGTGAGCAGCCGGCGGCGGGCGGCGCGCTGCCCAAGCCGGCCGAGATCAAGAAGATCCTCGATGACTACGTCGTCGGCCAGAACCAGGCGAAGAAGACGCTCGCCGTCGCGGTCTACAACCACTACAAGCGCATCTATTCGCCCACGCCTCCGGGCGCCGTCGAACTCGAGAAGTCGAACATCCTGCTGATCGGGCCGACGGGCACGGGCAAGACGCTGCTCGCCCGCACGCTGGCGCGCTTCCTCAAGGTGCCGTTCGCGATCGTCGATGCGACGAGCCTGACCGAGGCCGGCTATGTCGGTGAAGACGTCGAGAACATTCTGGTGCGCCTGCTGCAGTCGGCGGACTTCAACCTGGTCAACGCCGAGCACGGCATCGTCTACATCGACGAAATCGACAAGATCTCGCGCAAGAGCGAGAACCCCAGCATCACCCGTGACGTCTCGGGCGAGGGTGTGCAGCAGGCGCTGCTCAAGATCCTCGAGGGCACCGTGGCCAACGTGCCGCCGCAGGGCGGCCGCAAGCATCCGCAGCAGAAGTACATCGAGGTGAACACCAAAGACATCCTGTTCGTTTGCGGTGGCGCCTTCGAAGGCATCGACAAGATCGTCGAACGCCGCGTGGGCCAGCAGGCGCTGGGCTTCGGCGCCGACATCAAGAGCAAGAACAACAAGAACATCGGCGAGTTGATGGCGCTGATCGAGCCGGATGATCTGCTGCGCTACGGGTTGATTCCGGAGTTGGTGGGCCGTCTGCCGATCGTCGGCGTGCTCGAGTCGCTCGACGAAGCGATGCTCGTCAATATCCTCACCGAACCGAAGAACGCCATCACCAAGCAGTACCAGCGATTCTTCGAGATGGAAGGCGTCAAGCTCGACTTCACCGAGGATGCACTGCACTCGATCGCCCAGCTGGCGATCAAGCGCGGCACCGGCGCGCGTGGCCTTCGCGCGGTGATCGAAGACGCGATGCTCGACGTCATGTACGACATTCCTTCGCGGGCGGACGTGATCAGCTGCACGATCTCGCGTGAGTGCATCGTCGGCGATGCGCCGCCGCTGCTGACGTACCGTGGGGAGCGCGAGAAGCGCCGTAAGGAAGCCTAATCTCGCGCGGCCGTGTGCACAGGCGTAGTTCATGCGCCTGGGACGCCACGGCCGCGCTTTATTTTTTCCGGCAAGGAGACCTGAGTGAAGAAAAACCCCAGACCTAAGGCTGCGCCGAAGCAGGCTGCGCCCGCGCACAAGGCTGCGCCCGCGAAGCAGGCCGCGAAGCCCGTGCCTGAGCGCGGCGTGGTCTCCAAGGGCATGCCCGCGAAGGCCACCAAAGACAAGCACAAAGCCAGCGAGAAGTCCTCGCACCGCAAGGGCGAGCTGATCAAGGTCAAGCGCGGCGACGACACGTTCGAGTTCCACGACCGCCTGCCGCTGCTGCCGTTGCGCGATGTGGTCGTCTACCCGTACATGACGATTCCGTTGCTGGTCGGCCGCCTGCCCTCGATCAACGCCATCGAGCGCGCGGTCGCCGGCGATCGCATGCTGTTCGTGACGGCGCAGCGTCGTAGCGAAGTTGCCGACCCGGCGCAGGACGAGCTGTACGGCACGGGCACCGTCGTGCGCGTGCTGCAGCTGTTCCGCCTGCCCGACGGCACCATGCGCGTGCTGGTCGAGGGGCTGTGCCGCGCCCGCGTTGAGCGCTTCCAGTGGTCGAGCGACTTCTACACCGTACGCGTGCGTCCGGCGACGGACGACAAGCCGCAGGGTTCCGAAGTCGAAGCGCGCGTGCGCCACGTGCTCCAGCTGTTCAACGACTACGTGCACTTGAACCGCCGCATCCCGGACGAAGTGCTGATGGCCGCCAACAACATCGGCGACCCTGCGACATTGTCCTACACGGTGGCGGCGAACCTGCTGGTCAAGGTGCCGAAGAAGCAGCGCCTGCTCGAACTCGACGGCGCGGCCGACCGCTTGAACGCGCTGAGCGAGATGCTGGCGGCCGAGCTGGAGATCGTGAAGCTCGAACGCAAGATCGAAGGCCAGGTGCGCTCGCAGGTGCACAAGAACCAGAAGGAGTTCTATCTCAACGAGCAGCTCAAGGCGATCCGCAAGGAGCTGGGCCACCAGAACGAGTTCGCGAGCGAGGTCGAAGACCTGCAGCTGGCGATCCGCAAGGCGCGCATGCCGCGCGAGGTGCTGGCCAAGTCGCTGAAGGAACTCGACAGGCTTGCCAAGATGAGTTTCATGTCACCTGAAGCGACGGTGGTGCGCAATTACCTCGACTGGCTGGTGGCGCTACCGTGGGGCAAGGCCACCAAGGACAGCTCCGACCTGGTCAAGGTGCAGACGATGCTGGACGAGGACCATCACGGGCTCAAGAAGATCAAGGACCGCATCGTCGAGTACCTGTCGGTGCTGAAGCTGACGGGCGCCAACAAGGGGCCGATCCTGTGCTTCGTCGGGCCTCCGGGCGTCGGCAAGACGTCGCTGGGCCGCTCGATCGCCAGGGCGCTGGGCCGCAAGTTCGTGCGCGTCTCGCTGGGGGGAGTGCGTGACGAGGCCGAGATCCGCGGCCATCGCCGCACCTACATCGGCTCGATGCCGGGGCGCATCGTCCAGAGCCTGCGCCGCGCGGGCAGCAAGAACCCGGTGTTCCTGCTCGACGAGATCGACAAGTTGGGCGCCGACTACCGTGGCGATCCCGCGGCGGCGTTGCTCGAGGTGCTCGATCCCGAGCAGAACCACACCTTCAACGATCACTATCTCGAGGTCGACTTCGACCTGTCGCAGATCATGTTCCTGTGCACGGCGAACAGCCTGTACTCGATCCCGGCGCCGCTGGTGGACCGCATGGAGATCATCAGGTTGCCCGGCTATCTCGAGACCGACAAGGTCCAGATCGCCAAGAGCTTCCTTGTCCCCAAGCAGATCAAGGCCTCGGGGCTCGACGACGCCGACGTGAAGATCCAGGACAGCGCGTTGCGTTCGCTGGTCAACCAGTACACGCGCGAAGCCGGCGTGCGCAGCCTCGAGCGCGAGCTGGCGACGGTGTGCCGCAAGGTGGCGCGGCGCAAGGCGGAAGGCAAGCTCAAGGGCACGACGACGGTCACCGACAAGAACATCGAGAAGTTCTTGGGTCCCGCGCGCTTCATGGATTCCGAAATCGAGCGCAAGTCGCGCATCGGTGTCGCCAACGGCCTGGCGTGGACCGAAGTGGGCGGCGATGTGCTGACCATCGAGGTGTCGATCCTGCCGGGCAAGGGCGAGCTGCTGCTCACGGGCAAGCTCGGCGACGTGATGCGCGAGTCGGGCCAGGCGGCGTTGTCGTACGCGCGTTCGCGTGCTTCGGCGCTGGGGCTCGACAAGTGGTTCTATCGCGACATCGACATCCACGTGCACGTGCCCGAGGGCGCTACGCCGAAGGACGGTCCCTCGGCTGGCGTCACGATGGCGGTGGCGTTGATCAGCGCGCTGACCGGCGTGCCGACGCGCCCGGATGTCGCCATGACGGGCGAGATCACGCTGCGCGGCACGGTGATGCCGATCGGCGGCCTGAACGAGAAGTCAGTCGCGGCGCGCCGCGCGGGCATCAAGACGATTTTGATTCCGCAGGGCAACGTGAAGGACCTCAGCGAGATCCCCGAAGAAGTGCGCGACGCGCTCGAGTTCATTCCGGTCGAGACGATGGACCGCGTGCTCGAGCTGGCGCTCGAACGCAAGCCGAAGGAAGAGCCCGCGGCCGCACCCGCGCCGCCCAAGGCGACGGACGAGGGCTCGCAGACGTACGCGCATTAGCGGACGGGTTGAACCGAGCAAGTACTCATGAACGAGCGAGCCCCGCGGGATGTCCGGCGGGGCTCGATTCGTTCATGAAAGGTTAGGGGTGAGGGGGAGGGGGAGCGGAGGGCCGATCGGCCGCACGACGCGATCAAGTGCCCGTATCCCCACCGGTCTGCGGGGCGGCCTTCATTGCGCGACGCAGTTCCTCGGCCGTTCGTAGGAAAGCAACCAACCGGCGGACTCGTTGGTCGGGGGTCAAGGCGAGACTTTCTTGGAGCAGGGTTTGGTCGATTCCGAGCTTATAGATAGCAATAATCTCGTCGATGCTATTCGTGCCCGACGCCTCGGAGTCCTGCCGCCCAGATTGCATGGATCAGAGATTATCCCCCGCGCCAACAGGGCGCCAATCCGCCCCCGCAGCTGCAGGTGGCGCGTTAAAGTGATCCCGCTTGAATCCCCCCGCCTTGCCAGTGCATCCTGCGGTGAATCCACTGTCGCACGTACCTGGTGTCCACCCCGCAACCCTGAGCGAGGACCATGAAGATCCGCTTGTTCACGCCGGGCCCGGTCGAGATTCCTGCGCGCATCCTGCGCGCGTTGTCGGCCGTGCCGCCGCACCACCGCACCGATGTGTTCCGCGACACCCTGCGCCGTGTGACGCGCGAACTGCAGTGGCTCCATGGCACCGAGGGCGAGGTGTTCCTGCTGTCGGCCTCCGGCACGGGCGGGATGGAAGCGTGCGTGGTGAACCTGATGAGCCAGGGCGACAAGGCGCTGGTGCCGACGGCCGGCAAGTTCGGCGACCGCTGGGCCTCGATCCTCAAGGCGTATGGCGTGGCGCATGAGACGATCGCGTTCGACTGGGGCACCGCCATCGATCCGGCCGCGGTGCAGAAGGCGCTCGAGCAGGACCCCTCGATCAAGGCGGTGTTCACCACGCACAGCGAGACCTCGACGGGTGCGGTGCATGACCTCGAGGCGATCGCCAGGATCACCCGGCCGCGCGACGTCATGCTGATCGTCGATGGCATCACGAGTGTCGGTGTGCATCCGCTGCCGCAGGACAAGTGGGGCGTCGACGTCGTGGTGTGCGGCTCGCAGAAGGGCATGATGATTCCGCCCGGCATCGCCACCGTCAGCCTGGCACCGTGGCGCGCGAACGCGATCGAGGGCCACAAGCTGCCGCGCTTCTACTGGGACCTGAACAAGGCGCGCAAGAGTTTCCCCAATGGCGAGACGGCGTTCACGCCGCCCGTCAGTCTCGTGCTCGCGCTCGAAGAGGCGCTCACGATGATGAAGGAAGAGGGCCTCGAGGCGATGTATGTGCGCCACCGCCGCATCGCGCACGCCGTGTGGGCGGGAGCGAAGGCGCTCGGCTTCAAGTTGTTCTCGACGAGCCCGTCGCACTCGGTCACTTCGCTGCTGCCGCCGGATGGCGTCGATGCGTCCGCGTTGGTGAAGCGCCTGCGCGAAGTGCATGGCATCTATGTCGCCGGTGGCCAGGATCAGCTGAAGGGCAAGATCTTCCGCATCGGTCACATGGGCGCCTACGATCTGGCGGATGTGCACGTGATCATCGGCGCGCTCGAAGAGTGCGTGGCGTCGTTGGGTAAGCCGGCGAACACCAATACCATCGCCGCGGCCACCGCCGTGCGGGAAGCGTGGCAGACCGCGTGAAGGCACTGATCAGCGATCCTCTGTCACCTGCCGCCGCCGCTACTTTGCAGCACGCGGGTCATGAAGTGACGCTCAAGACCGGAATGAAGGCCGACGAACTCATCGCCACATTGCAGGGCCACGCGGCTTTGCTGGTGCGCGGCGCTACGAAGGTCACGGCGGATGTGATCAAGGCGTGCCCCGAGCTCAAGGTCATTGCGCGCGCCGGGACGGGCCTCGATAATATTGATGTCGCTGCCGCCAAGGCTGCCGGCATCGTGGTCTTGAACACGCCCGCGGCCAATGCCATCTCGGTGGCGGAGCTCACGATCGGCCTGATGATCGCGCTCGAACGGCACCTGGTCGGCGCCGGCACGGATATGCGCAACGGCAAGTGGGAAAAGACCAAGTACGCCGGCCGCGAACTGTGCGGCAAGACGCTCGGCATCGTCGGCTTCGGCAGGATCGGCCGCGAGGTTGCCCTGCGCGCGCGCGCGTTCGGCATGCAGGTCTCGCCCTACGACCCCGCGATCACGCATTGGCCCGCAGGCTTCGACTGGGCTGCCAACGCCGCATCGTTGGAGTCGCTGCTGATCGAGGCCGACTATATTTCATTACACATTCCTTTGACGCCCGAGTCGCGAAACTTGATCGGGGCGAAGCAATTTGCGCTGATGCAGAGCGATGCGGTGCTGATTAACTGCTCGCGCGGCGGCATCGTGGACGAGAAGGCGCTGTATGCGGCGCTCAGCGGAGGCACGCTGCGCGCCGCGGCGATCGACGTGTTCGCCACCGAGCCGCCTGGGGACTCGCCCTTGTTGGGGCTGCCCAATGTGCTGGCCACGCCGCATCTCGGCGCGTCAACGGCCGAGGCGCAGGACCGCGCGGGCGTTGAGGCCGCGGAGCTGGTGGTGGATGCGCTGAGGAAGATCGGGGCGTAGGGGGAGAGGCGGGGCGGGCTTCAACCCCCTTGGGTTGCCGCGAGATGTCCACGCCGGTTACGAAAGTGGCGCGAGCGTTCACACCTCAACATGCCCCGGGGCATGTTCATGTAGTACGAGAAGTGCGACTGCGTGCACGAGGAGGCGCGGCGCCGGCTCGCGACACAACCTGTGGAGTGAGGCGCGTCGGAATGAGTCGCGAGACGCGCGGAGAATTATTTTCGTGCGCGCAAATTCCTATTGACACGTCCTCTCTCGCCAACCGCTGCCACTCCACGGCCGCCCTTCCGGTAGCGCGCCAGAGCGCGATGCGTTCATTGAGCGCCGAGATCTCCTCGGCTGGCGCATTCGATTCGTGATTGCATAGGCAATGCGTTCCAGGAGGCTGCATGCGCGCCGAAATCGGCCATGCGACAATCACCATGTTGTGAGACGCGCGTTGCGACGGCGCGTCGACTGCCCTACGCGGACGCCCCCGTGGAAGGCAACACGTGATGAATGTTTATTTATTCGCAAATCTCAGTGACGATGCGCTGGAGCAGAAGTCCGATCTCACGCATGCTGCGGGTCGCACCAACGACGCAGTGTCTATCGGGGTCATCGCTGAAATCGACGCGCGGCGCTTGTACCTGCGCTCCGCGTATCCTTCAATGTTTGCGTATTGCCTCGGCAGGTTGATGTTGTCCGATGACAGCGCGAGCAAGCGCATCCAGGCTGCGCGCACGGCACTGCGGTTCCCGGAAATCTTCGAGATGATCGCCGACGGCCGCATGCACCTGAGCGGCACTTGCTTGCTCGCGCCGCATCTCACCGAGGGGAACGCGCGCGAGCTGTTGGCGGCCGCGGCTCACCAGTCGAAATCGGGAATCGCACGGGTGATCGTGGAGCGCTTCCCGCGGACGGAGAGCTTCGACCTGGTTCTGCCGGTCCCGGCGCCACGGCAGAACATCGGGCAGCATGCCCCGGTGTCAGCGCCCGGGCAGAACAGCGCGCAGCCTGCCCCGCCGCCAACGCCGAGCACCGCGCAGCATGACTCGATGCATGTTGCGTCCTCCGATCTGGAACGCGGCGCGACGCCGCTCGTTTCGGAGCGAGTGGATGTCGAAAGTGCCACGGGGGAAGTTCGGACCGCCGCGACGCGAGCCGAACTCGAGGCGGCGCATGTCGAGTCAGCAGCAACCCAAACCCCATTTGCGCCAGCTCAGGTCGAAACGGCAGGAACGCGCACGAAAGTCGCGCCGATGGCTGGCCAGCGCTTCACGCTGCAGGTCACCGTCACGCAAAGCACGTACGACAAATTGCGGCACGCGCAGGCGCTGCTTGGCCATCAGGTGCCAGCCGGAGAGTTGGCAAAGGTGCTTGATCTGGCGCTGGACGCGCTCATTAACAAGCTCGAGAAGCGCAAGCTCGGCGCGACCGATCGGCCGCATAGCAAGGTGCGTCCGAGCAAGGCGGCGCGAACCATCCCGGCGCGCGTGCGGCGGGAGGTATGGGATCGCGATGGCGGCCAGTGCACGTTCGTGAGCGAAGCGGGCCGGCGGTGCTGCGAACGCAAGCGGTTGGAGTTCGATCAC
This sequence comes from Candidatus Eiseniibacteriota bacterium, assembly GCA_031366795.1. GTDB lineage: Bacteria > Eisenbacteria > RBG-16-71-46 > RBG-16-71-46 > RBG-16-71-46 > JANLWK01. The sequence continues at coordinate 2,105 of JANLOX010000272.1, read as the reverse complement.
ATTGATGAAGTCGCTCGCGGCGGCAAGGCCACGACCGATCGCATTCGCCTGCGCTGCCGGGACCATAACCAGTACACGGCCGAGCTCGCGTTCGGGAAGGAGTTCATGGCGCGCAAACGTGCAGAGGCGCGCGAGAGGGCGGATGAGGCGCGGGCGGCGCGGGCGCGGGAGGCGGTGGAGGAGGCGCGGTTGGCGCGGGCGGCGGCGGCGGAGGAGGCGCGGGCGCGGGAGGGCGACACGGCGCGGCAGGCAGTGTCGGTGACACGTGCGGCGGGGGAGGTGGCGGGATTTCAGCCGGGTGGCCACGCGTAAGCCAGCGGCGAGGGGCGCGCTCGAAGATCAACACTCCATGTAGCGATGAAAAAGGGTTGCCTCCTGATCGCGATATGGTTCGGATCAGACCACAGGGTCATCCTTTCGGAGCCCTAATTTTACGGAGGCAACCCAATGTAACGATACGCCCGAGGCGACGCCCACGGCAAGAAGTGGGTGAATGCGGGGCAAGTCGTGGCACTCACCGCGCCGCGCAGCCGTCCCGCCGCGCAGCCGCGCAGCGACGGTGCGCGCAGCGTCGTTCGGCTATCCGTACGTCTTGCGCGTCTTCGCTACGCAGCGCTTCACCATCTCCTCGAGCACTTTCATGTCGACACCTTCGAGGGTCTTCAGGTGTAGGCAGCTGCCGCTGGCTTTGTGTTTGCCGAGTTTCTTGAGGAGTGCCTCTTGGCCTACAAATTTATTGAGCACGTAGAGCACGAGGCCGGTGCTGCGGGGGGAGAAGCCTACCAAGCAGGTGTCGCCTTCGCGGCCGCTGTCGTAGACATAGTGATAGGTGTCGAAGCCGACAATCGAAGGGCCCCACATCTTCGCGGGCTTTCCGGTGACGCGCTTCATCAGGGCGACCAGTGCCGCGCAATCCTTGCGACGCGCCTCGCCCGAAAGGGCAGCGATGAAGTCGGCGGGTTTCTTTTCGGTAATCGTGGTCTTGAGTTTGGCGACGGCCACGGGGTGCCTCCAGGGTGGGATTTGCGGGAGCATTATCGGGACGGCGATGGGCCTTTTCAATGGGGCAGTGGCGGCCAAGTGGCTTTTGCGCAAGGTCCGAGTGATGGCAATGATTGCATTGCCGCAATTCCGCACGGAATACGGGGCTCGCGCGACGGCCGCTGAACATCCCCACCGTTTCCCTCACCGGCCCCGCCAGTGCTACGGTCCCGCGTCGTTTTCCCGGAGGGTTCTGGCAATGCCGTGCACGGTGGTGGTAGGCGCGCAGTGGGGTGATGAGGGCAAGGGCAAGATCGTCGACCGGCTGGCGTCGGAGGCCAATGTGGTCGCGCGTTACCAGGGGGGGCCGAATGCTGGGCATAGCATCAAGCGTGGCAGCGAGACGCTGGTGCTGCACCTGGTGCCTTCAGGAGTCATGTACCCGCACAAGCGGTGCCTGATCGGCAATGGGGTGGTGATCGACCTGGCCCGGCTTCGCGCGGAAGTGGGCGAGCTCGAGAGCGCCGGAGTGGATGTCACGAGCCGGCTCGGGATCAGCCCGGCGGCGCACTTGATCCTGCCTTATCACAAAGCAGTCGAAGCGGTCGCCGAGAAGGGCGATGGCGCGATCGGCACGACCGGTCGAGGGATTGGCTTCGCCTACCGCGACAAGGCTGCCCGTACGGGGCTGCGGATCGCGGACCTGCTGGACCCGCACGGCTTCGAGAGCCATGTGGACCGCAATCTCAAGCGGCTGCGGTTCGAGTATCCAGAGGCCGCCGCGCATCTCACCGAGCAGGGCGCCGCGATATTCGCAGCGCTCGAACAAGAAGTACGGTGGGTGGGGCCGCTGATCTCAGACGTTGGGCTTGAGTTGCATGATGCGTTGGCGGCGGGCAAGAACATTCTGCTTGAAGGCGCCCAGGGCACGCTGCTGGATATAGATCACGGCACTTATCCCTATGTAACGTCGTCGTCCGCGAGTGCTGCGGGCGCGCCGCTGGGTGTGGGGCTGGGGCCGCGCGCGGTCTCGCATGTGATCGGTGTCACCAAGGCCTACGCGACGCGCGTGGGGCTCGGTCCGTTCCCGAGCGAGATGCCGGACGCCGAGGCCGGGCGGTTGC
>JANLOX010000271.1:0-2060 GCA_031366795.1 Candidatus Eiseniibacteriota bacterium | reverse complement strand
CGACGTTCAAGTCGATGCGAATGCGATCGCCGCACAGCGGGTTCGCGTCGGTGTACGTATAGGTAGGGCCCTCCAGCGTCCCGTGCTGCCGCGGGTTCTGGGAATGATCGAGGATCTCCTCACGATAGATCTCGTCCCAGCCGCTCATCGCGTGAACACCTTGCGCACGTGGTGCAGGCCATCGATCAGCGCGTCGACATCCTCGCGCACGGAGTAGCAGTGGAACGACGCCCGCGCCGACGCCGGCACCCCCAACTGCTCGTGCAGCGGCATGGCGCAATGGTGCCCTGCGCGGACGGCGATGCCCTTATGGTCGAGCACCGTCGCGATGTCATGGGGATGGATGCCGTCCATCGTGAAGGTGACGACTCCGCCGCGATGCTCGGCCGCGGGGCCCAGCGCCGTGAGTCCGGGCACTTCAGCCACGCGCTCGAGTGCATAGCTTGCGAGTTCGCGATCGTGCGCGAATACCGCGTCCATGCCGAGCTCCTCGAGGAACTGCACGGCGGCGCCCAGGCCTACCGCTTCCGCAATGGCCATGGTGCCGGCCTCAAACTTCCACGGCAGCTCGTTCCACTTCGACGAAGTCAGCGAGACCTCGCGAATCATCTCGCCGCCGCCCATAAACGGCGGCATGGCCTCGAGCAACTCGCGCTTCGCCCACAGCGCGCCGACGCCCGTGGGACCCAGCATCTTGTGGCCGGTGAACGCCATGAAGTCGGCGCCCAGCTGACGCACGTTGACGGGGCAGTGGGGCACGCTTTGCGAGGCGTCGACCAGCACGAGCGATCCTGCGGCATGCGCGACGCGCGCGATCTCCTCGACGGGGTTGACCGTGCCGAGCACATTCGAGATGTGCACGACGCTCGTGAGCTTGACGCGCCCATCGGCGAATAGTTGCGGCAGGGGCGCAAGATCCAGCCGCCCATCAGGCGTCACGGGGATGAAGCGCAATTCGATTCCCCGCTCCGTGGCCAGAATGTGCCACGGCACGAGGTTCGAGTGGTGCTCCATCTGCGTGAGCAGGACGGCGTCTCCCGCCTTCATGTTCGAGCGCGCCCACGAATAGGCAACGAGGTTTATGGCCTCGGTGCTGTTGCGCGTGAAGATCAACTCGCGCGGGCTCGTGGCGCCGACGAACTTGGCGACGCGGCGGCGCGCGTCTTCGTAGGCGGCGGTGGCTTCTTCAGCGAGCCGGTACACGCCACGATGGATGTTCGCGTTGTGGCGCGTGTAGTGGCGCTCGAGCGCCTGCAGCACGACATCGGGCTTCTGCGACGTCGCGGCGCTGTCGAGGTACACGAGCGCCGGATCGCGCTCGACATTGAGGATCGGGAACCGCGCGCGGATCGCGTGCGGCGAGAAGGCGGTCCGTACCGGAGCGGCGCTCGCCGCCCCGGCCGGATGCGTCACACTCACGTGCCCTGTCCGATCTTGGTCTGGATGATGTCGCGCAATTGTTCGCGGACGCTTTCGAGCGGAATGCGATCGATCACGGGAGCGAAGAAGCCCTCGACGATCAAGCGCTGCGCTTCGTAGGGCCGCAGGCCCCGCGCCTTGAGGTAGTACATCTGCTCTTCATCGACGGTGCCGATCGTCGCGCCGTGCGTGCAACGCACGTCGTTCGCGAGAATCTCGAGCCCGGGAATACTGTCGGCCCGCGCCGTGTCGGAGAGCAGCAGGTTGCGATTGGCCTGGTAGGCATCGGTGCGCTGTGCACCCTCCGCCACCTGGATCAGCCCCTGGTAGACACTGCGCGCGCGATCCTTGAGGCAGCCCTTGATCAAGAGGTCGCTGGTGCAGTGATCCGACTGGTGCTGCTGCAGCGTGTGCATGTCGAAGTGCTGGCGCTCGTCACCGAACATGAAGCCGTGCACGAACACCTGGGCACCCGGGCCCGTCATGCGGTAGTACGAGTTTGTCTTTTCCATCCGTCCGCCGAGCAGCGTCTGGATCCACTGCAACTCGCCATTGCGGCCGACTTCGGCGCGCTGGTTCGAGTAGTGGAACACGTTGCGGCCCCAGTTCTGGAGCGTGGCGTACACCAGCTTGGCGTCCTG
>JANLOX010000239.1:0-13600 GCA_031366795.1 Candidatus Eiseniibacteriota bacterium | reverse complement strand
ATCGACGCAACTCATCGAAGCCTCCCCAGTCTGCTTCACCATCGGCGGTCTCGATCAGCTCGACGTCGTAGCACAGCGTGCGCTGTCCTGGCCCGAGGTCGTCGGTGAGCTGCAAGCCGAATGAAAGCGCTGGGGACTCTGCATACAGCACAACATGGACCGGCTGCTGGTATCCCAGTGCCAGCCCCTCCAACAGCAGCGGCACGGCCCATCGATGGGCGAGCACCGCCGGTGCGAGCCGCGCCCGCAGAACCTCGCGTGTTCCGCGGGTCACCAGCAGTCGCGTCTCCTCGAACGTGGCCGCGATCGCCACCCTCATCGCAGGGTGCATGGAGCTCCTTCCTGCCGCCGGCATGCGATGCGCCGCAGATCGGCGGCACCGGCTCAGCGAGCGGCGGCACCGTGCACGACGATCCCGGGGGCGGGGAACCCTGATCCATCACGCGTGGGGAGACGAGCTTGAGCCGGGCGCGGTAGGCACGCTGGTGTTGGCCATGCGTCACGCCCGACCGTAAGAAAGACGCGGTTCTCGGTCGCCGGCTACAGACCCTCCGTGATCACTCAAGCAAAGACCCGCTCGCGAGGAACCGCGGGCAGGTCAAGTGCTACAGGCGCTGTCCATTGGGCTTGCGCGCCAAACTGGCGGAGAGGGAGGGATTCGAACCCTCGAAACCCCTTGCAGGGTTTAACGGTTTTCGAGACCGCCGCATTCAACCGCTCTGCCACCTCTCCGCCGCCGTGTTTACACGAACTTACGGGCTTTTGGCAAGCGGATAAGGGGCTACTGGCTACAGATCCGGCTACAGATTGGCCGTCACTCGATCGCGCGCAGCCCCTCCGGGCGCTTGGACTTCTTGCCTTGAAGCAGTCGCTCTGGAACGAGCACGCCCGTCCATCGCACTCGGTACTTCGGCAGGGACACTTCCGCCCCCCTTTCCCCACTGATGCTGTGCAGCCAGACAGCACGGTCTCCCCCGCCATTACGTGCTCGGCCAGCGGCGGCATGGAGTAGAGGCTGCGCCCGCGGCCGGGGCCGGAATAGGCCGCGAGCCATGGGGTGCCGCAAGGGGTCAGCTTCGGAAGACTTCGGTGCTGAGGTAGCGCAGCCCCGAGTCCACGATGATCGTGGCGACTGTAGCGTTAGGACCGAGGCGTGCCGCCACACGCAGCGCCGCCACCACGTTCGCCCCCGTCGAGGATCCGGCGAAGATGGCTTCCTCCCGCGCCAGGCGCCGGGCCATCGCCTTGGCCTCTTCCGTGGTCACAGTCAGAATCTCATCAACTTCGTCGGGCTTCCACAGGGGCGGAATGAAGCCGATGCCGATCCCCTCGATCTTATGCGACCCTGAAGGCTTGCCTGACAGCACCGCCGACTCCGCAGGCTCTACGGCGAAGACGCGGACCTGGGGGTTGCGCTGCCGCAGCGCGTGGGCCGTGCCGTGGATCGAGTGCGCAGTGCTTACCGCGTGTACGAAAGCGTCGACCCGTTGGCCGGCCTGCTGCCACAGCTCCTCGCCGAGGGGGCGGTAGCCGGCCTCCCCATCCCGATTGTTCAGCTGGTCGCAATACCAGTGCCCTGGCTGACGACTGATGTCGCCCGCGGTGCTGATCATGGTCTTGATCAGCTGCTCGGTGATCTTCTTGTTGTCGCTCGGCACGTCGGTGAGCTTCGCCCCGTAGGCGCGCATGGTATAGCGCTTCTCGTCGCTGAAGGCGTCGGAGAAGACGAAGTGGGCCTGGTAGCCAAGCGCGGCGCACACAAGAGCGAGTGAGATGCCGGTGGTGCCGGCCGTGTATTCCACGACCGTACCTCCAGGTGAGAGCCGCCCGTCGGCGGCCGCATGCTCAACGACCGCCTGGGCCATGCGATCCTTCATACTCCCCGTGGGATTCGCCGACTCCAGTTTCGCTACTACGCGAGCGGACCCTGAGGGTACTAAGCGGCGGAGTTCCACCAAGGGCGTGTTGCCGATCGCATCGAGAAGCTTCAGGCTTGTCATAGATGCTCCATCAACCGAGTGGTCGTTCGCGGCCTAACGGCCCGCCGCTGAACGGAAGTGTATCGGGGGTTGGCAAGTCGTGCTGAGCTACTACGGACTGATTATGCCGCTTTCGCACCGCTGAGCATCGGAATAACCCTTGCCCGCGGCGACTAACATGGCTCGGCCAGTCTGCTACGGTTCTGCTACGGCCTCATGACTCCGAAAGCCTCCCAATCGTACCTGGATTCCAGAGTTTGCGCCCACCGCGGTGTCGAAATTCAAGCCCCCCCGCGTTCCTGCCGAAACCTTTCCCCTAATGTCCTCCGAGCCCATTCCCCAGCCCGACGCGCCCGAGATCTTCATCGCCCGCCAGCCGATCTTCGACCGGCGGGCGGAGGTGTATGGGTACGAGCTGCTGTTCCGAAGCAATCGCGAGAACCGCTTCAGCGCGACCGACGTCGACCTCGCGGCTGCGGTCACGCTCGAGCAGAGCGCGAACGCCTTCGGGCTCGACATGCTCGTCGGCGAGCGCATGGCCTGGGTGAACCTCACACGCGACGCGCTCGTGCACGACTACTACAAGATCCTGCCGCCGAGCCGTACGGTGATCGAGCTGCTCGAGTCCGTCGTGCCAGACGCCGAGGTGATCGAAGCCTGCCGCCGGCTTAAGACGGCGGGCTACCTGCTCGCGCTCGACGATTACACGTTCGCGCCTGGCATGGCGCCGCTGCTGGCGGTCGCCGATCTCGTGAAGGTGGACTTCATGCAGTCCAAGCTCGCATGCGATCGCAACGCCTTATCGGCGCTACGAAGCTCAGGCGCGCGGCTGCTGGCGGAGAAGGTCGAGACACTCGAGGAGCACCGCAACGCCCTCGCCGCCGGCTACGACTATTTCCAGGGCTACTACTATTGCCGCCCCGAGATGATCGAGACGCGCGACTTGGCGCCATCCAAACTCGCGCAACTCCGCTTCCTCGCCGAAGTGATGCGCCCCGACACCACCTTCGAACGGCTTGAAGGGTTGTTCCGCCAGGACGTCACGCTCACGACACGCTTGCTGCGCTATCTCAATTCGGCGGCGTTCGGATGGCGTCACGAGATCCCCTCGCTCCGCCACGCTTTGGCGCTGCTCGGACTCGATCCGCTGCGCCAGTGGGCGACGATGATGGGCTTCGTCGCACTCGGCGCCGACCGGCCGCGCGAGTTGGTCATCACAGGCTTGTCGCGCGCACGCTTCGCCGAAGAACTCGCCCGGCCCGCAGGGCTGCCCGATCAAGGCAGCAACCTCTTCCTCACCGGCATGCTTTCGGTCGTCGATGCGATGGTCGGCAGGCCATTGCGCGAGATCTTGGCCGGCCTCGCCGTGCCGGCGGCGGTGCGGTCCGCGCTCACGGGCGACGACCATCCGATCGGCGAAGTCTATCACGCCGTGCGCGCCTATGAGCGCGGCGACTGGGGCGCCGAGGAAATCGCGCGCGCGCACCTACCGCTCGCGGTGATGAACGACGCGTACAGGCGCTCGGTGACGTGGGCAGAGGCGAGCGCGGCGAATTGATCCGAGGCGGGAGACCGCGCGGGAATGGAGTGGTGCAGCTCAATTTTACCGATCTGGTCGCCAGCCTGGCGCCGCCCACGAATCCCGTTGCATTCACGGTGAGATTGGGCGAGATTGGCCCCAGCATCCGTCCCGCGGGTGTGCATCAGGCAACCTGAACGCCCCCTTCGACAAGCCCCAGGGATGTTCCTACCATGAAGTCTCGGCACACCGAGCCCCCTGCCGGCGCCGATCCGCTTGCCCCTGCGCGCGCCCTGCGCTCGCTGGCGGAGCGACTCCTCGCACAAGCCCAGGACCAATTTGAACGGTGGAATGGCGTGCCCGCGCACGAATCACTCGAGCGCGAATTGGCAGCATGCGAAGCATTCATCCGCGAGACTTCAGCTGCATCCAGTCTCGGGCTCGACTATGCGGGCGGGCGACAGCTCGCCGAGGCCAAGACCGTTCGCCGAGAACTTCGTCGCTTGTATGAGGACGAGGTTCGCCCCTATCGGCAACGGGCCGAAGTCTGGCGAGGAATTCGGGCACGGCTGGCGCAGGCGATCAAACAATCCCGCGGTGCAAGCGCTCGACCGGAACGTCTGACGACGCTGGCAAACCTGGTTGAGGATGCGGGCCGGCCACTTGCCCCGGGCGATCTGCGCACACTCAAGCAAGCGCGTGCCTGGGTTCAGCAACTCGAGACAGGTCCCGACGGCGAAGGCTCGCGGTCCGGCGCGGGCTCCGAGAAATCGACTGCTCGAAACTTCGACACTGCGGCCGGGCAGGTCGGCCCACCCATGCCCGATGCGGTGGAACCTGACCCCGAGCTCGTGAATCGCTACCTGCCGCCGCCTTCAGAACTCGAGTTCGAGCCAGAGGACCGCGGCATGCTTGAACGCGCTTCGCAGCGGCGCTACGACCCGCCGGCGGATTACGGCCTGAATCAGGCCGCGATGCGTTTGTCGCTCCTCGGTGGCTTCGAGGTGTTGTTGTGTCCACCTCTGCTCCGGGGCGTCGCGCAGCACGCCTTCCAGATCAATACGGCGCGGCAGGTGATGCGTACGATGCGGGGGCGAGCGCTGTTGTGCGACGAGGTGGGGCTCGGCAAGACCGTCGAGGCGGGGCTGATACTCAAGGAGTACGCGCTGCGAGGGCTGGCGCGCAAGGTTCTGATTCTGACTCCTCCCTCACTCGTTGGGCAGTGGCACGAAGAGATGCGCGACAAGTTCCAGATCGAGTTCACGACCCTCGATGACGCCGAGTTCCGCCGCCACGGCCCATCAGCGTGGGAGCAGTGCGATCGCGTGATCGCCTCAATCCACACCGCCAAAGCGGCCAAGCACAGCGATATGATCCGGCGCGTGGCTTACGACCTCATCATCGTCGATGAGGCCCATCACTTGCGGAACAGGGCGAGCCTGAATTGGAAATTCGTGAATCAGCTGAAGAGCAAGTACCTCCTGCTCCTCACCGCCACCCCGGCGCAGAATGACCTCGATGAGCTATACAACCTCATCACCCTGCTGCGGCCCGGCCAACTCCGCACTCCGGCGGAGTTTCGGCGCGAGTTCGTGGAACGCACCGATCCGCGACGGCCGCGCAACCGGACCAAGCTGCGCGAGTTGCTGATGGACGTGATGGTTCGCAATACGCGAAGCCAGGTGAGCCTGGCGCTTCCCCCGCGACACGCGGCGACGTTGCGCATCGCACTCAATCCGCCCGAGCGCGCGCTCTACGAGGCGGTGACATCCGTGGTTCGGGCAGGCTACGGCCGCGAGAAAACTTCGCTTGGTGGCCGCGCCATGTCCCATACGCTCCAGGCCGAGGCGGGCAGCAGCGTCGAGGCGGTGCGGGCGACCCTCCAAGGGCTGCGGAGCCGTAGTCTCGACGGCGATCACCGTGCGGAGCTCGACTCCCTGCTCGAGCTTTCGAGGCAGGTCGAGACTTCGAGCAAGGCGCAGGCGCTGGTGGACCTCGTGAACCACAAGCTGGGGCGAAACGAGAAGGTGCTCGTGTTCACGAAGTACCTCGAAACGCAGGCGCTGCTGGTGCGCGAACTGGAGCGTGCCGGGCTCGATGCCGGATGCTTCAACGGCTCGCTTACCGCTGCGGAGAAGGATGCCGAGATCGCCGCGTTCGCTCGCGACCGGCGTATTCTGCTCTCGACTGACGTCGGCAGCGAGGGGCGCAACCTGCAATTCTGCCACTCGATCGTGAATTACGACTTGCCATGGAACCCCATGAGGATCGAGCAGCGCGTCGGCCGCGTGCATCGCATCGGCCAAACCGAGCCCGTGCGAATCTTCAATTTTGCGGCGCCCGGGACCATCGAGGATCATATTCTTGAAGTGCTCGACAGCAAGATCAACATGTTCGAGCTGGTGGTCGGAGAGGTGGGCGAGATTCTCGGGAATCTCGATGACGATCGCGAGTTCGAGGACATCGTGCTCGATCTGTGGGCCAGCGCCGACTCGAACGCGGCCGCAAGCGATCGATTCACCGAGTTTGGCGATCGCCTGACCGGTGCTCAGCACCGCTATCAAGAGAGTCAGGTCTACGATGAGACCCTGTTCGGTCAGGACTTCGCCGCGGCGGAATAGGAGCGCACCATGACGGTCGAAAATGCCGGATCGGAGTTAACCGATATTCCGTTTTTCATTCGAGGCTGCATCGAACGCGCAGGTGGCGCGGTGGAGTCCGGGCCGGCGGGCCAGCTCGATGCCCTGCTTCCACCGGTGCTCGAATCCGCCACTGGACGTGCCTGGGTGCGGCTCGCCCTTTCCGCCGACGGGCTCGAAGACGGCACGGAACCCGCGATGCTGGGAAGCTCGTTCCTGGATTCGTTAATCGCGTTCGCTGCCGGTCGCGGCACTGTCGCCTCGGGGCATCTGCCCGCCGGGCGGCTCAAACGGAAAGGGATTCGCGAGGAGGTCGAGCGCACCGTACTCTTTTCCAACTGCCGCACTCGATACGAGCAGGACGAGGCGGACATAATGCTCTCCGCCACCTCGCAATTCGACTTCAAGGTGATGTTCTTCTCCGAGGAGCGCCGCGAGCGGCAGTACATCGTGCCGGTGAATCTGTTCTCGAACCAGGTTCAATCGCTCCTCGCAGAACGTCTGGCGGAGTTCACGATCGAATCGGCGCCGGTCGCAAAGATTCCCGAGGTGGTTCTGGTCCCCATCGAAGCGGCCTACAAGACGGCGTGCGACGCTTTGCGGCGCATGGTCGCCGCCGAGGCAGCGCGGCAGCAGGTCCGTGTCACGCAGCGCTTCGGGGTGGAATTCGCGCGGATCAGCAACTATTACGGTCAGGTGATCGCCGAACTCGAACGGCGCCGCGCGCGCGAGTTGCGCCGAACAGCCATTGAGGCAGCCCGCGAGACGTCCCTCTCGCACAAGATCGAGTCGGCGGAGCGCGAACGCGAGCGCAAGCTGCGCGAGCTCGGTGAGACATACGGCATACGCGTCCGCGCCCGGTTGTCGAGCGTTCGGTGCCTATGGCAGCCCAAGGCATTCTTCAAACTGCTGATCGACCGCGGATCGAGCACGCGTACGCTCGTGTTGGCCTATGATGGCTTGCTCGAGCGGCTCGAAGTTCCGGCATGCGAGTCCTGCGGATGCGAGACGAATCGGTTGTGGGCCTCCCCGACCGCGCAGTTGCTGTGTCCGAATTGCGCGAGGCAGTGAGGCGGTCATGGTTACTCGGGCGCGGCGATTCCCCAGATCCGCCCCTCGCGCAAGCCTCAACCGCTCTCCCGCCGAAGCACTTTCTACAACTTACGCGAGGTTATAGCCCTGACCGCGAAGAACCCTGCGCACCTACGCGTCATTGCGCCCCTCGCGACCCCCCGTCTGCGTGGCGCACTCCTTGCTGCCCTGCCGTGCGGTCGCGCAAACACGGTAGCGCTCACGGTCATGGATCCGCCGCCAAGCACTGGCTGCACCTCAGGGAGGAATCAAATGCCGGACAAGACACTCAAGGACCTGTTCGTCGACGAACTTAAGGACATGCTGGACGCAGAACAGCAGCTGACGAAGGCACTGCCGAAGCTGGCGAAGGCCGCGAACTCCGAGGAACTGGCTGACGCATTCAACCACCACCTCGAACAGACACGGGGGCACGTGGAGCGGCTCCACAAGGTCATGGAGTTGGTGGGAGCTAGGGTGGCCCGCAAGCCCTGCAAGGCGATGCAGGGCCTGCTCGCCGAGGGCGAGGAGTTGATGGAAGAACAAGGCTCACCCGACATCCGGGACTTGGCGTTGATCGCCGCGGCGGTGAAGGTCGAGCACTACGAGATTGCCACCTACGGCTGCCTCGCGGCGTGGGCTACCAAGCTTGGCGAGTCAAAGGCCGTGACGCTGCTCAAGAAGTCGCGCGACGAAGAAGTTGCCGCGGATCACAAGCTGACGTCGATCGCCGATGGCTTGGACGGGGACGCCGCGGAAGAGGGCATGGAGCTGATCCTCATCGCGAAGGGGCTCAACCCGGCGCGTGAGTTGAGCCAGCAGAAGAAGCCAGCGCCGAAGCCACGCTCACGATAGCGACCGAGTGGCAACACCGACGCGCAGGTGCGGATCACGCCCCAGCGCGTCGGCATATCGTGGATGATGCGCGCGGGGCGCCCCTATCTCGCCTTAACGGCAACCAAACGGCACGTGCCTCACGCGTCCCAATCCAAGAATCAAGTTCGTCCTGCGATTCCAAGCGGGCATCGTAACGGAGAACAACCGCTGTCGGCGGGAGGACCACGCGCTATCTCGGCGCCTGCAACCTGCCGCATTCCAACAATCACAAGGGAGATCACCCAATCATGAAAACACTCATACCGGTAGCCGTCGTGCTCGTCCTGTGCTCGTCGAGCGTGACTGCTCACGCGTCGACGCCTGCGCAACACTCAAAGAAGGCCCACACCACGTCCTCGATGCACCCAAAGCTGACGCTCGACTCGGCGCTCGTCATCGCCAAGGCGCAGGTCCCCAATGGAACGGTCAAGTCACACGAATTGGAGCGGGAACACGGGAAGCTGATCTACTCGTTCGATTTCGTGGTGGCGGGCAAGACAGGGATCGACGAGGTCAACGTTGATGCGATGACCGGTGCCATTGTCGCAACCGAGCATGAGGGCCCCAAGGCCGAGCACAGCGAACAGATGAAAGAAAAGCGCGAAGCGAAGGCGACAAGCACGGGACACTGAGGCCATCGGGGAGACCTGGGAAGCGGTAACTGGCCGCGCCCACTGCCTTCTCTCGTGGCGAAGCGACGCGCAGGTGCGGATCCCGCACCTGCGCGCTGTCGTGTCCGTTGGCTTGGGGTCAGCAGCTTTCCGGCCCTTTCAAAGCCCTTTGTAGAACGCTCAAGCCGAAGGCCACTAAGCCGCTCGCGCCCGACACCGGCCCCAAGCCTCGGGCCACCGAATCCCGGCCGGAATTCCTTCCATTTGTTGAGATTTCGCGGCTACTCGCCCGGATGGCGCACTGCAAGCGCTGGAGCGACACAGGCTCCGCGCCCGGCACGGTTCATGCGCTGACCGGATCGGAAGGGCCGAAGATTCGTAGCGATCTCAAGGAAGGCGAGGTGCCCGATGTCCATCCCAGTGCCTACGAGTTGCTCAAACAAGGAATGCGGCGCCCCCTCGATCAAGCTCATTCACCACTCATGGCAAAAGGTCGCCATCGACGCGGTAGACGGCGCGCCCGTGTTCGCGCACCTGGTGACCTACCGCTGTTCGCAGTGCGGCAACACCTGGGGACTGCGCGGCTACGCGCCCATCGAACGCGAGGACGCGCTGATCCACATCACCGCGTCGGCCGCCAACCAGCGGACCTACAGCAACCGGTGGTAATCGCGACACGCGGGGTGTCTACTTGGCCGCGGCCGGGAAGACACCCTGCTTGTGCAGCACGGGATCCCGCCCGCACCGCGGGACACGTACTCAGACCGCACGCAGGATGACCTTTAGTGCCTTTTCGTGAGCCGCGCCCCCGAAGACGTCATAAGCCTTCATCAACTCATCGAGCTTGAACTCGTGGGTGATGAGCTTGCGCGCTTCGAGCCGGCCGCTGACGACGCTTTTGAGCAGCATCGGCGTGGTGACCGTGTCGACGAGCCGGGTCGTGATCGTGACATTGTGCGACCACAACTTCTCGAGCTTGAGCTGGACACCCACACCATGCACGCCGACGTTGGCGATATGGCCACCGGCCGCGACGATGTCCTGGCACAACTCGAACGTCTCCGGGATTCCCACCGCCTCGACCGCAACGTCGACGCCCGCCCCGCCGGTCAACTCCCGCACCTTCCCGGCGGCCTTGCCATCGGCGCTGTTGACGGTTTCCGTCGCACCCCACGACTTGGCCACCGCAAGGCGGTTGTCATCGAGGTCGACCATGATGATCTTTGAAGGCGAATAAAACTGGGCAGTCAGCATCACCGCCAACCCCACCGGCCCCGCGCCGATCACCGCTACGCTGTCGCCTGGCTTGACCTGGCCCTTGAGGACTCCGCACTCGAATCCCGTCGGCAGGATGTCGCTCAGCATCACGAGTGCATCCTCGTCGGCTCCTTCCGGCACGAGATAGAGGCTCGTGTCGGCGAATGGAATCCGCACATACTCAGCCTGTGTGCCATCGATGGTGTTGCCGAGGATCCACCCTCCTCCCTCGCTGCAATGCGAGTACATGCCCTTGCGGCACGGCTCGCACTTACCGCACGAGGAAATACACGAGATCAACACATGATTCCCGGGCTTGAAGCCCGACACAGCCGAGCCCACGGCCTCGATCACGCCGACGCCCTCATGCCCGAGGATGCGGCCCGGGGCGACGGTCGGCACGTCGCCCTTCAGGATGTGGAGATCGGTGCCGCAGATGGTGGTGCGCGAGATCTTCACAATGGCATCGGTCGCGGCTTGGAGCACCGGACGTGGCTTGTCCTCATATGCGCGCTTTCCCGGTCCCTGGTATACCAGCGCCTTCATCGTCAGGCTCGTCACGGCCTTCTCAAGGGTGGCCATTAGGGGCCCCTCTCAATCGGTGGTTCGGCTCTCACTGACTGCTCACCTCGCGTAACGTTTCGCGGTATACCGAGTCGCGCGCGCCCCCGGAGGCAACCGCACGCGAAGCGAGTGATTTCGCTTCCGGGTCACGCCCGCCCTGACGGTGAATCACGACGGCAAGATTGTTCAGGGCATCGGAGTTGGATGCCGAATCGCGCAGCGCATGCCGGTAAGACTTTTCCGCAGCGTGCCACTGTTCCTGCGCGGCCTGGGCATTGCCCAGGTTGACCCAAGTACGACTGGCGTGTGGATCGGGTCGCAGCGACTTCTTGTATTCCTTGGCGGCAAGGCGCGGCTGGCCGCTCGACTCGTACGCCACGCCAAGATCGTTGTGTTCACTCGCGGACAACGGATCGTGCAACACGACGAGATGCGAACAGCCAGTCGCAACGCCAAACGCCGTCGCAGTGATCAATAACCGCAAGGCATATCGGACCAGGCCGAAAGTCAAGGCGTCCTCCGCCGCACGATCAACGCCTGCGACCCGGCGGTCTCCCAGCGCTTCGCCAGATCCTCACGGCGCGCAGTGCGCGGTTGCGCCCCGCCGTCGTTCAGCGTGAACACGCCGTGAGCAGCATCCCACCCGGTGACCACTCCGAAATGCCGGACGGTGAAGGGCCCGGCTCCTTCCTGGTACAGCAGGATGGGCGGTACGCCTTCGTGCAACAGCGTGACGAGCGAATCGGGTGTCAGCGTGGCGACGTCGGCCGTGTAGCCGGCACGGCGTGCCGCCGCGGCGAGATCCGTGATCAGCGAGCCGCGCAACACGGGATCGTAGGCGCCTTCGACCTCATGAAGCGCTGCGGGCGCCGCGCCATAGTGAAGCAGCACCATGCTGAGCGCAGCCTGACCGCAGTGCGCGCGCGTCTGCCGGACGACCGGCACCGTAAGCCAGGTGCTGGTCACTCCGGCCGCACGCGCATCAACAACCGCTCCGCCGCTTGGGCCCACGACGAATTGGAGGGACAGCAACATCGCCGCAAACAGCCAGCTCATGAACTCCCTCCGCTCCCGGCACACCTATGCTGCCCGCGCCGGCAACTGGTCACTATCGCAGCACTACGTCACGGTGCATCAATTTGAGCACCACGATCACCAGGATCACCACCACCAAAATGCCAATAATCGCGCCGGTGGTGCCATCGCCGCCGCTCGGCAAACCCTTGGAAGCACTGGCCAGCGTGTGCAGGTCCTTGTCGGACATGTTCACGAGCCGCGACTGCGCATCGGCGGCAACCACGCCGTAGTCCATCAGCTTCTGCGCCACGACCTTGTTCTCGAGCGCCCGCTGCGCCACCAACATGTCGGCGTCGCGCGTCGACGTGATGCTCGTCTGGCCCGACAGCTGCGAGCTGGCAAGACCTGCCGCGGCGGGACCGATGTCGATCGTCGCCATGCACAGCACGACGAGCACCGCGGTCCAGCGGCGCAACGGCTGCGGGAAGAAATTCATCTGCTACCCCCACTCATCGGATACATTGAAAGCGACAGCGTCATTCGCCGGCGCAGGAATGATCGTGCAGCGGCGGGACGGCTAGGCCGACTTCTGCCGCGGCACGACCAGCAACAACAGACCGGCGACGATGGCGATGCCGCCGACGATCGGCGAGAGCGGAACGTGGTGCTGTTCGGTCGCGGTGGCCTTGATCGGGCCGAGGTCGATGACAGTCTTCTGGCGGCTGTAGCTGATGCCTCCATAGACCAGGACGAGCAGTCCGGCCACCAGCAGAATGAATCCAAACGGCTTCATTTCATGCACTCCTTTCGCTGCGATAATTCACTAGACGACCTTGCGTCCCTGAATCACGCGGATCAGCACGACGATGATGGCGAGGACGAGCAACAGGTGAATGAACCCACCCATCGTGTACGAGGTAACGAGTCCCAGCAGCCACAGGATCAGCAGCACGACGGCGATGGTCCACAACATGAGAAACCTCCATTTGAGACGACGGGCGCCCACCCGTTGTGCGAGCGGCGGCTACCCACTTAACTGCTAGCGCATCGCCACGGTCTGGCTGACCGAGAAGGTCATGACCGTGCCGTCGTGCAGTTCGACCTGGTAACCCTTCGAACCGGCGACGACGCCGGCCGCAGCCCCCCCACCGATGACGGCTCCTACCGCGCCGTTCTTGCCATCACCCACGGCCTTGCCAATCAACGCCCCGGCGACTGCACCCGCGCCGATCGCGCCAAGGTTGCGGGCGCGCGGGGAACCGGCGATCACGGGCTCGGCAGTCGCATTGATCGGTTCGCTGCGTCCATTGACATGGATCGTGCGCACGCCGAGTTCCAGCATGGCGCGCGAGCCACGCACGGCCTCCGTGACGCCCGTGACGACTCCATCCACCTGGCTACCGGCGGGAACCATGGCTCCATCGCGTCCCTGCACGTTTTGCGTCACCGTCCCATGCCATGCATCCCCGACATGGGCCGTCTCGGATGAAATATTGCTGCCCAGCGAGACATCGATCCGCGTGCCGGAGACCATGGCGTGTGACGACGTGGAAATCGACTTCGCCGGTCCATTGCCCGAGGACTGGGAACTCGTACGGGTTTCATTGCAGCCCACGACGAGATAGAGCGTGGCGGCAAACATCGCTCCCGCGATCCACTTGTTGCGGTTCTTGTGTTCCATGACTCGTGTTCCTTTCAATATCAACTGCGTTAGAGCTTGATCGCGAGACCGAGACCCACGGTCCAGAAATCCGGGTTGAACGTCGTCGGCAGCTGCACGTTGTTTTTGTCCTTTTGCATGAAGATATACTTGCCGTTCACGTCGAGCCCGAGTTTGGATCCGATCGGGATATCAACGCCGCCGCCCAGATGCACTCCCATTTTCATCGTGGTCGTGTCATTGATCGGGAGCGTGGTCGGGTAGTCGACCGTGGTGCGGTACCAGCCGAGGCCACCGCCGGCGTACACCATCGGGAGCGGTGAAGCCCACGCGGATGCCATGACCGGCCACTGGCGCACCTTGATATCACCACCGCTACCGAATGAGTCCTGCCGATAACCGATTGA
>JANLOX010000237.1:0-8601 GCA_031366795.1 Candidatus Eiseniibacteriota bacterium | reverse complement strand
TGACCTGGCTGGTCGGCTGGCACTGGGCGTTCCTGCCTACATTCATTGCCGAATTGGTGCCCTTCGTCGACCTGGTGCCGAGTTGGACGCTGGCGGCGTTCATCGCCACGCGCGGCGGCGGCAAACCGGCCGCCCGCCGTCCGCTGTAGGGATTCCGTCAACCCTGACGAAGGCGCAACGCATGGGGCGCAGCCCGCTGCTACGCTTCTGCGAGTGAACCGCGATCCCGCTTTGCTCGCCGAGTGCCAGGCGCTGGCGCGCGCCATCACACCGTTCCGCAGCCTCGAGTCTCTGCGATCGGGCCGCGAGTGGAACGAATTGGGTCCACGGCTGTCGCGCCTGCTGGGCGGGGTGCGTCACTTCGCGCCGGACTCCACGCCGGGCGCTTCCGAGCAGCCGGATCGCCTCAAGGCCGCGCACTGGAATATCGAACACGGCAACCGTTTCCCAAAGGTCGAGGCGGCGCTGACCGAACATCCGGAACTGCGCGACGCCGATGTGGTGTTCATCAATGAAGCCGACTTGGGCATGGCGCGCTCCGGCAACCGCGACTGCCTCGGCGAATTGAGCCGCGCGTTAGGCAGGTACGGCGCATGGGCGCCGCTGTTCCTCGAGACCACGTCCGGGCGCTACGACGACCGTGATCTCGCCGAGGGCTCGCGCAACCAGGAGGGGCTGTTCGGGCTGGGGACTTTGTCGCGCTGGCCGCTCGCCGATGTGCGCATCGTCGAGCTGCCCAGTCCCGACGTCTACCAATTCGATGTCGAACGCATGTTCGGCCGCCACGTGGCACTCGTGGCCACAGTCGAGCGTCCCGGCGCGCCGTTCGTCGCGGTGGCGGTGCATCTCGAAGTGCATCGCACGCGTGCACATCGCGCGGCGCAGATGCGTGTGCTCATGGGGGCACTCGGCGAGGACAGGCTGCCCACCCTGCTTGCGGGCGACTTCAACAGCCACACCTTCAATCGTGGGCGCCCGTGGGATCCCTTCTTGGGCGCGGCAGTGTTGATGTTCGCACCGCAGCGAAAAATTGAGCTTCGCCTGCTGTTCCCCGACCAGGGCCGTCGCCGCGAGCCGCTGTTCGATGAATTGGCACGCGCCGGTTTCCGCTGGGCGCAACTCGTCGATCGCGTGCCGACGCTGCAGCTGCGCTTCGATCGCATCGATGAATTGCGCGCTTTCCCGGATTTCGTGCAGCAGGGCGTGCGCAGCGCGCTGGCGTGGGCCGAACGTCGCGGCAAGCTGCGGCTCGATTGGTTCGCCACGCGCGGCTTCTCCGGGGGACGCGGCTACACGGTGCAGGGCCTGAGCGGCCACGGCCGGGCGTCCGACCACGCGCCGATCGTGTGTGAGCTGTGGTAGCGCGGCGGCCGTAGCGAGTTGTCGCGGCCGCGAGGCGCCACAGTAGTGGGGCGCCTCGGCAGCGAGGCAGCGCCCTCCCGGCGTCGCCCGTCCAGCGTGTATGCTGCTGCCATGACCCTTCCCGCCCGCAACACCCTTGCCATCATTGGCGCCGGCCCCGTTGGGCTCGAAGCTCTTTCCGCCGCGATCGATGCGGGTTTCGACGTGCACCTGTTCGAGCGTGGCGAGCCCGCCGCGCACCCTGTCGCGTGGGGCCACGTGTCGATGTTCACGCCGTGGCGCATGAATCTTGGGAGCTCGTCCGCGCGCCGTCTGGCCGCCGCGGGCTGGACTGCCCCCGACGCCAACGCACTGTCCACCGGCAACGAGCTCGCCGAGCGCTACCTCCAGCCATTGAGCCAGCTACCGGAGATGAAGTCGCGCATCCATTCGCATTCGCGCGTCGTTCACGTCAGCCGCCGCGGGCTCGTGAAGGACGACGCGCTCGATGCGCGCGCGCGCGCCGAGCATCCGTTCCGCTTGCTGGTGCGCGATCAGGGCGGACGCGAGAACTTCATTCATGCGTTCGCGGTGATCGATGCCTCAGGCGTCTACGGCCAGCCCAACCATGCGGGCGATGGCGGCATTCCCGCGCGCAACGAGCTCTATTTGGCGCCGCAGATGTCGTATCACATCGACGACGTGAACGGCCTGCGCCGCGAACGTTACGCCGGCAAGCGCACGATCGTGATCGGTGGCGGCAGTGGTGCTGCGACGCTCGTGGCGGGCCTCGTCGAACTCGCGGCACAGGTGCCGGGCACCGCCGTGACGTGGATCACGCGCGAGCCTGCGAACGTGCTGTATCCCGAGCTGCCGGACGACCCGCTGGCGCCGCGGCGCGCGTTGTTTGCTGCGGCACGCGGCTGGATTGCCGGCGGCGAGCCGAACGTGCGCCATCTGGGCGGCGCGATCGTCGACGGCATCCAGTACAACTCGGCAACGCACCGCTACACGGTTTCGGTGACGTGCGGCGAGTTGCCGGCAGTCGAGGAGGCCGACCAGGTCACCGTCAATGCCGGCTACGGCCCCGAGACGACGGTCTATCGCGAACTGCAGGTCGACGAATGCCCGGTGACGCGCGGCGTGCGTGGCATCTCGACGGCGGTGCGCGGCGCGGCTTCCCAGCCGGGCGCCACGGCCGACCCCGCGCTGCTCGCGCACCCCGAGCCGAACTTCTACATCGTGGGCCACAAGTCGTTTGGTCGCTCCCCGAACTTCCTGCTCGAGCAGGGCTACGCGCAAGTCAGCGCGGTCATGGCCAAGCTGGGCGCGGACTTGGGAGTAGAGGCGGGGAGCTAGTCCCGCCGAAGGCCTTGACCCGGCCCTGCCCGGGCGGGAGACTCGAATGCGTGGGCGGCGTCCGCGCCACGGCCCGACCGGGTCAGGAGGTCCATTCCCATGCAACGTCATTTCGTATTCGCGCTGCTGTTGGGCGGCGCGCTGGCGGCAATGATCCCCGCGGCAACACTCGCCGCGCGAACCGCCACCGACACGACTCCGGTGCTCCCGGCAAGCGGCACGATGATGCGCACCTTCCGGGCAGACTCGGCCGCGCTGCCCGAGTCACTGAGTTATCTCGAGACGGTGGCGCTCTGCGGCTCTCCGCCCTGTGACGGGTCGCATCCCCTGTGCGCTGGCGACAGCCTGACCGTCCGCTTGAGCGGGCACTTGCCCAGCAGTTGCTTCTCGATCCGCAAGATCGCGATCTACTACCCGCCGATCGTGTCGATCCGTCCGTTCGCGCCGTGGGTCGTCGTGTATGTCGATGACGGCGCCTGCCTCGACAGGCCGTGCATCCCCGAGCGCTGGGAGTGGCACGGTGGCGTCGTGCTGCCGCCACTGCCCCCGGGACCCTACTCACTCGATGTCGCCGTCGTGCGCGTAAGTTGCGCCGACTCCTTGCCGGCTCCCACATCGATCACGCGCACCATGCCATTCAATGTGGCGAGTTGTGACAGCCAGCCACCGCCGGAACAGTGCCTGGTCGCCAACTGGGTCCATCCCGGGGACCCGACCGTTTGTGATGCCACCATCACACCCGGTGGCGATGCGCAGGTCACCTTCGGTGTGCAATCGGCCGTGCCGCTGTCGGGACTGCAAGGCGAGTTCACCGTCGCTCCCTCAACATTGAAGATCACGGGCTTCGAGCTCACGGGAAACGCCTATGGCTACCACTTTGGTTGGTCCCCGACCGCGACCGGGATACGCTGGTTCCTGTTCAATGATGGCGGCGCCCCAATCCCGTCGGGACCGCCGCTCAAGCCGCTGTTCAACGTGACGCTGCACGCACCCGCGGGCGAGCCGGTACCCGTCGAGACCTACATATTTGCAGAGAACCTGCTGGGCTCGGACCCCAGCGGCAACGCCGTCCCCACGTGTCCCCCGCCGTCGGACACTTCTCCCCAGCCCCGGTACGCCCCGCCGTTTGCGCGCATCTGTGGCACCGCCGCCTGCGATGCCAACAACGACGGCCACACCGACGTGCGCGACCTCGTGATGATGGTGAATTGCCTGCATGGTGGGGTCGCCTGCGCGACGTCATACGACTGCGATCACAACGGGACATTCACGCTCGACGATGTGCTGTGCTGCGCCTGGAAGATCCTGCGCGTGCGGCCATGCCTCCCGCCTGAAACGTGCGACCCCGACTCGACGCCGCCGCGCAAGGACGCCAACGTGCGCGTGACCAGCGGCGTCCCGGTGGAGCACGGCAACGAGATGCACCTGCCGGTGCACATCGAGGGGGCCGCGCATGTAGGTGCTGCGCGATTGGCGATGCGCTTCCCGAGTGACCGCTGGCGCATCCTCGGCGTCGAGTCGAACGATCCCGCGTGGCTGACGCTCGTGGACAGCGAGCAGGGCGAGGCGATCATCGGCGCGATCCGCATCGGCGGCGCAATCCCGCGCGGTGCGGCCGCGGCATCGGCCACAATTGGGGACTTGGAATTGACGCTGCGGCTCGAACCATTGAATGGGCCTGCGTCGGGCGGGGAACTCGGCGCCATCTCGGCCGACTTGAGCGCCACTGACGGCGTGCGCCTGATCGCGCCCGTCGTGGCCCCTGTGCGGCCGCTGCCGGGAAGCCCGTACGTCGAGCTGTCGAAGAACCGTCCTGAACCGTTCACCGGCGAGACGCGCTTCACCCTGTCACTGCCCGTCAGCGGCAACGTGGAACTCGGCGTGTTCGACTTGAGCGGCCGGCGCGTCGCCACACTTCACCACGGTGCGCTCAAGGCCGGCGTCACCGAGTTCGCGTGGAACGGTCATGCCGACTCGGGCGCGCAACTTGGCGCCGGCGTCTACTTCTACCGCGCCGGGACAGCGCAAGGGTCGGTATCACGGCGCATGGTGTATCTGGGCGGTCGCTGAGCGCGGACACTGCCGTCTTGAATTCGGGAGCGGCCATCGCAAGGTGGCCGCCGAATTCCCCGAGCAATTCTAGCTACGCGGCGCCCCTGACCCGGCTCCCCACGAGCAATCCGTCGACGCTGAGATCTTCATCAGCGTCCGGCCAGTGGATACCTTCTCCGTCCCCAAGCAGTTCCCACTTGTTCCGCGCCGCAACCGTCGCGTTGAGCAAGCCCGGGAACCAGACCAGCGGGACGGTGATGGCTCGTCCATCCGCAAGACGAACGGTCAGTTCATCTTCTGAAATGGTCACGGTCCGTGCTAACGGGCGAAATTCAATGGGAGACATTTTTCTATTTTACCACCTTGTTCCCATCCCAACACGAGGGGAAGGCGCTGCGAGCGAGGGTCGCCCTACTTCTTGAACCTCATCGCCTGGCGCAGCAGCGACAGCACGAACATCATCTCGACGAGCGCCAGCGAGACCAGCGGCGGCGGTATACGGTAGTGCGCGAAGAGCATGACCAGCGCACCGCAGCCGACGATGTTCATGATCGTGAAGCGCCGGAGCACCTGCGCCGAAGCGTCGGACAGCCCGATCAGCACGCCGAGACCCCCGAGCCACAGCAGGAAGATCGACATCGTGTGGCTGAGACTGTTCTCGATGGCCATCAGCGACGGCGCCATGCCGAGGCCGAGCGGCACGTGGAAGGCGCGCTGCGTGGCTTCGATCGCGAGCAGCCCGGGATCGGTGGCCTTGATGGACTGCCCGTACACGTGCAGGCAACCGACGAGAAACAGGAACACAGACGCGATCATGAAGGTTCGACGGCCCGGCTGTTTCATGGAACCTCCCGTGTTGAGAACTACTGGCGCAGCGCGCTGGCGAGACGACCACAGCGAGTGCGGGCGCGCAGCATAGGACGCGGCGCGGGCGCGTTCCACTTTGGCGGTGGCGCCGCCACGGGCGACGACGCCCGCCTCGCGCCGCGCATTCGCGTGCTACCCTGCGCGCATGCCGCTCACGCGCGAACAGATCGAGGAACTCGTCGCCTTACTCGGCGCCGACGCCGTGCTGGCGAGTGAGGCGGCGCGCTTCACTTACGAAGCCGACGCGTTGACGCTCGATCGCGCGACGCCGGACGTCGTGGTACTGCCGCGCTCGACCGACGAAGTGTCGGCGATCGTGCGCTGGGGGCGCGCGCACCGGCTGCCCGTCACCGCGCGCGGCGCGGGCACGGGCCTCGCGGGTGGCGCAACGCCCGAGCAGGGCGGCATCACGCTCTCGCTCAATCGGATGGACCGACTGGTGCGGCTCGATGCCGAGCGCATGTTCGCGTGGGTGCAGCCCGGCATCGTCAACCTGGCGCTGTCGCAGCAGACCGCCTCCCACGGGCTCTATTACGCGCCGGATCCTGCCTCGCAGCAGGTGAGCACCATCGGCGGCAACGTCGCCACGAATGCTGGCGGGCCGCATTGCCTCAAGTACGGCGTGACCTTCAACCATGTGCTCGGCGCCACGGTGGTGCTCGCCGACGGCGCAGTGGTGTCGCTCGGCGGCGAGGCTCTCGATGCGCCGGACTTCGACCTGCTGGCCGCGATCGTGGGCAGCGAGGGAACGCTCGGCATCGTCACCGAGATCTGCGTGCGTTTGTTGCCCAAACCGGAAGCGGTCAAGACGCTGCTGTTCGACTTCACCACCATCGAGGCGGCGTGCCGCACGGTGTCGGCGACCATCGCGAGCGGCATCGTGCCCGCCGCGATGGAGATCATGGACCGCCACACCGTCACGCTCGTCGAATCGTGGCTGCACATCGGCCTGCCCACCGACGCGGGCGCCGTCCTGCTCATCGAAGTCGATGGCCCCGCGGTGGCGCTCGAGGCGCAGACCGAACGCATCGTGGCGCTGGCGCGCGAACATGGCACGCGCGCGGTGCGCATCGCCAAGGACGACGCCGAGCGCGCCGCCATCTGGAAGGGGCGCAAGTCCGCATTCGGCGCCTATGGGCGGCTGGGCTGCGGGTTTTACATCATGGATGGCGTGGTGCCGCGCACGCGGCTCGCCGAAGCGCTCGCTTCAATCGGCAGCATGACCGCAGAGCGCGGGCTCGAGTCGGGCAACGTGTTCCACGCCGGCGACGGCAACCTGCACCCGCACGTGCTGTTCGATGTGAACATCGCGGGCCAGCAAGCAGCCGCGCTCGAGGTGTCGCACGAGATCCTGCGCATGTGCATTCGCATGGGCGGCACGATCTCGGGCGAACACGGCGTGGGGATCGAGAAGCGCGCCATGATGAGCGAACTGTACGCGGCGGAAGACCTCGCCACCATGGAGCGGTTGCGCTTCGCGTTCGATCCGGAGCGCCACTTGAATCCCGGCAAGATCCTGCCCGGCGGCTCGGGCTGCGGGGAAGCGCGGGCCTACGCCGCCGCGGGCGCTCGCCGCGAGGGCTCGCCCGCGCAGATCGTCGGCGCCACGGCGGGCAACGACTACGTCGAGGGACCATGGATCTGAGCGCGACGTTGCCCGGCGTGGCGCTCGACCCCGCGGCCTACGCGGTCGGCGGCCGCGCGCCGCGCCTTGCCGTGCGGCCCGCTTCGCGCGAGGAACTCGCCGAATTGCTGCGCGCCGCGAGCCGCGACCGGCTCGCCATGCTACCCTGGGGCGGCGGCAGCGCGGCGCCGTTCGACGTCGCACCTGAGCGCTACGACCTTGCGATCGACGTCACTTCGCTCAACAAGATCGTCGAGTACGATCCCGAGGACCTGACCGTCACCGCGGAATGCGGCGTCACGCTTGAAACGCTGCGCAACACGCTTGCCGCGCGCGGGCAGGAATTGCCGATCGAAGGAGCGCATGCGACACGCGCGACGCTCGGTGGCGCGTTGGCCGCGAACAGCTCCGGGGCGCGCCGCCTTCGCATGGGCGCGCCACGCGACCGCCTGCTGGGGGCACGATTCGCGCTCGCCGATGGCACGCTCGCGCATACCGGCGGCAAAGTGGTGAAGAACGTCAGCGGGCACGCGGTGCACCGGCTGTTGTGCGGCTCGCGCGGCGCCCTGGCGGTGTTCGTCGAGGCCAGCCTCAAGCTGCTCCCCGCGCCCGCCATGCGTCGCGCGCTCGTGTTCCACGCGGACGCCGCCCAGCTGCGCGATGCCGCGCGCTGGGCCGACCTTCCGCGGCTCGAGCCTTCAGCGATGACCGTGGTGTCACGCGCCACCGCCGCCTCGATCGCCGGTCTCGCCACGCAGGCGCCCTACGTGATCGCGGTGGTGCTGGAGGACGAGGCTCCATGGGTCGAGCGCCAGACCGCGTTGATCGAAGACGCCCTCGGCGTAGCGGACCTGCGCATCGAGGGAGAACCCGTCGTGGCGCTCACGCAGGCCCTGTGCGATGCCCCGGAAAACTGGTCGCGGCGGCTCACCCTGACGACTGCTTGGAACTCGCCAGCGGCCCTAGGGGTAATTGATTTGGACGTGGCACCTTCCGAGCTCGTCTTCCACAGCCTGGCCGGTCGCCTGCACCTGGAGCCCATCGACGCGCTCCCTATCACCGAGGTGCAGCGGCTGGCCGGGAATGGCTTCTCCTCGCTAGACTGTCGCGGCACCGAGCGCTTCGCTCCCTCGCCGCCAGCCTCGGCCGTGGGTACCCTGCGCCGCCGAATTCGCGCCGCGCTCGACCCTGAAGCACTCTGGGCGCGCGGCTCCTCATGGGAATCCAACCGTTGATTTGCACCCGCCGGGCAATTTGCACGTCCATTGTCCAGCCCGCGTCCAGCGGGGTTCAGATCGATCGCAATTCGTCCGATCTAACCTAGGAACCGAAGGGTCGAGCTTGCCCCTGTCCCGATC
>JANLOX010000227.1:0-32789 GCA_031366795.1 Candidatus Eiseniibacteriota bacterium | reverse complement strand
GACTCACGTATCACTCGATCGCCGACAAGGACGTGAGCGAGAACTGGTCGGGGACGAGCTTCACCCTGCGCTTCTCCGCCACGATGAACTAGCGGGCAATGCCCGGCGGGAACCCACCCGTGGCCGCGAGCGCTTAAGGCCTGCATGGCTGTACTTGATCGTTGCGTCACGAGCCGCGACGATGAACACCCGGCCGGGCTTTCACGAGCTCGGCCGTCGTGCGCTCATCGAGAGCGCCGGGCCGGGCGAACCGGGCACAGGATTCCATGATCGCCCTCTTGCTCGCGCTCGCCGTGCCGTCGATCCCCGCCATCCGCACGCCCGCCGCCCGCGCCCGATTCGGCGGTGCTCACGGTGAGCGCCGACTCCAGTTCCCGCCTCACGCGCATCGTGCGGCGCTTCCCGCCGGTCGAGATCCGCGCTTCGCCGCTCGACCTGTTGTCGAGCCAGACGGTTCAGCCGATCGGCGCTGCGGCGCTCCGTTTCCTCCCGGTCGACGATTTCGCCGGTGTGCTCGCGCTGCACGCGAGTGTCGTGGCGCAGGGTGAGGAACTTCACGTTCGCGGTGGCCGCACCGGCGAGACCGCTGCCCTGCTCGACGGGACTGTGCTCAATGAGCCGCTGCGCAACCGCGCCCTCGATATACCCCTGCTCGCGTTGCGCGGCGCCGATCTGGTGAGCGGCGCTCCCGATGCGCGCTATGCCGCCGGACTCGCGGGAGCACTGGACCTGCGCACGTTCGATCCCACGCCGAATCCGGCGGGAGAACTGCGCTCGCAGAGCGATGGCCGCATGGACACGCGGTATGATCGCTTGAGCGGCCGCCTCGCGGTGCCTACGCGCGTGCTCGGGATTGGCGTGGTCGTTGCGCGGCGATGGGGAATGGTCGCTGCGGGGCGGCAACACGTTGAAGGGTGGCGCTGGAGTCAGCTACGAACACATCGATGTTCGCGAGATCGAATGGCTCCCCTTGGGCTGGTCGGTGGGCGGGGATTACCCCACGACAGGGCTCGATACCCTGGGAAGCATCAAGGCGTGGGCGCCGGGTGCGTTCAGTTACGTGCAGGGCCGCTGGGTCAACGGTGGAATGGTGGTCAATGGCAGATTACGTGCCGAATACTGGACGCCCGGTCCCCAGGCCGCAGCCCAGACGTTGCCCGGCAGTTCCCGCGGCGTGCTGTCGCCCTCGCCGCGCGTGGGGATCGCCTACCCGGTCTCGGTCCGCGATGTGTTCTCGCTGCTGGGCTGCTCGGCGCCCAACCTGTTCAATCACCTGAATGAACGCGCCGCGACCGTGGACGGATTTCCCAACATCCTGGTCAACACGATCTACGACGACTACGGAGCCTACCGGACCCAGACCGGCGAGGGCGGCGCCTACCTGTCACGCACCGGGTTCGGTGATCCAGTGTGGGTGCCGGTTCACGATGCACATCTGTACGATGCACCGCGGGCCGTTTAAGCGAGCATCGACTATCGTTGGTGACGCAACCTGCGTGGGCTACGCGAATTACGGGTGCGCGACTGACCTTGCGGCTTGGTAGCTCGCGTCGTTAAGTGTGTCGTTGTTTATGCCGATATATTACGGTAATATCAACCTTGCCTACTGTAGCGGAATTGTTTCACTGACGCTTTGCCCAATCGTTCCTGCATCCCCCGCACCGCGAGCTCCGTCCAATTGCTGGACGGGCCAAACCCTCATTTCGGAGATGCCCATGAATTCATCCCCCAGACGGGCTTCGCCGTCTCATCGCCAGCGGGGCGTGGCGATCATCGAATTCGCAATGGTCTTTCCGTTGCTCGTGCTGCTGACCTTTTCGCTGATCGACATCAGCCGCGCGTTCTTCGTGAAGAACCTCCTTCACCAAGCAGCGCGAGAGGGGGTTCGCACTCTCGTGGTGAACCCGGAGCCCGACAGCGCTGACGTCCGGGTCCTTCAGGTCATGAGCGCCGCCAATTCGACGCCGAGCGTGATCACGCACCTCCGGTCTAACCGCCAGATGGGGATTCGAGTGGAGACGCAGTTCAAGTGGTTGTACCCCGGCGTCTACTGGCTCGTCGGTGCGAAATTCACGAACCCAATGAAGCTCTCGGCCGAAGCGTGGATGCGGCGGGAGTTGCCTTGACTCGACAAACCGGAGATCCCATGTTGCGGTCCGCTTCACCCCCGCTCGTCACGGGCTCGCCGCGACAGAAAGCGGATCGCGGTTTCACTATCTTCTGGTTTGCCGTGTTCCTGGTTCTGAGCCTCGGCTTCATCGCCCTTGGTGTCGACGTCGCAAAGCTCACGGCGACGCGCACCCAACTGCAGAATGCCGCCGACGCTGCCGCGCTGGCGGGCGCATCGGCTGTCGACTTCAGTACCGGGCACCTCAACTTCCCCACGGCCGTGGCGCGAGCGCAGGAGACAGGATCGCTCAACAAGGCATTCGTCCTGAATCCCGAAAACGTCATCGTGGATGCATCACAAGTCGTACTGCAGGACCCGAACACTGTCCGTGTCACAGTGAGTCGCGCGGGCGGCAGTTCGATCGTCTCGCATTTTGCGCAAGTGCTCGGCATCCCGGTATTGGAGGTCCATGCCACCGCGGTAGCGAGGGCCGAGACATCGAGCAGCGTCCAGTGTGTCCTGCCGATCGGCGTCGTGGCGGCTCCCGGGGAGTCATTCTATCCGGGTTGTGGCAATAGCTATACGCTCAAGTACGGTCCCGGAACGGGTTCGCGCGGGAATTACGGCTATCTGGCCTTGGCCGTTTGCCCGGGTAGCGACTGCGACATGACTCCCGGGAACCCTCACCAAATCGCCTGCCAGATCAGGAGCGGTTACTGTTGCGGAATGTCGGTTGGGGATGTCGTCAATACCGCTCCCGGTACGAAGACGCCGGCGGTCGATGGCATCGATTTCCGATTCGATAACGACTCCGACCGTCGCGAGAACATTTGTTACAGCGACTATAATGGCAATGGGCTACGAATTGTCACGGTGCCCGTGCTGGCATCCTTTCCGAATGGATCGGGCGGCGCGACCGTGCAGGGCTTTGCCTCGTTCTTCCTGAAATCGCGTGCTGACAAGAAGAACGGCGGACTCGTTGGCGAGTTCATCTACATCAGCACGGCAGGCGTGGGTGGTGGTAAGCCGGGCGCCGGCGCCATCACCTACAGCGCGCACCTGGTTCGCTGAGACCGGTTCGCCAGCCGGGGCCAGGAGGAATTGACGGTACGAAGCGGTGGTGGCACGATTCACCCGATGACTTACGCTGGAGCCGCCGTTTCCCCGCAACGCTTACTCAAGGTGCTGGCGATCATACCCGGCTCCGAAACGAAATCGTCATTCATCTTCGCGCGCCGCCAGATGTCGATGGTCGCCGAGTGCGGCGTCGACGTCCGCCTGTTCTGGCTGGGTGAGCGGACCTCGCCCGGCGGCCTGCTGGCCGAGTTGGCCCGGCTGCGCCGTGAAATTGCACGCGTTAGACCCGACATCGTGCACGCGCACTACGGCACGGTGACCGCGCTGGTGGCGGCGCTCGCGGGCGGTCCACCGCTCGTCATCACCTACCGCGGCAGCGACCTCAATGGCTCCGCCGAGGTTTCTGGGATGCGTTCGCGCATGGGCGTGCTGATGTCGCAGCTTGCCGCGTTACGCGCCGCCGGCATCATCTCGGTGAGCACGCGTTTGAGCCGCCTGCTGTGGTGGGGCAAGGATCGCGTTGTGGTGATCCCGAGCGGCGTGGACATTGACGTGTTCCACCCGATGCCGCGCAACCAGGCCCGGACGATGCTCGGCTGGCCGTTGGATGAGCGCGTCATCCTGTTCAACAGCGGCAGCAGGGCGAAGGTGAAGCGGCTCGACATTGCGCAGGCCGCCGCCGCCGCGGTGTTGCCGCTGGTGCCCGGCTCGCGACTAGAAGTGCTCTATGGCGGAGTCGATCCGGCGCAGATCGCGGTGTACATGAACGCCGCCGATTGCCTGCTGCTGACGAGCGAGGCCGAGGGCTCGCCCAACGTGATCAAGGAAGCACTCGCCTGCAACCTGCCGATCGTGTCCGTCGATGTCGGTGATGTGAGCGAGCGCATGGAGGGCGTGACACCCGGCGCCATCGTGGAGCGTGACGCACCCCAACTGGCGCGCGCCATCGCGGCGTTGATCGAGCATCCGGCGCGCTCCAACGGCCAGCACGCCGTCGCGAGCATCAGTACCCGGCGTGTGGCCGAGCGCATCATCGAAGTGTACCAGCGGGTGCTGGCGCCTCGATGAGCACGGCGACCTCGATGGCGCCGCGCACGCGCGTGATGCACGTCATCAACGCCATGAACTTGGGCGGCGCCGAGATGGTCGTGCTCGAGCACGTGCGCCAGGCGGGGCCGGATGTCGAGAGCACCGTGTGCGCCGTGAACAAGGGCGGCTGGGCGATGCAGGAAGCCGAACGCTTCGGGGCGAAGCCGCTGGTGCTCGGCAAACAAGGGGGGCGGCTCGGGGCGATGGGCCGTCTCGTCGATGCGCTCAAGCGCGAGCGGATCGACGTGGTCAACGGCCACAACCCTTCCGGTGGATTCTACGCCGCGATCGCCGGGCGTTTCGCCGGCACGCGCGCAATCGTGCGCACCGAGCACAGCATTCGCCATCCCGGCCGCTTCGCTTGGGGTTACGACTCGGTCGTCGAGCCGCTCCTCACTTCGCAAACGGATCGCGTCATCTGTGTGTGCGACGCCGTACGGCGCAGCCAGTTGGTGCGGATGGGCTGGGCCGCGAACAAGTGCGTGACCGTGATGAACGGCATCGCCAGCGCGCCCGCGCAGCCGGAATTGCGTGACCCCACACGCGCCGCCCTCGGGCTCGCGCCCGACGAATGCGCCGCGATCACCGTTGCCAGCCTGACGCCGGCCAAGGCGCAACATGTGCTCGTCGATGCCTTCGCTGAGGTCGTGAAGGCTGTCCCACGCGCGCGACTGCTGTTTGTCGGCGATGGTCCCCTGCGTGGTGAGCTCGAAGCGCAGGTATTACGTCATGGCCTCGGTGAACGAGTCCGTTTCCTTGGCGTTCGCAAGGACATCCCCGCGCTGCTCGCGGCCGCGGACGTGTACGTGCTGTCGTCCTCGCGCGAGGGGCTGTCGATGTCCATTCTTGAGGCCATGCGCGCCGCCAAACCGTGCGTGGTGACCGATGTCGGCGGCAATGCCGAGGCGGTCGCCCAGAACGAAACGGGGCTGGTGGTGCCACCCGGGGACCCTGAATCCTTTGCGCGCGCGCTCATTGCCCTGTTGCCCGATGCGGCCAGGCAGGCCGCCTGGGGGGCCGCGGCGCGCCTGCGCTGGGAGGCAGGCTTCACCGCCGAGCTGATGGTAAGGAATACGGAAATTCTTTACCGCCAGCTGCTGGATCGCCGAATTCCGCGTTAGAGTGCGCCCCTAAAGGGAGCCTTACCGCCGGGATCAAGAGCTGCGCCCGAACTGCCGAAAACCACAGGGACTTAAGGGCGGTGCCTGCTGCTCTGCCCAACACTTGTTCGCTGCGAACCAAAAGGAATTGATCCCCATGACGTATCTCGTGACGGGCGGCGCCGGATTCATCGGATCGAACACCGTGAGCCGTCTGCTCGAGTTGGGCGAACACGTGCGCGTGCTCGACAACTTCGCCACCGGCAAGCGCCAGTCGCTGTTCCCGCTCGAGGGCCGCGTCGAGTTGGTGGAAGGCGACATCCGCTACCTGAACGTCGTCCAGGAAGCGATGAAGGGTGTTGACTACGTCATCCATCTTGCGGCACTCCCGTCGGTGCCACGTTCGATCCGCACGCCGATCGAGAGCAACGACGTCAACATCACGGGCACCCTCAATGTGTTGATCGCGGCGCGCGATGCCGGCGTCAAGCGTGTCGTGTACGCCGCGTCCTCCTCGGCCTACGGCAATACCGAGGTGATGCCCAAGGTCGAGACGATGGCGGCGCTGCCGCTGTCGCCCTACGCCGTCAACAAGTTTGCGGGCGAGCTGTATTGCCGCGTGTTCCACCAGGTCTACGGGCTCGAGACCGTGGCGTTGCGCTACTTCAATGTGTTCGGGCCGCGGCAGGATCCGATGTCGCAGTACTCGGCGGTGATCCCCAAGTTCATCGGGGCGACGCTGGCGGGTAAGCCGCCGGTGATCTACGGCGACGGCGAACAATCGCGCGACTTCACTTACGTCGACAACGTGGTCTCGGCCAACCTGCTCGCGTGCAAGGCGCAGGGCGCTTCGGGCGAGACCATCAACATAGCCTGTGGCAGCCGTGTGTCGCTCAACGAGCTGGTGCAGATCATCGGCAAGCTGACAGGCAACCCCATGCAGCCGATCTACGAGAAGACGCGCAGCGGCGATGTGAAGCACTCGCTCGCCGACATCGGCAAGGCGTCGCGCCTGCTGGGCTACGCGCCGAATATCGGGCTCGAAGAAGGTCTGCGCCGCACCGTGGAGTGGCTGCAGAACGCGGATGCTCAGCCGGGGCTGGCCTCGCGGATCTAGATGCCGCTGCGGACGAACGCAGCGCGCTCGGGCCGTGTGTTCACGTCAGGTCTCGCGCCGGGTGCTCGCGCAGCGCGCGTTGAATGGGTGTTACTTCAGCATCACCACGCGCGACACCGTCGAGTGGTCGGCGCCGTTCATGCGCGCGAAGTAGATGCCGCCCTCGACCTGACGCCCTGAGGCATCGCGGCCATCCCAGCCGAGTTCATGCGCGCCGGCGTCCCAGCGGCCGCGGAACACCTTGGCCACTTCGCGACCGCTGACGTCGTAGATTGCGAGATCGACGTTGCCCGCCCTGGTGAGATCGAAGTTGATGCGCACCGCGCTCTGCGCGGGATTGGGCGAGACGGTGAGTGAGCGAACCGCGCCGCCGCGATCGTCCGGCATGACGGCGAGCAGGCCCGCGCCGCTGACCGGCTGCGCGGTCTGGGCGGTCATCGCCAGATCGAACGTGTTCGAGTGCGAGTTGATCAGCCACGGCTGCAGCGTCACGTCGCCGGGATCGGTGCCGCCGACCACGACAACGCCCGCCGCGCGCTTGGCGAGGGCGTCCATGCTGCCTGTCGTGGCGACGATGATGTCCTCCATGCGCATCGTCAGCTTGCGCGGGTTCGCCCCGCCGATACCGTAGACGCAGGGCGCGCACACGTTCATGCCATTGTTCGTGAGTAGCGCCGCTGTGTCTTCGTCATAGAGATAAAGCGAGACCGTAGCGCCGCCGCTGCCGGTGGTGCCCGCCTGGCCACCGGTATAGGTGGCGAAGATGCTTTCGTCGAACGCGTAGGTCTGCGTCGAGGTGCTGCCCGAGGTGTCCAGCATGTGCGGTATCGAGAACACGCGCGCCGCGGGAAGAGCAGGGTCTTCCTTGCGCAACCGCAGCGGTGGGGTCGCGGTGACCGACAGGTCGAACGCGCTGCTGTGGCTGTTGACGAGATCCTGCTCGAGCGTGACGCCGCCGGGGTCCGCGCCGCCGACCGCGAGCACGGCGTAGCCCACGTAAGCGGACGAGACGAAACCGGTCTTGGCGGTGATGATCTGGCCGATCGAAGCGACGGCATTGCGCGGGTTCGTCCCGCCCAGGCTGTAGCTGCAGGGGTTGCAGATCTGGGTGCCGGCGATGGCCAGCGGCGCCCCGGTCGAGTTGTCGTAGAGATAGAGCCCCACGGTGGCGCCGCTGCCCGAGGCGGTTCCCGCGAGCCCCGGCGCGTAGCGCATGTAGATGAAGTCGTCGAAGGCGTAGGTGGCCGTTGAGGTCGATCCACTCGTTTCAATCCAGTGCGGGATTACATAGGTGGCGGCGCTTGCTGGGGGCGCCACAATGGCGGCGAGCGCGGCGCACACCACGAGAGTCGCGAGTGCGCGGAAGCAGTTGTTTCGCGTGGCGGTCGGCCTGCCCGGCATGGGGAGGAGCTCCAAAGGTGGCGAAGACGTGGCCCCGTCGCACAGCGGGGGCGCGACTCAATGATATCGATGCCCAAACGCTTCTGTGTCCGGTGGCGCGATATTTGACCCACGCCCCGTGCAAACTGCCCGCCCGTTGCCTTCAGGGGCTCCCCCAATATTGCCTATTGCACCGTGAGCGGATCGCGGTAGCGTGGAGCGCCGCATGTGCCGCTCGAAGACCGGTACTTATCCCAAGGAGCGAATTGCCAATGATCCTCAATCGACTCGCAGGCATCAGTCACTCGCTGCTGCGCTTCGCCGCGGGCCTCATGTACATGTGCCACGGCGGGCAGAAGTTGCTGGGCTGGTTCGGCGGGATGGGAGCGTCAGGAGCGCTGCCGCCATTGATGATGGTGGCGGGAGTGATCGAATTGGTGGGTGGCGCCCTGATCATGCTCGGCTGGTTCACGCAGCCGATCGCCTTCATCGCCTCCGGCGAAATGGCCTCGGCCTACTTCATGGCGCATGCCCCGAACGGTATGTTGCCGATCCAGAACCATGGCGAGCCGGCGGCGTTGTTGTGCTTCATCTTCCTGTTCCTCGCGGGCAATGGCGCCGGGGGTTTGAGCATCGACGCGATGAGGAAGCGGAAGCGCTAGCGCGTGGGGTTCTTCTCCGCCGCGGCCGCCAATGTCGTCTCGATCTGTTTCGTCACCTCGGGCTTGAGCGGGTCGAGACTTGGCTCGAAGCGCGCGACCACTTTGCCATCGGGGTCCACCAGGAACTTGGCGAAATTCCAACCCACATCGCCGGGGAAACCCGTTTCGGTCGTCAGGTACCGGTAGAGCGGGGCGATATTCTTGCCCTTGACGCTGATCTTGGCGAACAGCGGGAAGGTCGTCTTGTACTGGGTCGAGCAGAACGTTTTGATCTCGGCGTTGGTGCCCGGCTCCTGGCCGCCGAAATTGTTCGCGGGGAACGCCAGCACTTCGAAGCCCTTAGGTCTGTACTTCTCGTACAGGGCCTCAAGCGACTTGTACTGCGGCGTGTTGCCGCACTCTGATGCCGTGTTCACGATCAGCAGCGTCTTGCCCTTGAAGTCGGCCAGCGAGCGCTGGGTGCCATCGATCGTCTGGACGTTGAACTGGTAGAGGTTCACGGCTCGCACTCCTGCCGGCGCCGCGGACGCGACCGGCTTGTGGGGTTTCGTTGCTTTGGCAGGTTTCGCAAATGCGCCCTGCGCCAGCATTGCGATCACTGCGACTCCAGCGCCAACTACAGTCCAGCGGAGTAGCGTCATCCAGCTCTCCTGTTCACCAATCAAGGGATCCCGTTCGCGAGTGCTACGGGAGTGTCTACTGAAGATTCGCGTTGCGGCCTATCCGCTGCCGCCAAACAGCCGCGCGATGGTCGCGCGACGGTGCGTGAAGATGCGTTCGACCGTCCGCCGGACGAACAGGGCGTGAACGGGCGTGGTCAGCGGCTCGAGCGGCAGCGCGTAGGCCACCCGGTCACCCAGTTCGGTCCCGCCGTCCTTGGATGCGAAAGTATGGCAATGGATCCATTGCGCGTAGGGGCCGCGCAGTTGCACGTTCACAAAGCGCTGCTCCGGGACCCACTCCTCGATCCGGGTCAGCCAGCGCATGGGCAGTCGCTTCGATCACGTGGCGGGTCATTGAGCTGAGAACTCTACCACTACGAGGTGATGGTCCGAGGCATACAGCGAGCCATCACGCTCGCCGATACGCTCGCAAGACGTCGCTCGCAGGGCCGTCTCCGCGAGCACGTAGTCGATCGACAGCCCCCATCGCGTGGCGCCCACGCCCCAGTGAAACGTGACCGGTGGCCCGGATTGAGGCGCCGCCGTGCGAGTGGCATCGACCAATGCCGTGCCGCAGGGCGAAGTGAGCGCTTGAATCAGCAACGACGAACGCAACGCGTTGAAGTCGCCGAGCAGGCGGGGCAATTCATCAAGTGTCGAGGGCAGCACTTCCTGCAACCCGATCACATCGGGGCGCGCCCGCTCGATTGCCGTGCTCATCAGTTCGCTGCGGCGCGCCCATGTGCCTGGGCGCTCCAGCGCATTGGGGAACAGCATGTTGAGGGTCGCGACCCTCAGGGAGTTCAACGAATCCGCACCACCCGACGCATCAGGTGTTCGCGGTCCGCATCGAGCCGCGCGAAGTAGAGACCTGCAGGGACAGGGTGGCCCGCGGCATCCAGCCCATCCCACGCGATCACGTGTTCGCCCGCCGCGAGGTCGCCGTCGCCGAGGCCCCGCACGCGCCGTCCGCCGACATCGAAGATCCCCAGGGACACATGTGCCGCGGTGGGCAGGCTGAGCCGCAGGGTCGTGGTGCCACGCGCGGGATTAGGCGAGGGCGCCAAGAGTTCGAGCGTGCGCGTAACACGCCGCAGTCCGGCGACAGCGGTGCCGAGGGGGAACATCAGCAGCCGCACGTCATCGAGCGCCGCCTCGACGAGCGAATTGGGCAGGTCGTCGTTGGCGGTGAAGCGCAGCCGCATCGAGTGGGACGGCGTCAGCACGTCCTCGATGCGGAAGGCCTGCCGCTCCCACGAGTTGGCGGACAATGCCGTGGTTTCGAGCGGAATCCACGAGCCGCCACCGTTGTTCGAGATCTCCACGCGCCACACGTCGCCGCCGATGGCGCTGCCGGCATTGTTCGTGTACCAGCGCCAGTAGTCGATGACTGGGTTCTCGTAGCCGCTCGGCGCCGCGTCGAAGATGGGCGATGTCAGCGTCGTCTTGCCGCCGTCGACATCGTTGTAACCCTGCACGTACTGCGTGTCGGCATTGCCGGTGACCCAGCACTGCGTTCCAATCAAGGAGTGATCGTTGGCGGGCTGCAGCACCACGAAATTCGCCGTGTCGTAGTTGGCCGATTCCGTGGGATCGACCCGCACCCACACGCCCGCGGTCGCGTCGTCATCGGGCGCGCCGGCCGTCCAGCCGGCGTCGCTCTCCATGTCCCAGGTGATCGCCGGCAACGCCGGTCCCGTCACGATCTGGAACAGCCGGTGGAAGGGGGCGCCAGCCGGCGCCGCCGATTCGTCGCCGAAGGCGTCGCCCGCGGTGATCCAGTACGCGACGACCGAACCGGATGCGGCGGGAATCGCGGCGCCGAATTCGCCGAGGCCGCCGCTCGCCGCCATCGCCAAGGTGCTGAACGGTCCGCCATCGATGCTGTAGTGCACCGCCGGTGAGTTGACATCGAGCGTCGTCAGGACAGGCCCGGTGTAGCGAATCGTCGCCGTCACCGGCACCGGCCCGCTTGACGTGGGCTCGACGACTGGGGTGTGGTCGATCGTCAGCCAGGCATTCGGCCCCAACCCGTGCGCGCTGAAGGCGTGTGCGATCGCCGCGCCGTGAGGCGTGCCGTTGGCGAGGTTGCCGTCGTCATCGTCGGCGACCAGCACCTCGAGGAACATTTCCTTGAAGGCGATGATGTCGTGCTCGTCGTCGGGGTGCCCGTGCTTGGCCTGGTGCACCAGGTGTGATGCGACGCTCAACCCGAGCGCGCGCCGCAGGTCCCAGAACGCGCCGGAGAGGATCTCGCCGTTGGCGTGAACATCCGTCACCTGGTCGTCGGGCCAGCGCTTGCGGCTGTACACCGTGCGCACGTAGGTGCCAGGCCCGTTGAAGCCGTCGCCAACCTGCGGGGCATCCATCAGGAACGCCGCGAACAGATCAGCCAACCCTTCCTGCATCGAGGCGTTGAGCATGCCGCTGGTGATGCCATCGCCTTCATAGACGCGATCGTTCACCGCATGGCCATATTCGTGGTAGAGCACCGAGGGCGCGGTGGCGGTGTTCACGCAGCCCCGCCCCGCGGAGAACAGGTAAATGCCGTAGCCCGTCCACACCGCGTTGCAGTGCGCGTAGGGATAGTTGACGAAAATGGGCATCGAAAAATCCAATCCCGTCATCGTCGGCTCCAGCGACTTGGCGTAGGCGTGTGCGATATTGCCGTGGTAGAACGCGTCACGTTCGGCATCGTGCGAGAACAACGTGTCACCCCATGCGAAGTCGTAGACGGCCCCCGCAGGCCATTTCGCGGTCACGAACGCGTTGGACGTGCTCCCCGACGGCAGGTCGATGCGTTGGACATTCACGAACGGGCCGGACAGGGCGCTGCTCATCGTTACCGTGCCCGCGCTGGCGATCGCGTAGGCACCGGAGGCGTCGGTGATGGCGCTGTCAGCGGCGGTGCTGTCGGTGCCCGCGTAGATGAGCTCGTTCCCGAACGGGCGCTGTGTCTTCAGGTCGGTCGGCAGGTGCTCGTGAACGAAACCGCTCACATGGCCGGTGATCGGGCGGGCCTGGTTCACGCGCATCACCACGGTGCCCTGCTCCGCGTCCACCAGCGTCCACCAGCTTGCCACCGGCTGCATCGTGCGCACGCGGAAGCGCTCGACGATCCGCGAGGTGATATTTCCCGCGGCGTCGGTCGTAGGCAGCAGCGCGGGATCCCCGAGCGATTCGATCGCGTCGCGATCCGCCAAGAACCCAAGCCCCAAGGTGGCCGCCATGCGCAACGAAGCAGTCGCGGCGAGGGCGCGCGACTTGTGCACCGCCAGCGGCCACGCATCGGCGCCGAACAACATCAATTGGCCGCGATCCGACACGCGGAACTCCCAGTCCGCGAACAGCACCTCGAGGCCGCCCACCATCTGCTGGTAACTCGCGTACCACACGTTGCCGTGGTGTCGCACCGAGCGCGCTTCGATGCGTGTCCCGGCGCCAAACACACCGGGTGACTCCGCCACGAATCGCTGGATCGCGCCGTCGATGCTCGCCGAATCATTGGCGAACCCGGGCAGCGGGATGGCAGGCCCGGTGGCCCGGTGGGGCGTTGCCGTGATGCCGTTCCACTCCGCGGTCCACTCGCCGTTGCGGGCCCGGAACGCCAGCCATGCCTCGCTGCCATCCAGCGCCTCGCTACGCGCATGGCTCGCCATCTCGGAGGCGCCGCCCATCGCGCGCGCGACTTCGCCCGGGGCCGCGGTGTCCGGCACGAAGGCCTGAACGGTCAACGGCCATGCCGCCGCAGCGGCTGCTAACCCCAAGAGGACAAGCGAGTGCCACGGCCGTATGACGCGATGGACCTGGGCTGCGGGCATGGGTGTCCTTGAAGGGAACGCGATGAGGCCAGCGGGGCGCTGTGCGGACAAGCTTCCCACGCGGGGGGCGCCGGGGCAATGGTGGGTAGCCTGCATTCGTAGCCTGCGTGGGTAGTCTGCGCAGTCTGGCCGGTGCCGGGCGGCCCTGCTATCGTCGCGGCCACCCCCAAACCCTTAGGACTGACCCCATGGATCTGCAACTCGTCGTTTCGATCGGCCCCGAGCATCGGACGTTCCCTATCGACCGGGAGGCGCTGCGCATTGGCCGGGCGTCCCAGAACGCGATCCAGATCGCCGACCCTACGGTCTCCAAGGAACACGCCGAGGTCGTTCGCGACGGTGGGAAGGTGACGATCCGCGATCTCGGCAGCCGCAACGGCACGCGGCTCAATGGCATCGAGGTGCACGAGGCGACCGCGATTCGCGACGGTGACGTGCTCGAAATCGGCAAGATCTTCGTGCGTGTCTCGGCGCCGGGCGGCGAGGCGAAGACGGTGTTCACGCCCGCCGCGCAACTGTCATCGTCCTTGAATCTCGGCGCGCGCGAGATCCTTGCCCGCGGTGTGCAGAGCAGCGCCGACGCCAACCGGCTCGTGCACCTGCTCGTCGAGGCCGGCCGAATGCTGGTCCTGCCGCGGCCGCTGCGCGAGACCTGCGACGAGATCCTGCGCATCGTCGAGCAGGCGGTGCCGGCGACGCGCCTCGTGATCCTGATGATGCCCGAAGGGGGCGGTGAGCCCGAGCAGGTCGCGGCGCGCTTGCTCGGCGGCAGCAGCCGCCAGCCACTGGCGATCTCGCGCACCATTCTCGAGAAGGTGTTCCAGGACTGCACCTCGATCGTCATCGGCGATGCCGCGGTCGACCCGCGCTTCAAGGCCCAGCACAGCGTGGTTGCCCAGTCGATCCACGCCGCGATGGCGGCGCCCTTGTTCGACAACGAGCGCGTGCTGGGCGTGTTGTATGCCGACAGCGTCGATCCGACCGCCAGCTTCGGCCGCGAGCACGTCGAAGTGCTCACGCTGCTCGCCAACATGGCGGCGGTCAAGATCACCAACGCGCGGCTGATCGAAGCCGAGCAAAAGAGCCAGCGCATGGCCCAGGAATTGGCAACCGCGACGCGCATCCAGCGCACGCTGCTGCCCGAGCCGCCGCCGATCGCCGGTTGGGCGATCGACGCGCGCCTCGAGACCTGCCACGAAGTGGGCGGGGATCTCTACGACTTCCATATCCGCGCCGACGGCAAGATCGTGTTCCTGTTGGGCGACGTCTCGGGCAAGGGAATGGGCGCCGCTTTGCTGATGTCGTCCGCGCTGTCCTCCTCGCGAACGCTGTATGACATTTGCGCCGACCCGGCGGAGCTGGTGTCGCGGCTCAACGCCGTCATGCACCGCAGCACCGACCGTGGCCGCTTCGTCACGCTGTTCGTGGGCGTGCTCGATCCCGCGACGGGCGCGCTGACCTACGTCAATGCCGGCCACAACCTACCGATGCTGATCCACAACGGCGTCATCCAGCGGCTCGAGGCCGGCGGCGTTCCGGTGGGCGTGTTGGAAGACGCCAAGTTCGAGCGTGGTGAGACGACGATCGAGCGCGGCGGCCTGCTCACGGTGTTCACGGACGGCATACCCGAGGCGGACCGCGGCGGCGAGATGTTCGAGGAGGAACGGTTGCTGGAGCTGGTCGCGGCCGGCGCGGCCGAGCCTTCGCTCGACGTGCTCGGACGGCGCGTGCTGGAGGGTGTCGACACCTTCATGGCCGGCGCGCGGCGGACCGACGACATCACGCTGCTGTTGATGCGCCGCGACTAGTCGGGGCTGGCTGCGCCCTGCGGAATCCGGTCGCCAAGCCGGCCGCGTTCGGGCCCCGCGGCCCCATTTTGGCCGTCCGGGGACCAGTTCTGGCCGTCCCTCCATTCCCTGGGACGCCCGGTGCGTGCGGCGCCTGCACGCAACTGACGTACTCGCAACGTCTCCCGGCTGACGCGTCGCGTGGCATTGGGCTTGCGTTCATCCACGCGAACGAAAGTTCGCCGTTCCGCCGATGAGACCCATGACCGGTTTCACTCAGGCCAAGCCCAAACGTCATTTGCGAATCATCGGACGGACGCCAGGGAGGCTTCGTTCCAGGCCAGAGTGTTCTTAAGGATGAGACGACGCGGGACGGATTCGAGCGGTCACTTCCTCACGGAGGTGGCCGTTTCGCTTTGTTGCGTCCGGGCTGGCCCCTCGTCATGATCCGGCGCTTCACGCTCCCCACGCGAGGCGCCGAATTCCGATGAGCCTGATCGATCACCTGCTTGCCGTGTTCCTGGTCGTCGTGGGACCGTTGCGCAGCGGCGTGATTGGGCTCAAGCGATTCCAGAACGCCGCCAGTCATGATCTGCCGCGCGTCCGCCTCAAGGCGTACCGCGGCTCGATGTTCGCCCAGGTCGCGCGTGTGATCGCGGTGGCGCTGGTGTGGTGGGCGACGCGGCGTTCGCTCGCGACCCTCGGGCTTGAGCTTCGCGCCGGCGCAGGTCTGCTGGGCGTGGTTGTCGGGCTCGCCATCATCATCGTGGTGATGATCCGCCAGCGCCGCGAGGCTCTGGCCGACCCCGAAGGGCGGCGGGAGCTGCGCGAGCACCTCGACAACATCCGCCTCGTGCTGCCACACACGCGCGACGAATTCAAGACCTTCGCCTGGCTCGCCCTGACGGCGGGCATTTGCGAGGAGTTGCTCTATCGCGGCTACCTCATCTGGTATTTTTCGCACGCGCTGCCATGGTGGGGCGCAGGCCTCGTCACCGCGGTGGCGTTCGGCTTCGGTCATGCCTACCAGGGCGCGCGTGGCGTCGTCGTCACCGGCCTGCTCGGCGCATTCCTGGCGGCGATCTACTTTCTCACCGGTTCGCTGTACGCATCGATGTTGATCCACTGCCTGATGGACCTCCATTCGGGCGATCTCGCGTGGCGCGTGTACGAGAGCGAAGCCGCCGATTTGGCGGCACAGGCGCACACAGCCGCCACCCTCACCCCACTGGAGCCGCATGCCCCGTAGCGCGGATGTCGTCATCGTCGGGCTCGGCGCCATGGGTTCCGCTGCCGCGCGCGCGCTGTCGCGGCGCGGGTTGCGCGTGATCGGGCTCGACCGCTTCGCACCGCCGCACGCGCTCGGCTCTTCCCACGGCGACACGCGCATCATTCGCGAGGCCTACTACGAGCATCCGGCCTACGTGCCGCTGGTGCAGCGCGCCTACCTGTTGTGGGAGGAAATCGAACGCGAGGCCGCGCGCCCGCTCCTGTCGCGAACCGGCGGGCTGATGATCGGGGCGCGGGAGGGCTCGCTGGTGCGCGGGGCCCTGGCCAGCGCCGAGGCGCACGCCCTGCCGCACGAAGTACTCGACGCCGAAGGGATAGCCCGGCGCGTGCCCGCGTTCAGGCCGCGCGCCGATTGGGTCGGTGTGTACGAGCCCAACGATGGCGTGCTGCGGCCCGAAGCGGGGATCGCCGCCATGCTGGCGAGTGCCACGCGCCATGGCGCGGCGCTGCACACCAACGAGCCGGCGCTGTCGTGGCGAGCCGATGGCGGGGGCGTCACGGTGCGCACCACGCGTGACGAGATCCACGCCGGCGCCTGCGTGTTGTCCGCCGGGGCGTGGATGCCGCAATTGCTGCCGGAATTGCCCTTGAGCGTGACGCGCCAGGTGCTGTTCTGGTTCGAGCCCGTCGGCGCGCGCACGGCGCATGATTCGGGCTGGTGCCCGATCTCGATCTGGGAGCACGCGCCCGAGCGGTTCTTCTACAGCTTCCCGCGCGCGGAAATGGGCGTGAAGGTGGCGATTCATGGGGAGGGCCTGCCGGCGAACCCGGATGCCCTCGATCGCACCGTCACGCCTGCCGAGGTCGCCGAATGCCGGCGGCTGGTGCAGGATTACATGCCGTTCGCGAGTGGTCCCTTGATGTCCACCGCGGTGTGCATGTACACGAACACGCCGGATGGGCACTT
The DNA here is from genome assembly GCA_031366795.1 of Candidatus Eiseniibacteriota bacterium. Classification (GTDB taxonomy): domain Bacteria; phylum Eisenbacteria; class RBG-16-71-46; order RBG-16-71-46; family RBG-16-71-46; genus JANLWK01. Next base: position 15,787 of record JANLOX010000227.1, on the reverse strand, counting down.
TGTGCTCGACCGCCACCCCGATTCGCCGCAGGCGATCGTCGTGAGCGCATGCTCGGGCCATGGCTTCAAGTTCGCTCCGGCGATCGGCGAGGCGATCTCCGATCTCATCGTCGAGGGCAGCACGCGTCACGACCTGTCGATGTTCGGCGCACGCCGGTGGAGCGGCGGTCCCGGCTCCGGCATAGCGAAGATCGCCGGGCGCGGCGCGTGAGCGATTTGGCACCCGCGGCGGCGCCGCCACGCGGCGTCACCGGCCCAATCCCGCGCGAATTGTTGCGGCTGGCGCTGCCGCTGTTCATCTCGCAGCTGCTGCGAATCTCCTACCAATGGGTCGATGCGGTGTGGGTGCGTGGGTTGGGCATCGAGGCGACCGCCGCAGTCACCACATCGATCTTCGTGATGTGGAGCGTCTACTCGCTGGGCGACATCTTCGGCGCGGGAATCTCTGCCTATGTGAGCCAGCTGCGCGGCGCCGGAGAAACGCGGCGCGCCGGGCTCGCGGCTTACAAGGGCCTGCGCGCCACTGCGGTGATCGGCCTGGTCTGCGGGGTGCTCGGGATGTTCGGCGCGCGCCGCATCTACCAGCTGATGCACGCGACGCCGGGCGTGGTCGAGAATGGCGCCAGCTACCTGTCGGTGGTGGCCGGGGCTGCGGTGCTGCCGATGCTCGCCTCCAACTGCGAAGCGATCATGCGCGCGGCAGGCAACACGCGGCTGTCGATGGTATTCGACCTGGGTGCTGTGGGCCTGAACATCCTGCTCGCGCCACTGTTGATCTATGGGATCGGGCCATTCCCCCGTCTGGGTGTGGTGGGTGCGGCGTGGGCCACGGTGATCGCCGAAGCTGCATTGCTCGTGTGCTACGCCGTGCTCATCCTGCGGCGCCATCCCGCGTTCCCCTTCGCGCGTTCGGCGCCGGGACCACCGGTGCGCACGCTGGCGCTGGGACGCATCGGGCTGCCGGTCGCCATGATCGGCCTGATGTTCTCGCTGGTGTATGTCGCCTTCTCTCGCGCCGCGGCGCAGTTCGGCGCGGCATCACTTGCTGTGGTCGGCATCGTGAATCGCATCGAAGCGATCCAGTTCGTGGTTGGCGTCTCGATTGGCAGCGCCTGCGCTTCGCTTGTCGGCCAGAACATCGGCGCCGGCCGGCACGAGCGCGTCGGGCTGGTGATTCGAACGGGACTGTCGTGGGTCGTATGCATCTCACTGGTGCTCACCGCCTCGATGCTCGTGTGGCCTACCGCGTTCCTGTCGATGTTCACACGCGACGCGGAAGCACTCAGGATCGGCGTGCCCTACCTGCGTCTCATCGCGCTGTGCGTCACCGCCAGCGGCATCGAGATGGTGACCGCTGAAGCCGTGCTGGGTTCTGGGCACACCCGCGCCGTGTCGCTGCTCTACAACGGCGTCTCGCTGGCGCGCATCCCGCTGGCGTTCTGGCTGCCCAGCGTCATGCACAATGGCGCCCTCGGCATCGCGTGGTTGATCATGGTCAGCTGCAACCTGCGGATGATCGCCATCGTGTGGTGGGCGGCGCGTGGCAAGTGGCGGCATGGTCTTGCCTCCGAGTTGCGCGGCGGTGCGCCGCCCCGTGGTATGCTTGGCGGTCCCGTGGCCTCATCCGAGGCGCCGGGTCGCGGTGCGGCTACGAACACCCCGGACGAGCCCCCGCAGCGAGGAGACTCCGCTTGAAACACCACCGCTACGTCATCGTCGGAGGAGGCGTCGCAGGCGCCTCGGCGATTGAGGGCATCCGCGCGCACGACCCTGAGGGCAGCATCCTGATGCTCTCGCGTGAGAACCACGCGCCCTACCGGCGCCCGCTGTTGTCGCGCGACCTGTGGCTGCGCGCGGGCAGCAGGGCGGACCTGTCGTACTTCGACGATGCGTACTACCGCGACAAACGGGTCGAGCTGTCACTGCGCCGCGATATCGTCGAGGTGTCGCCCGAGCGCAAAGTGCTGGTGGACGACCGCGGCACCGAGTACGGCTACGATCAGCTGCTGCTGGCGACCGGCGTGCGCCCGCGGGTGCTCGATGTGCCGGGCACCGACCACCCTGAAATTCATTACTTCCGCTCGCTCGAGGACTACCTCGCGATGGAGAAGCGTATCGCCCAAGTGGATCACGTACTGCTGATCGGCGAGGACTTCCTGGCGCTCGAGCTCGCGGCGACGATCCGCCGTCTCGGGCGCGAAGTCACCCTGGTCGTGGCGCACGACTACCCGATGCAGCGTATGCTGCCGCGTGACATGGGCAACGTGCTGCTCGAGCACTGCCGCAATGCCGGGGTGGAGCTCGTGTCCAACGGGACGATCGTGGCGTTCGAGGACCGCGGCGGGCTGCTGCAGGCGCGCACCCACGATGGCAACACCATCACGACGCAGACGGCGATCGTGGCGATCGGCGGCGAGCCGAACGTCGAACTGGCCGAAGGCGCCGGGCTCGAGATCGGCAATGGTATCGAGGTGAACGAGTACGCCGCGAGTTCGACGGCCGGCATCTGGGCTGCGGGCGATGTCGCGGAGTTCCCGCATCTCGTGCTCGGCCGCCAGATGCGGCTGGACCAGTGGGACCACGCGATCCATCACGGTCGCTGCGCCGGCGCCAACATGGCCGGCGCCAACCAGCCCTACGCGCACATTCCCCTGTTCGCAGGAACCGTGTTCGATGTGTCACTCGAGGCGGTGGGCGACGTCGATTCGACGTGGGAAACGCATGCGGTGTGGCGCGAGCCCTACCAGGAAGGCGTGCTATTCTACCTGCACAACGACATCGTGCGTGGTGTGCTGATGTGGAACCTGATCGGCGGCCCCGAGTGGGCGCGTGCCGCGATGCGCATGCGCAAGCCGACCACGTACGAGGAGCGCGAAGCGATGGTGCTGGAATCGGCGACGGGCTAGGCCGCGGGCTAGTGTTTTGGGGTCTCGATCGGGAAGCCCTTGTCGACCCAGTTGGTGTCCAGGTTCTTCGTGATGTACAGCGCGCGCACGTTCGTGAAGCCGAGCTGGCGCATTACCTTGAACGCCGGGCGCATGTTTGGGCAGTGATCCCACGGGCAGCAGCCGCAGTACAGCACGATGCTGCGATTCTTCGGCAATGGCTTCACGGCGCGCTTGAGGCTGGCGATTCCTTCGGCCGTGCGGCCCGGGCCCACGTAGCGTGATCCCGGAATCGCGCCGCCACGGAACAGCGGCTTGAAGCCCACGTGCAGCAACATGGGTGCATCCGCGGCAGGGCCGGTGATCAGCTTTGCGAGCTCCGCTGGGCGGATGATCTGCGCGGCACTCCACGGATCGGATGCGAGGACAGCGCCGGCCGGCAGGGGAATGGGTTCGGCATGGCCAGTTGCGGATTGCAGCAGGGCTGCCATCACGAAAAGCAGTCCCCAAGTTCGTGTGCAGCGCACCCATCGTTCAAGCCGGTTCATAAGGTCAGCCTCATGTGGATCTGTCGCGCTTCGGCGCGGGCTTTGAGCCGTGCGAACACGGGCTCGGCGGGATCACCTTCGGGCAGGTTGAGCAGCCGCACGGGAACACCCGGGTGCCGCGACAATACTCCGTCGACGAGCGCATCGAGCATGGGGCCCAGTGCTTCATAGATGCGATAGGCGTGGGCATTGCCCACCAGCACCTCGAGGTCAACCGTCGTGGCGCCGGCCGAACGGGCGTTGGCGATCGCCGCGCGCATCACTTCCGTGCCGAGCCCGCGGCCACGCGCCGCCGGCGAGACGCCCATGCCGCCGATCCAGGCGCGGTGCCCGCGCAGCGCCAGCATCGCGAAGGCGACAGGGCGATCGCCGTCCCGCGCGACGACCGATCTCGCGACGTCTATGTCGACGAGCCGCGCCATGGACTCAATCGCCACTCCGTCCATGTGTGTGTGGAACTCGTAACCCGTGTAGCTGTCATTGAAGATCGAGGCGAGTGCAGCGTGATCGAATTGCGCGGCGGCGACCATGTCCTGCGTGGTCATGCCGCTTCCCGGCGGCGACCGGCGAAGCCCGCGGCGAGGCACAGCCAGCCGATCAGGAAGCTCAATCCGCCAAACGGCGTCACCATGCCCCAGAACGTTTGCCCGGTGAGCGCCAGCGCGTACAGGCTACCGGAGAACAGGACGATCCCGGCGATGAACAGCCCGCCCGCCATGACCAGCCCGCGCGAGGCGATGCGTTCCACCGCCAGCGCCACGACGACGATTGCGACGGCATGGATCAACTGGTAGCGCGCCGCGGTCTCATACGCGGTCATCAACGCGGGCGGCATGGTGGCGCGCACGGCGTGCGTTCCGAAGGCGCCTGCCGCGACGCCGAGGAAACCGAGCATTGCGCCGGCGGCGCCGAAGCGCATGCTGAGGCTTGCGGGCGGAATCGTTTCGGGGGGAGAAGTCATGGGCCTCCAGCTTCGCGGCGGCCTTGCGGGTCGAGTGCATCACGCAGGCCGTCGCCGAGGAAATTGAAACACATGAGCGTCAACGACAGTGCCGCTCCGGGAAAGAACACGAGCCACGGAAACAATGCGAGCACCTTGGCACCATCCGCGACGAGCGTGCCCCACGAGGCCGCGGGCGGTTGCACGCCGAGCCCGAGGAAAGACAGAAATGCTTCCTGCAGGATGACCGCGGGCACGGTGAGCGTGGCGTATACGATGACCGGTCCAAGCGTGTTCGGGACGATGTGGCGGAACACGACGCGCGCATCGCTGGCGCCCAGCGCGCGCGCTGCTTCCACGAACGTATGTGTCTTGAGCGAGAGCACCTGGCCCCTGACAATGCGCGCCATGGTGAGCCACTGCACAAGACCGAGCGCCACGAACAGCATGACGATGCTCTTGCTGAAGAACACCAGCAGCAGGATGACGAGGAAGATGTAAGGCAGGGAGTAGAGCACGTCGACGACGCGCATCATGGCATCATCGGTGCGCCCGCCCGCGTAGCCGGAGATCGCGCCGTAGCTGACGCCGATCACCAGGCTGACGAGCGTGCCGACGAAGCCGACGAGCAACGAAATGCGGCCACCCCACAACACGCGCGCGAACAGGTCGCGTCCGAGCTCGTCCGTGCCGAACCAGTGCAGGAGCGTCGGTGGCGTGGCGCTGAGCTTGAGGTTCTGCAGCGTCGGGTCCTGTAGCCCAGGGATCCACGCCGCGGCGAATGCCGCCAGCGACAGCACGATGATGAAGGCGCCCGAGATCACCGCGGCGCGATTGCGTCGCAGGCGCTTCCAGGCGTCACGTGCAACACTCGTCACCGGTGTCCGGTCGAGCACGTCACCGGCCAGATCCGCTGCGGTCAAGGGCGAGAGCGGCGTGGCGCTCATCGCAGCTCCACGCGCGGATCGAGCCAAGTGTAGGCGATGTCCACGACCAGGTTGAGCACCAGCAGCAACGCGGCGTAGAACAGCACCACACCCATCACCAGCGTGTAGTCACGGTTGAAGGCGGCGTTGACGAGATAGCGGCCAGTGCCGGGCACGCCGAAGATCGTCTCCACCGCGATCGAGCCCATGATGATGCCCGCGGCGGCCGGCCCAAGGTACGACACGACGGGCAGCACACCGAGTTTGAGCGCGTGCTTGCCGATCACGACGCGTTCGGGAAGTCCCTTGGCGCGCGCGGTGCGCACGAAGTCCTGCCGCAACACTTCGAGCATGCCGCCGCGGGTGAGCCGCGCGATGTAGGCCATGTAGGATGTGGACAGCGTGAGGACCGGCAGCACACGGCTCGCCGGCGATTGCCACAACGCGGGCGGGAACAGGAACCACGTCAGCGAGAACAGCAACACCAGCACGGGGCCGAGCACGAAATTCGGGATCGAGACTCCGGCGAGCGCCAGCGTCATGGCGCCAAAGTCGATCGCGGTGTTCTGCTTGCGCGCGGCCAGCACGCCGACCGGGATGCCCACGAGCAGCGCGAGCAACAGCGCCCATCCGCCCAGTTCCGCCGAGACCGGCAGCCCTTCGAGGATGATCTCGCGCACCGAGCGCGCGGGGAAGCGGTAGGACGGACCAAAGTCGAAGCGCGCCGCGTTGCCGAGGAACGTCAGGTACTGCTCGCCCAGCGGACGGTCAAGGCCGTAGCGGTGCTGCAACTGCTCGACGACCGAAGCGGGGATGTCCTTCTCGGACATGAATGGTCCGCCCGGGGCGAGGCGGATCATGAAGAACGTCAGCGTCGCGATCGCCCACAACGTGGGGATCATGAGCAGGATGCGCCGCGTGAGGAACGCGATCACCGCGCGAGCTCGAGTGAGTGCAAGACGGGACGAATCACGCGGCGCAGTATAGCAGGGCGGCCGCGCGGCGCAGATTGCGGCTTGCGAACGGCCGCGGCGCCGCACAGAATGGGACTCCGACCCGCCCCCGTGGGAACGCCCCCGCGGGGAAGCTGGAGATGAAGATTGGGGACATGGACTACGATCAGGTCTTGCGGTTGTTCCGCGCCCTGCAGTTACGCGAAGTCGAATATGTGATCGTGGGCGCCATCGCGCTGGGATTACATGGCATCGTGCGATCGACCCAGGATGTCGACCTCTTCGTGAAGCCCACCGCCGAGAACATTGCCCGGCTCAGGGATGCGATCGGCGACGTGTGGCAGGATCCAGCGATCGCAGAAATTCGCGCGGACGATCTGGCGGGCGAGTTTGGGGTGGTGAGCTACGTGCCGCCCTCGGGCGACCTGACCATCGACGTGATTGCCCGGCTCGGCGAAGCCTTCGCCTTCGGGGACATCGAATGGCACGAGATCGATGCCGGTGGTGTGATGGTTCGCGTCGCGACTCCGCGGATGTTGTTCCGGATGAAGCGAGACACGATCCGACCGCAGGATGCCGCGGATGCGGCGGTCTTGCGCGAGAAATTCGAATGGGAGGACGTCTGATGCCGGTGCGAAAATTCCGGACGCACGATGAGGCGAGGCGCGCGCAGGCCCTGGAGCCCGGTGATCCGCGCATTCCCGAGCGACTGCGCCAAGTGCTATATATGGGAGCGCAGCTCTACCCGGTGGACCGCCCGCGGGGCGTCCACCGGTTCCGGTCGCCGGCAGAGGCAAACGCGTGGCGCGCTTCATGGCTCCGGATCACCCCGTGATCTCCTCGGCGATCACACGCTCCTGCGCCCTGCTGCTGTTGGTGTGCGGCCTCGCGTTGCTGTTTGCGCCAGGTGCTCCAGGAATGCTTGGTCTCGCCGCCGCGCCGGTGTTGTTACTCGCCCTGGGTTATGGCGTCCTGCTGTTCCGCGGGCCGCTCGATCGGCCACGCGATCCGTAGTCCGCCTGCGCGGCCTCACCCGCGTGCGCCTGCCAGTCGCGATCGATCCACACATGCGTCAGCGGATGCGAATCGAGCGGCGTCGAATACAGCCCGCGCACGTAGGGTTTCACCAGCTCGGTGGTGGTGTAGTGATAAATCGGGATCACCGGGCTCTCGCTCAGCAGCAGGCTCTCGGCATCGCGCAGCATGGCCATTCGCTTCGCCGCGTCGGGCTCGAAGGCAGCGCCGTGAATCAGCGTGTCGTAGCGCGCGCTGCTCCAACCGGTGCGATTGCCGCCATCGCCTGTGACGTAGCTGGCGAGAAAGGTGTTGGGGTCCAGGTAGTCGCCGATCCACGAGCGTCGCGCCACGTCGTACTGGAGCCCCGTGGTCGCTTTCATGTACGAGCCCCACTCCTGGTTCGCCAGCTCCACCGTGACGCCGAGTTCCTTGCGCCACATGGCCTGGATCGCTTCGGCGATGCGGCGGTGATCCTCGCTCGTGTTGAAGGTGATCTCGAGCTTCGGGAAGCCCTTGCCGCCGGGGAACCCGGCCCTGGCGAGGCACTCGCGCGCATAACCCGGATTAAAGCCCACGGGAGGTGGCGCGTCATAGCCCGGATAGCCCGCCGGGGTGAAGTTGCCCCAGCTGTCGCGCGTGCCCTTGAGCAGGTCGTTGGCGATGGCGTTGCGGTCCACTGACCACGACAGCGCGCGGCGCACCCACACGTTGTCGTAGGGCTTGCGCGTGCAGTTGATCGAATAGAAGTAGAGGCCCTGGTAGCGGCCCTGGCGATAATCCGCGTAGCCGCGCAGGTAGGGCAGGAACGGCGAGGGGATGTTGCCGCTCGGGTCCCAGTCGATCATGCCGGCCTTGTAGAGGTTGGCCGAGATGCTCAACGCGTCCGCGGTGTAGGCGACCACGCCCTTGAGCCGAACGGTCGCGACGTCCCAGTAAAGGGGGTTGCGGTCGAACACGAACTTCTCGTTCTGCCGCCAGCTGCGCAGCGAGAACGCGCCATTGCCCACGATATTGCCCGCGACCGTCCAGCGGTCGCCCCAACGTTCGACCGCATGGCGCGGCGTTGGCATGAAGGCGTTGTAACTCGCCAGCGAGAGCAGGTAAGGCGTCGGCGCGCGCAGTCGTACCATGAACGTGCTGTCATCAGGTGCGGCGATCCCGAGCTGGCGCGCGTCCTTCAGCTCGCCCTTGGTGAACGCTTCGGCGTTGACGATGGGCGCGAGTAATCCGGCGCTGCGTGAGGCGGTCGCGGGGGTCAGCACGCGCTCCCATGACCAGCGGAAGTCCTCGGCATGGATCGGAGTGCCGTCACTCCACTGGATGCCCCGCCGCAGGTGGAAGGTATAAGTGAGACCGTCGGCCGAGATTTCCCAACGCGAGGCCTGGCCGGGGCGTGGTTCGAGGGTGCGTGGATCCTCGCGCGTGAGGCCTTCGAACAGCATGTGGCAGACGCGACCATCGGGCTGGCCGGTGGCGAGCGCGGGATCGATCGTTTCGGGATCCGTCGCGAGATCGAAGCGCAGCACGTCGTCGCTGGGCGCGGTCGTCGCACCGAAGTAGCGCGGCGCGTGTGCGCCGCCCACAGGTGGCGCGGGGGCGCAGGACGCGATGAGCAGCGCGGTGCAGCAGAGTGGCAGGAAGGAGGTGCGGAGCACGCGGCGTAGTATAGCAGGGAGGCTCGCCACGAAGGCGAGCCTCTCACTCACAAGGTCATGCTCAAGCGGAACGTCCCGCTCAAGCGCTGACAGCGCCGGCTTCGGCGAGCGCGCCCGCGCCCGCGCGGATCGCCTCGATGCGCGCGCGGTAGGCTTCGCCCACGACGGCCTCGTCATAGAGCTCGCGCATGGTCTCCCTGGCGCGCTGGATCTTCGCCCCGCGCTGCGGGTCCGTACGCACCTCGAGCATGCGCTCGGCGGCATGCGCGACCTCGGCGTCCGCCCACTCCTGGCCAGCTTCGTCGAACACGAAGTCCTGCTTGGGCACCGGCACCAGGCGGTAGCGAACGGGGTAGGCATTCGCCTCGGTGGTGAAGTCTTCGTTGCCGGAGTAGCCGGTGGCGATGACCGGGACGCCGAGCTTCATCGCCTCCGCCATGCCGAAGCCGAAGCCTTCCGAGCGGTGCAGCGACACATAGCAATCGCACACCGAGATCAGCCCGTGCACTTCATTGCTCGAGAAACTCTCGTCGATGATCAAGATGCGGCGGTCCTGTCTGGCACGCGCGCGGATGTTGGCGTAGGCCCGCTCATCGGCGGTCGATAGCTTGTGGGTGTTCTGGGTCTTGATGACGAGTTGCACGCCATCGTCTGAGGGATAGGCCTGCTGGAACGCATCGACCACGGCCATCGGGTTCTTGCGCGTGACACGCGAGGCGCCATCGAAGGTGAAGATGAAGGTGAAAGGGCCATCGGGAATGCCGAAGCAGCTTCGTTTCGCCCACGACAGGTCCTCGAACTTGGGGATCGGTGTGCGCACAAGTACCACGGGTTTGCTCGTCGCCCGCTGGAAGACTTCGCGGCAGTACTCGCTCGACACCCAGACTTCATCGAGCATGTCGAGCCCGAGACGGTGCGCGAAACTGGCCTGCGAGGTCTCCCAGAATGCGAAGCCGATGTTGTAGCAGCCCTCGAACTGGTCGAGACCGCAGCGCGACAGGTTCTCGATGATGACGTCCGGATTGAAGTGGATGATGTTGATGTCGCCGCGGACACGCTGTACCAGTCCGCTGCCCTCGTCCTCATCGGTGCGCCCCCAACCGGCGACGTGATTCAGGACATCCACCGCAACGCCAGCTGCCTTGAACGCCTCACCGCAGGCGCGCGCCGCGGCGCCGAGGCCAGAACCATGGCTTAGCGGCCCGACCACCGTCACCTTCTGGATCGCGGGTGGCGGCGTGGACTCGATCGATGTGACGGACGGCTGGCGGATGCCGTGCGCCTCGCGCAGGCACTGCGGCATGCGCAGACGCTTCACGATGTTCGGTGCTTCGCGACCGACGGTCAGGGCCATCTCGGGGCGATTGAGTTCCTGCTCGGAGATGTTGCCGCGTTCGACGACCACGTGATGCATCAGGCCGGTGAGACGGAGCGTGGGGTTCTTCATCTTCACGGGCTTGCCGAGGTAATCGTACTGCGCGGGGGACAGCACGTAGCCTGGCAGGTTGCCCTCGTCGATTTCCGAGAGCACGCGCACCAGCAGGCGGCTGAAGTCCTGAACCTTGTTGGCGTCCAGGCGCCGCGAATCGGGCGACTTCCTGCGCAAGTAGTTGAAGGCGCGGGTGACGCCGATCCGGCTCGGCGATGTGATGCCGGGCGCCGGCTCCCACAGGACGCGCATGAAGTCATCGCCAATGACCGCTTCCGGCCAGCGCAATGCGCTGCGCACGGACAGTGACAGGTAGAGCGCGAATTCCTTGTAGTCGCGTTCCACCGAAAGGTCGAAGCGCTTTCGCAGGTCGCGGCTGAACTGGTAGACGACGCCGGCCAGCCGTGGGATCGGTCCCCATCCGCGCACACATTCATCCGTCCCCTTGAGCCATGTCTCGAGTTCCGCGCTCAGGTGAATGCGAAGGGCACCCGTCTTGTCCCGCTGCGTGCGGGTCAGGTAGTCGTAGACCGCGCGGCGCTGCTCCGACTGGGTCTTCGGCGCGCGGCGGTGCTTGATCGCATACAGCTGCAGCAGGTGGCGATGCAGGTGGGGCGGGAAAGCGGCGGGTGCAGACAGGATCGCATCGAGCATGGTGGGACAATCCGCAAGACGGGTGCCATGCGTGGCGGGGGGTAGTCGTGGGTGTGAAGTCACACGACTCGAAGCACTTCCCGCTGCGTCCCGCCAGGCTGCAGGCAGAGTCACATGCGAGGCACGGCCAACATTCTGGCTGCGGCGCCCAGTCTTGGCCGGGGGGGCGTCAGACCGGATTAGCTTGCCGGGCGACTCGAGTATCCCCAGCCATCCGTTATCGCAGTTGCGGTGACGTGCTGGCGGATTCGTTCAAGCAGGACGCGATTCTGAGCCCATGAGAGTGCGCCGCGATAGTGAAGCTGTCCTACCACAAGGCCCGGATGCAACCCTTGGGAAGTGGCGAATTCGACAATCTGACGCTTCGAAAAGCGGGGGCCTTCGCGGGCGATGAATCCGTCGAGATCCTGCGGGGGAACGATGTACGCAGCCGCTTGCTGGTTGCGCTCCCTCTCGATGCCGGCAGGCGCGGAACTTGTTCGAGCGCCGTGCCCGACCAAGTCGAAGTCGTAGCCCGCAAAGTCAGCCTTACCCTGCAATCCATCTCCGTACGCGATATGCATGAGTTCGTGGACCAACGTGAACCAGAAGCAGTCAATTCGATCGTATCGCAGCGATAACGCAACGACTGGCTGTTTACCGGCGCCATCAAGCCAGAACGCTGCGCCGTCGACCTTGCTCTGGGGAAGTTGTTCGACAATCACGAGGCGGACGCCCGCCTTGGCGAGTACGGCCGAGACCCGTCGAGTTTCGATTGCGGAACCGAGCAGGGCTCGAAGGGCGATCAGGGCTTCCTTCAACCGTGCCTCGCTGAAGGTAACTGCCGACACCCGCGTCGCCAGCCTGCGAGCCATCGTGAGCCATGCGCACACGGCGGGATGCACGGATTCGTACGACGTGGACTTACGGGCTGCGTGGGGAATCAGCTCGATTGCATCCTCAATATTCTCGAGGCCAAAGAAATCGGCGACGCGCTGCTCGAGCACATCGATATCGTCAGAGCGCTCAATCCACCGGCGTTTGACCATATCGTTCACAGGCGCCTTGCTATAGAGCTTGGACCTCCTCGCAACCGTGCCGCCGTCGCCGGAAATCTTGGAGAGCTGGTAGGCGCTTTCGAGGTTCAGCCAGAGCTCCGCAGTGGTGCCAAACGCTTCGGCCAGAGCGCTGGCAGTCTCCGGTGTAATGCTCCGTCGGGCGGTGAGGATCTCGTTCACCAACCGCGCCGATTTTCCCAGGACTTCGGCCAGCGTCTCCTGCGTCCACCCGCGGGACTCGATCTCCTCGCGGATGAATTCGCCCGGAGCGAAGACTTCAGCGGGCATGTGGGTCGTCCATGCTTACATGCTCCCTATCAGTGGTAGTCCTCAATGTCGACGACGACGACGGTCCCGTTCGTCCGGCGCGGCTCGGATAAATTGCAGGCGTTTGCAGAATGACCTCACGGCATCAGCCGGATAGCCTGACTCGCTCGGCTTTGAATCAAGGGTCTCGAGCCTCTTGCTCCTGAACGACACCTTCATGATGTCGGTCGCTCCCGGTAGTTATCGACATATAAATTTAACGCTTTAACGTTATGTGTAAAATCAGTAAATTTCAACTTGAAATTACAAGAGTTCTTGAGAATGACCACGGCGCCCCCATTTCTGTCCGGTAAGCCTCCCGCTTATCGTCAGGCGATGGCCTTCCCCTCGCATCCGCCCTTCGCCATGCGGTCCTCCCGCATCATCACGCCGCTCGGCATCATCGATGGCCACGTCGTCGTCGATGACGGCCGCATTGCCGGCGTGAGCGCGGGCCCAGCGCTGGAGGGCCTGCGCATCGAAGACCTTGGCGCGCTCGCGTTGCTGCCGGGACTCGTCGACACGCACGTGCACATCAACGAGCCAGGGCGCACCGAATGGGAAGGTTTCGCCACGGCGAGCCGGGCGGCGCTCGCGGGCGGCATCACGACGCTCGTGGACATGCCGCTCAACAGCGTTCCCGCGACCACGAGCGTCGAAGCCCTCACGCTTAAACGCCAGGCGGCGCGTGCGGCGACGGTTAGCGTTGAGTACTGGGGCGGCGTGGTGCCGGGTAACACCGCGCAGCTCGAGCCGCTGGCGGCCGCGGGCGTACGTGGCTTCAAGTGTTTCATGGTGCCCTCGGGCGTCGATGAGTTTGGCCATGTGGGCGAAGCGGAATTGCGCGAGGCGATGCCGGTCATCGCGCGGCTCGGGCTGCCGCTGCTCGTGCACGCCGAGTCGCCGCGCGTGATCGATGAGGCGGCGGGCGCCGTTGTTGGCCGCGATCCCCGCGCCTACGCCACTTGGCTCGACAGCCGCCCCGCGGCCGCGGAGGTCGAGGCGATCGAGTTGGTGTTGCGGCTCGCGGCCGAGACAGATTGCCGCGTGCACATCGTGCACCTCGCGGCGATGGAGGCGCTGCCCGCTCTTCGCGCGGCGCGCGCGCGCGGCGTTGCGGTGACCGTTGAGACCTGCCCCCACTACCTGAGCTTCGCCGCTGAAGACATCGCCGACGGCGCCACGCAATTCAAGTGCGCGCCGCCGATCCGCTCGCGCGCGAATCGCGATGCGCTGTGGGCAGCCCTGCTCGCGGGCGACATCGATCTGGTCGCCAGTGACCATTCACCCTGTCCGCCCGCGCTCAAGAACCTCGATCGCGGCGACTTCTTCGCAGCCTGGGGCGGCGTCGCATCGCTCGAGCTCGGGCTGCCGGTGATGTGGACCGCGGAGCGCCAGCGTGGCGCCACGTTGTCCGACATCGCGCGCTGGATGGCCGAGCAGCCCGCGGTGCTTGCGGGGGTCGCTGGCGAAGTGGGGCGCATTGTGCCGGGCCGGCGCGCCGACCTCCTCGCATTCGATCCGGACGCGGCGTGGACCGTCGAGGCCGCGCTGCTGCGCCAGCGTCACAAAATCACGCCGTACGCCGGTCACCCACTGATCGGACGGGTGGAGCGCGCGTGGCGAGGGGGCGTCGCGCAGGGGCTATGAGCGGCGCCGACTCCCCTTAGGGCCGACCGCCCAGCCCGGTCCGCAACCGTTCGTCGCCGCTGATCGACATTTCAGCGGGACTCCCGTTCTCGCCCAATGGTATTCGGCTAGTGTCCCTGCCCAAGGGAGGGACCGCATGACTTCTGCCCCAGTGCTCCGCGTCCAGGACGCGCGCAAGACATTCGGTAACACTGCCGCATTGAAGGGACTCTCGTTCGAGCTGCGCGCCGGCGAACTGCTGGCGCTGCTCGGGCCCAACGGCGCCGGCAAGACTACCTTGATCCGCGCCATCGCCGGCCGCGTGGCGCTCGATGGCGGCGAGATCGAACTGTTCGGCCGCAAGGTCGAGGGCGCAACGGGTCGCGACGCGCTCGGTGTGGTGCCGCAGGAGATCGCGCTCTACCCGTTGCTGACGGCGCGCGAGAACCTCGCCACCTTTGGACGCTTGAACGGGCTCACCGGCGCGGCGCTGAAGACTCGCGTCGACTGGGCCCTCGAGTGGACGGCGCTGGCCGACCGCGCGAACGAACCCATCAAGACCTTCTCGGGTGGCATGAAGCGCCGGCTCAATATCGCCTGCGCGGTCCTGCACGAGCCCAAGGCGTTGCTGCTCGACGAGCCCACCGTCGGCGTCGATCCGCAGAGTCGCGAGCGCATTTACGAGATGCTGGATCGCCTGCGCGCGAGCGGCGCCTCGCTGCTGCTCACCACGCACCAGCTCGAGGAGGCCGAGGCGCGGTGCGACCGCATCGTGATCGTGGATCACGGCAAGATCATCGCCGAGGGCTCGCTCGCCGCACTCGTCGAGAGCACGGTGGGCGGGCACTTGCAGGTTGCGTTGCGGCTCGATCGCGTGCCCGCCGCGGCCGAGGGCTTCAAGGGCGAATGGAATGACCGCCAGTTCACCACGCGCATGCGTGACGTTTCGTCTGAGCTGCCGGTGCTGCTCGAGCAACTGCGCGCAGGCGGCTCGGCGGTCGAGGATCTCCAGGTTCGCGGCGCCAGTCTCCAGTCGGTATTCCTCCATCTCACGGGAAGGGAGTTGCGCGAATGATCGCGACCATGCTGAAGGTATGGTTCACCACGCTGCGCCGCGATCGCGTGGCCCAGGCGATGGCGTTCTTGTTGCCCGTCCTGTTCTTCACGATCTTCGCGAAGGTGTTCGGCGGTTCGTCGCAAGCGACCGCGCGCGTGCCTTTGGCGGTCGTCGACGAAGCGCACACCGAATTAAGCGCGCGGTTGGTCAAGGCGTTGGCTGCGGAGAAGGGCCTCAAGGTCACGCTGGCGGCACAGCCGGAGGGTGCTTCTAAGAATGCGCCCGAGATCCCGCTGACACGCGAACGCGCGACGGCGCTGGTTAAGGGCGGCGACCTGCCGGTAGCGGTCGTGATCCCCGCGGGGATCGATACCTCGCTCATGCGCTTCGATGGCGGCGGCGCGCATGTCGTGCTGCTCGCCGACAAGTCCGATCCCGTCGCCCCGCAAATGGTGATGGGCCTGCTGCAGAAGGTGGCAATGACCGCGGCGCCCGATGTGTTCGCGCGGCACGGCATTGAGGTGCTCGACCAGGTGGGCGGAGGACTCACAGCGACGCAGCGCACATCGATCGATCGCTGGCTGCCATTGCTCAAGGAGAACGCCGAAACGGCGAGCACCGACACGAGTGGCACAGGTAGCTCCAACGGAACGGGCGGGCTGATGGCCGTCGATCTTGTCGACATCCTGGGAGAAGACAAGGGCGGCGCGCTGATCTCGTTCTATGCGGCCGGCATCGCGGTGATGTTCCT
>JANLOX010000188.1:0-14402 GCA_031366795.1 Candidatus Eiseniibacteriota bacterium | reverse complement strand
GACAAGTTTGCCCTGGTCGAGGACCCGCGCGGCAACAGCCGGGTGCTGCGGACCGGAGACAAAGTCATGAATGGTGTTGTCGACGGCCTGCGTCGCGACGCCGTCATTGTGAAACTCACCACGGAGGGTGGGACGGAACTGCTGCAGATTCCGCTGACCCGGAAGGGAGACGACTCGAATGCGAATCGCTAAGCTGCTCGGTGCTCTTACGAGTGTGATGATCGCCTGCACGCTCGTTGGGGTGATGGCGTGTCCGGTCGTGGCGGCCGAGAGTTCGGCCTCGCAACGCGTCGGACTGCAGCGGACCGGACCCGGAACCTTCTCGATCGATGTCGATGGCGCGGACGTGCGCACCGTCTGCCGCGCGATCGCGGAATTCAGCGGACGCAATATCATCGTGGGCAAGGAAGTGAAGGCGAGTGTCACGGTGGCGCTGCAGAACGTCAGCTGGCGCGATGCGCTGAAAACGATTCTTTACAGCTGCAACCTGGACTACTCGGACGACGGTGGCGACATCATCCGTGTCGAAGAGCGCTCCAAGCTGGCGACGGAACGCACTGAACAGTTGGCCCTCCAGACGAAGCAGATGGAGAACTCACCGCTGGAAACGCGTGTCATCAAGCTCAACTACGCCAATGCCGGTGAACTGCAGACGGCGCTGGTCGCGGGCATGAGCAAGCGCGGCTCGATCCTCGTCGAGAAGCGGACGAACTCGCTGATCGTGAGCGACCTGCCGACGAACCTCGACGCTGTCGAGAAGATGGCGCTGGCGCTGGACTCGACCACGCCGCAGATCGAAATCACCGCCAAGCTGGTCGATGTCGATGCGGAAGCGCTGCAGAACATCGGCATCGAGTGGAACGTGGGACCGCAGCTGAACGGCGCGGGCAAATTCTTCAGCAGCACCGGCCCGATTGCGCCGGACTACCTGCACCCGGGCAACAACCCGCAGAACGTCCTGGGCGCCGCGCACAGTTCGAGCATCGGCGATCCGGCCACGCGGTTGAGCTATGGCGTGTCGAAGTCGTGGGGCTTCGTCGAGGCGCAGCTCCAGCTGCTGGCGCAGAACCGCAAGGCGAACATCATCTCGAACCCGCGTATCACGACCGTCGACAATCGCGAAGCCAAGATCGTCGTCGGCCAGAAGATTCCGCTCATCGTGCAGGACGTCGCAGGTAACCCCGTGTCGCAGCTGCAGACGATCGGTATCCAACTCCGCGTCACGCCGCACCTGACCCAGGACAAGAAGATCATCATGGATCTCCATCCGGAAGTCAGTGACCTGTCGGCGCAGAGCACGGTTCAGGGCGGCATCATCATCAACACCAGCGAAGCGGACACGCGCGTGATGGTCGAGGACGGCCAGACGGCCGTCATCGGCGGCTTGATCCGCACGAACGAATCGATGGTGCGCCGTGGCCTCCCGTACTTGAAAGACCTGCCCTTGCTGGGAGCGCTGTTCCGCTCCAACAGCAACGTGCGCCAGAACCGCGAACTGATCATCTTTGTGACGCCGCGCCTGGTGGGCATGACGGCCAGCAACAACTAGCCGTCCGCCAAAGCAATCGCGCGGGGCCGTCGGGACACTCTCCTGGCGGCCCTTTCGCATTGTGGGGGCTCGTGTGACGTGGCGATTCCTGCACAAGTGCGCATGTGCCGATCTGCTAGGTTCATTCGATGCACGAACCGCAACGGATTCTCGCGATCGCGCTGGTGGGCCTGCCGGGCGCCGGCAAGACCGCCACGGCTCCATTGCTTGCGGAACGGCTGGGGGGCTCCTGTGCCGATCTCGACGCCCTCATTGAGCTCAGCACGGCCATGCCGATCCGCCAATTGTTCGCGACGCGTGGCGAAGCGGCCTTCCGCGAACTGGAGGTGGCCGTGCTGGCGCGCGTCCTGACGGACGGCGTCCGCGTCGTGGCTTGCGGGGGAGGGATCGTGGAGACCGAATCCGCGCGTGAATTGCTGCGCCAGCGCTGCCATACCGTGTGGCTCGAGGTGGACGCGACCGAGGCGCTGCGACGCATGAGCGGAATGCTGGCCGACCGCCCACTTCTGGCGGACGCGGCACACCCGGCCCGGCTCGAGGAACTGCTGGCGCGCCGCGCCGCGGGGTACGCAGAGGTCGCGCGCATGCGCGTGCGTACGGATGGCCTGACGTCACACGAGGTTGCCGCGAAGATCGCGCGCGAGATCGTGAGCGTTACGAGTGGGATGACGTGGTGATGCGCCGCCGCCGGTTGTGGGGTTCCGGTCTCGTGCTGTTGCTCGTCGCGGGCTGTGCTCCGGCGGGCAGGCCGCAGCTGCCGCGGCTCGGGTCGCCTTCGATCGAGGCGCGCTTCGAGGCGCGGCTGGCCGAGCGGCGCGCGCACGCGGGATTCGCCGAGGGCAATTACTCCGCGTGGGTGCACCGGCCTTCAGGGCAGGATCCCCCCGGGCTCACGCTGCGCACGCGGCTCGTGGCGCCGGATGCGTTCCGCTTCCGTGTGGATGCGCTGTTCGGCAATGCCGTCGATCTGTCAGGGCATGGCGACACGCTGGTGATCGATGCCCCGGCGCTCAACCTCACCGCGGTCACTGATGCCGGGGGGGACCGCTCGCGGCGCCAGGACATTTCCGGTTGGGTGTGCCGCGCGCTTGCGGCGACGTGGTCACCGCCTGCCAGCGCGTGGGCGCAGGGCGAGGCCGCGGACTCCGCGTGGCGCGTGCGCTGGACGGAGGCCGAGGATTCGTTGGAGCTCGTTGTGTCAATGGCGGGCCTGCCGCGCACGGTGCGCGTGCATCCCGCCGGCGGTTCCCCCATCGCGCTGGGCTACGAGCGGTGGCAAAGCTGGAACGGTGTGATGTGGCCAGCGCGTCTGGTGGCCAAGGATGATGAAGGCCGGCTGAGCGTTACATTGCAGCCCGAGTCGATGCGGCTCATGGCTCA
This sequence comes from Candidatus Eiseniibacteriota bacterium, assembly GCA_031366795.1. Classification (GTDB taxonomy): domain Bacteria; phylum Eisenbacteria; class RBG-16-71-46; order RBG-16-71-46; family RBG-16-71-46; genus JANLWK01. The sequence goes on along the minus strand of JANLOX010000188.1, from coordinate 11,473 downwards.
CGACGCGACTGCCGCGACCGCGCTGCGCATCCCCGATGGGGCCTTGCGTTTGAGCCGCTCGCGATTGCGCGCGTGGGTCTCGCGCATTGCGGGCGAAGCGACTGCGGACACCTCGCGATGAACCCTTCCGCGAAGTGCCACGTGCTGCTGGCGGCGCTCGCGCTGTCGCTGATGACTACGAGCCCATCACGCGCGGCCGATGCCAACGGCCTCAAGCTCGGTGCCCGCCTGCATGCTGCCGGCCGCGCCGACTGTGCATTCGTTCGGGTGGCGACCAATCCGTTTTCGCACCAGCCCGTGCGCACGCGTGGGAGGCTGTTGCTCGAACTGCCCGATCGCGCGCGGCTCGAGTTCCCCACCAGTGGCGAGCGCATCACGCTGCGTAGCGATGGCGGGGAGTGGTTGCAGCCGCGCTTGCGCCAGCTGATCGTGTTCCGCGAAGCGCAGGCCGCCGGCGCGCGCCGCTGGTGGCAGTTGCTCATGGAGGGGCACGCTCCCGGCATCGAACTCGTCTCGCAGCGGGGCCGCGTGCTGCGCCTTCACTCAACGGGTGGCGCGGGCCCCGACTCGGCTCGGCTCGAGATCGATGGCCGCGGATTGCCGCAGCGGCTCGTCGTCCCCGACTCGGGTGGCGAGCTGGAATACCGTTTCTCCGGCTGGAGCTTTGGCGCCCCGCGAGGAGCGGAAGCCTTCACGCAACACGCCCCCGCCGGGTACGAGCGCGTCGAATTGCCCTGACCCGACGCGTCGCGACGCCCGTTTGCGCAGGGCGAGTCCATCGGGGGTACCCAAGCTTGACACCCCGCGAGCACTCACTGAGACTTCCCGAGTTGTGCGAGTCATTGCGGGGACATTCAGCGGCCGGCGGCTCGTGGCGCCCAAAGGTGGGGCGACGCGGCCCACCTCGGATCGCGTGCGTGAGGCGCTGTGCATGATGCTTGAACCATGGCAGGGCGCGCGGGTCGTGGACCTCTACGCCGGTTCCGGGGCGCTGGGCATCGAGGCTTTGTCGCGGGGTGCTGCTCATGTGGATTTCGTCGAGCAGTCCCGGCACGCGCTCGTGGCGCTGCAACAGAATCTCGAAACGTTCGATCTGGGCGATCGCGCGCGGGTGTGGCGGTTGGCGTTGCCGTCGGGACTCAAGAAGTTGTGCGAGGCCCTCGAGCGGGCGGATGTCATCCTGTTGGATCCGCCGTACGGTGGGACGCAGGCGCGGCAGGCGCTCGACACACTCGATCGCGTGGCGACGTTGCGCGCGGGATGCCGTGTGGCGCTGGAGCATCATTCAAAAGATGTGGTGCCGGAATCGGCGGGGCGGCTCGATCGCAACGGCGAGCGCCGTTACGGTGAGACGCAAATCACCTTCTATGCGCCGCGTGCGCCACAGCCGCCGCGCGACGAGGAGCATGCCTCATGAGCGACGGCCGCACGGCGCTGTTTCCGGGAACCTTCGACCCCTTCACCAATGGGCATCTCGACCTGACGCGACGCGCGGCCAGCCTGTTCGGCCGGGTCATCGTCGCGGTGGCGCCGAGTCCCGCCAAGGGCACCCTGTTCTCCGTGGAAGAGCGCGTGGCGCTTATTCAATCGGCGACGCGTTCGATGAAACGCGTGGAGGTGGTGGCGTTCTCGGATCTCGTCGTGGATTGCGCGCGACGCTTGGGCGCCCAGGTGATGATCCGCGGCCTGCGCGCGGTGAGCGACTTCGAGTACGAGTTCCAGATGGCCTTGATGAATCGCAGGTTGTCGCCCGCGGTCGAGGTCGTGTTCATGATGCCGAGCCAGGAGTACTCCTACCTGAACTCCACCCTCGTGAAGGAAGTCGCGCGGCTGGGCGGCGACGTGCACGGACTGGTGCCGCAGATCGTCGAGACGCAACTGAAAACGCGCTACGGCGCCGCGATTGCCGCTGCGCGCAAATCGGCAGGTCGTGCGAGGCCGGCACGCGCGGCCTCGACGCGCAAGGCATCCGCGAAGCCCTCGCACAAGCAGCGATAAGGGAGTCTCACAATGAGTGCCTTGATGGAGCGGGTACGGCGCGCGGCGCGCGCTCAAGTGCAGCGACTGGTGTTGGCCGAGGCGGATGACGAACGTGTCGTTCGCGCCGCGGATCGCATCGCCCGCGAGGGTCTGGCGAAGGTGCAGTTCGTGGGGGCACCCGAGCTGCTGCGCGCCACAGCGCGCAAGGCCGACGTCCACTTGAGCAATGTCGAACGCGTGGATGCCGGCGATGCCGCCGAAGTGGCGCGCACGCGTCAGGCGCTGCTCAAGGCGCGCGGTGAGCGCATCACGCCTGCTGATGCGGACCGCTACGCAGCGGATCCGCTGTTCCAGGCGGCGGCGCGTGTGCGGCTCGGATTGGCGGACTGTTTTGTGGCGGGAGCTTCGCGCACCACCGGTGATGTGCTCCGCGCGGCCCTGTGGCTGATCGGGCTATCCGCGCAGACACGCACGGTGTCGTCGTTCTTCCTGATGGGCGTGCCGCAGGGGCAGGGTGAGGAACGCGTGATCAGCTTCGCCGATTGCGCCGTGGTGCCCGATCCCACGTCTGAGCAGCTGGCCGACATCGGCATCATGGCGGCGGACCAGTACTCGCGGATCATGCAGACCGTTCCTCACGTGGCGTTCCTGTCGTTCGGGACGCGTGGCAGCGCCGAGCATCCGCACGTGCTCAAGGTGCGCGAAGCCGTGCGGCTGGCGCGCGAGCGCCGTCCGGACCTGCACCTTGATGGCGAGCTGCAGGCCGACGCCGCGATCGTTCCGGACGTCGGCAAGCGCAAGGCGCCGGGCAGTGTAGTGGCGGGACATGCGAACGTGCTGGTGTTCCCGGACCTCGATGCCGGCAACATCGGCTACAAATTGGTGGAACGGCTGGCGGGCGCGCGGGCGTATGGTCCCATCCTGATGGGACTGGCGCGGCAGGGGAACGATCTGTCGCGCGGCTGCAGTGTCGATGACGTCGTGGACGTCTCGACGATCGCCTGCGTGTTGAGCCTGTCCTCGGCGGCGCCTGTTCCGGCCTGAGTGATGTAACCCTTAAGGAGAACCGGGTGCCGACCTACGACTACCGCTGCATCAAGTGCGATCACCTGTTCGAGTTGTTCCATAGCATGTCGGATGAGTCGGTGAAGAGGTGCCCCAAGTGCAAGGGCAAAGCGATTCGCGTTCCCTCGGGCGGCGCCGGCCTGCTATTCAAGGGCTCGGGCTTCTATATCACCGACTACCGGTCGAAGTCCTACCAGGACAAGGCCAAGCAGGACGCGAGCAGCACTGCCCCCCCGGCAAGTTCCGGCGGCGATGCCAAGCCTGTTGCTGCAGCGGGTGCCGCGGAATCCAAGCCCGCGGCGAGCCGCGCATCCGGTGAGTCGAAGCCGAAGCCGAGCGGCGCTTTGAGCAGCAGCCGCAAGAAAAAGGGCAGATCCTGATTCTGGTGCGGGAGCCCGGGGACAGGCGATGACGAGCCGCGCCCGCCAGATTTTCGACGCGCACCGCGCCGACGCAAAGCCCGGCCGTCCCGCGCCGATTGATCATGCACCGCGTCCTGATCACTTGCTGATCGGCCCCACGGCGACGGCGTTCGTGCTGCGGCTCGCCGATTCCGTGCTGCGTGGCTCCCCATCACTGACGCGCGCGCTGGCGTGGTGGAACCGCCCGCTGAATGCGCTGGCCCCCGGAGACGACGAAGGCCGCGAGTTGCTCGAGTGCGCCGCCCGTCTGGGCGTCCCGGTGCTGACGCCGGTCGCGGGCGCGTGCGAGCCGACGTACCGCGAAGCCCTGGCCGCTCCGGGCCGGCTGGTCGCCTCCTGTGGCGTGGACGCTTCAGCGTGCGGCGCGCTCGGCGTCGCGAGTTGGCGCGTGTCGCCGCTCGAAGCGGTCGCGCTGCTGTGCGGCGCGCCCATCACCGCCCCGTTGCTCGCGATCGCAGACCTGCGCCTGCTCGGGAGTCTGCCGCCTGGCGTCGGCGGCATCGATGCGGCGCTCGAGCTTGCACGCCGCACCGATGCGCGCCGCTGGGCGGGACTGGGTGTCGAGGTGAACGGCGCGGGCGTGACGGGGTTGGGCGTGGCGGAGCGCGTTGCGCTGGCCCGCACCCTCGTGCATGCGGGCGCGGCGTTCGTGCTGCTGCCAGCCGATGAGGTCACGCGTGAGTGCATGAAGGCCTGGGGCCGGGATGCCGATTGGCGCGAAGTGCGTGCCGTTGCCGCGGCCGAGTCAAGTGCCACGGTATCGCTCGAACTGGATCTCGATGGACTCGAGCCGTTGGTCTCGCCGGGCTCGGACCTGTCGCTCGCGCGGCCCCTGCGCTATGTACTGGATCACCCGCTGCGCGGTGTGGCGCTGGGGCCGTACGCGGACGAGGGAGACATCGCGGTGTGGCTCGCGCGATACGAGCGGCACACGGTGGCCGCGGGACTCGAAGTGGCGGTAGTGCCGGGCACGGAGTGGTTGGCCTCCGCCCTCAACACGGGTGGCGCCACCGAAGCCCTCGCGCACAGCGGAGTCGCGGTGCGCGATTCGTTGGCCTCGCTCGAACTCACGCGCGGCGCCACGGGGACCCGGCTTGGGCTTGGCCGCGCGAGCGGCGAATCACGAGAGGCCGATTGGTGGCTGGCGAACCCGGAGGTCTGCGCGGCGTCAGCGCTCAGGGGGGCGCTGTGTGATCCGCGCGATGGCGAGCACGCGGCGGTTCGCCGTGCGCGGCTCGTCCGTGGCGCCGCCGCTCGGCCGGCGAGTCCGGCTTCACCGTCCGCGGAGCCGTCGTCGCCGGCGAGTCTCAACTACGCAGCGGTGGCCCCCGCGGCGCAGGGATCATTGCGCGCTGTGGTATGGCTGGTGGTGGGCGATGACTGGCCCGCCGAGCGGATCGTCTCGCGCAGCGCTCGCGGGCAGCGTGCACTGCTCGAGGATCCGGTGGCCGGGTTGTTCCCGGGGTTGGACCGCCAATGGATCGCCCAGACGGGTCCCGACGCCCGGGGGGCGATCATCGCCGGGCGCCACTTTGGGGGCGGGGAGTTCGCCAACGAGGCGGCGTGGGCCTTGCGGCGGGCAGGGGTCGCCGTGGTGTTGGCGAAGTCGTTTGCGCCCGAATGCGCCCAGGCATTTGGACATGCAGGTATTCTTGCGCTGGAGGCCGGGCGGCGGCCGCTGCCCGAGTTCGCGGCGGCGGGCGAGGAGCTCGAAGTGCCGAGCCTGCCGGAAGCGGTGGAGCCGGGGCACCCGGTGGGCGTGCGCAACCTGACACGGGGCGTTCAGGATACACTGCACCATGGTCTTGATGCGGCCGCGGTGGCGGTGTGGCGCGCGGGCGGATTGTTGTCGCGGCGGGAATCGGCCGTCGTGTGACGTTGGAGCGAGGCGTGCAACAGCGTCCGCTGGGAGGGAGTCGTTCTTAAGTGTTCATCGATCACGTAAAAATTGAAGTGACGTCCGGCAATGGGGGCCCCGGCTGCGTGAGCTTCCGGCGCGAGAAGTTCGTCCCCAAGGGCGGCCCGGATGGCGGCGATGGCGGCCGCGGCGGCGACGTGTGGCTCAAGGTGAATCCGCACGTGCGTACGCTGCTCGATTGCCGCGAGACGCTGCGCTACCGCGCTGTCCACGGCGGTTTCGGTAGTGGCAACAACAAGACCGGCAAGAGTGGCGCCGACGTCATCGTCTGGCTGCCCGCGGGCACTATGGTGAAGGATGCCGAGACCGGCGAGCCGCTGGGCGACCTGACGGGGCCCGAGGACAGTTTGTTGATCGCCAAGGGTGGTCGCGGTGGTCGTGGCAATGCGCGTTTCGCTTCGGCGACGAACCAGGCGCCGCGCCGCTGCGATCCCGGTGAGGCGGGTGTTTCGAAGATGATTGAACTCGAACTGAAGCTGATCGCAGACGTGGGCTTCGTCGGGCTGCCCAATGCCGGCAAGTCCACGTTGCTCTCGCGCGTGTCGCGGGCGCGGCCCAAGATCGCCGACTACCCGTTCACCACGCTCGAGCCGGGCCTCGGCATCTGCAAGCTCGACAACGAACGCCAGTTCGTGGCGGCCGATATCCCGGGCCTGATCGAGGGGGCTTCGGCAGGCAAGGGGCTGGGGTTCCAGTTCCTGCGCCACATCGAGCGTACGCGCGTGCTGGCGCTGCTGTGCGACGCCTCATCGCCCGATCCGGCCGCGGATGTTGCTCTCGTTGAACGCGAGCTCAAGGAGTATAGTGCCGCCCTCGCCGAGAAGCCGCGCGTCCACGTGCTGACCAAGGCCGACGTGCTGTCGCCCGAGGACCGGGCTGCACTGGTCGCCAAGGCGCGTGAAGCGGGTGAATACGTGATCAGCGCTCATTCGGGCGAGGGTCTGCCGGAACTGCTCGAGGAACTGTGGCGCCGGTTGTCGAAATCTCCCGGCGAGGAGGTCAGCGACGATGTCGAGTGATGACAAGCAGGGCCAGGGCAAGACTTGGGATGCCCTCAACACCCGCGGCCTCACCGCCAAGCGTGACGGCGTGCGCGAACTCGAGCTGCAGGGCGACGACGAAGCGATCGGCAAGCTCGTCGAGTGCCTGAGTGAGGAGTCGTGGTACCTGCGCGATCTCGCCGAAGCGGCTCTGGTGCGGCTGGGGAATCGCTCCTCCCGCGCGCTGATGCCGCTGCTCAACCAGGGGTTGTGGTTCTCGCGACTCAGTGCTGCCCGCATCTTCGGCAAGATCGGGGAGGGCAATGCCGTGCCTGCGCTGTTTCAACTCACGCGAGATTCCAACGACAGCGTGGGCGCCGCTGCCCTCGACTCGCTGCTCGCGATCGGCCAGCAGCGGGGCTCGATCCGCCTGGCCCATGCGCTGCACCGCATGCCGCCGGACGCGCGAGCCGCGCGGCTGGACGAGTTGACCAAGCGTGATGGTTCGCTGGGCGAGCGGCTGCGCCGCTTCCTGCGCAGCGATGACCTGATGTCCGTCGAGGATGCGAGCATCTTGCAGGACGACAGTGCCGCGGTGCGCGCGTCCGAAGACGGCGTCGAATGGGAAATGCTCACCGGACCCCCGTCTCCCAAGCCGCGCGGCGGCGACGGTTCCGGCGGGGATGCCTGAGGCTTTCGCCCCCCTGACGTTGGCGTTGCGAGGCGCGCAGTGGCCTGAAGCGCTGGGCGCCCTCGCGGATCCACCTGCGGAATTGTATGTGCGTGGCGCATGGCCCAGCGGGCCGTGTGTGGCCATCGTCGGCGCGCGCGCCTCGACCGAGTACGGCCGCACGTTCGCCCACCGTCTCGCCGCGGACCTCGCGGGGTTGGGCGTGGTCATCGTCAGTGGCCTCGCGCGCGGCATCGATGCCGCGGCGCACCTGGGGGCACTCGATGCGGGTGGTGCCACGATCGCCGTGTTGCCCGGCAGTCTCGATCGCATCACGCCGCCTTCGCATGCCGAGTTGGCGCAACGCATCGTCGGCAGCAGCGGCGCGCTGGTCGCGGAATGGGAGCGCGACGTTCACGTCACGCGTGGTCTGTTCCTCGAGCGCAACCGCCTGATCGCGGGATTGTCGCTCGCCACGGTCGTGGTGGAAGCGGCCCATCGCAGCGGGGCGCTCGCGACCGCGGCGATCGCGCGCAAGCTCGGGCGGCCGGTACTCGCCGTGCCGGGCGACATCGACCGGCCCTCGAGCCGCGGCTGCAACGCGCTGCTGCGCGCGGGCGCATTGTGGTGCGAGGGCGCGCGCGATGTGCTGGACGCCCTGGGCCCCGTGGCGTTGGCGCCTCACGCGGCCGCGCGGAATCCTGCGAACGACGCGATCGCGGCAGCCGCTGGCGAGCCGAGGGCGGGCGAAGCTCCTCGTGTCTGCGCGGCCGCGAAGGAGTCAATGGCAAGCGATGCCGCGCGCGTCGCTGCCATCCTCGATGCCGAGCCGCGCGAATTGGGAGCGGTCTCGCGCCGCGCGGGGCTCACGCCTGAGCGCGTGCTCGCGGCGTTGCTTGAGTTGCAGTGGTCGGGTGTCGCCGCGACGCATCCGGGTCCCCGTTGGAGCGCGGGCCGCGACGACGGTGCGCCGCACGGCGCCAGGGGAGCGCGCTAGGAATGAGCGCTCCCCTTCTCGAATCGCTGCTGCTGCGCGGCGCGGCCGCTGGGTTTCGTAGCCTGAACTGGCGACGGTCCCTGACGGCGGGCGCCTGGCTGGGTGACCGCTTGCGCGAGGCCGGCATGCGCCGGAGCGTCGCCGTGGACAATCTCGCGCGTGTGGTTCCAGCATGGAGCCCGGAAGAACGCGCGATCATTTTGCGCGATCACTACCGCGAAGTCGGACGCATCGCGGCGGAGTACGCGCGGCTGCCGGAGTTGGTGCACTCCGCTGCGGGCGAGGTGGTCGCCGAAGTCCGCGGGCGCGAGCATCTCGAGGTGGGGCTGGCGATGGGCCGCGGTGTCGTGTTGATGACGGGTCACTTCGGCAATTTCGAATTACTCGGCGCATGGTTGGGCCGCACTTATCCCGTCGACTTTGTGGTGAGGCCCTTGAGCAACCCCTACTCTGAGCGTTGGCTTGCCGCGCGGCGCGCCGCCTGTGGTGTGGGTTCCCTGAGCACGCATGGCTCGCTCAAGCGCGTGTTCCAATCGCTGCGCGCGGGACACTGCGTCGCCATGCTCGCCGACCAGGATGCGCGGCGCGCGGGTGTGTTCGTGCCCTTCATGGGCCGGCTCGCGAGCACTCCGGTGGGACCGGCGCGACTGGCGATCGCCACCGGCGCGCCGATCGTCATGGGATTTCAAGTGCGCCTGCCTGATGGCCGCCATGTGCTCGAACTCGAGCCACCCTATCTCGCCGGGCCGGAGGATGCAGGTGCGGTCGAGCGCGTGACCGCGTGGCACACGGCGCGCCTCGAGAGTTGGGTGCGGCGCGTGCCACACCAGTGGTTCTGGCTGCACCGGCGCTGGAAGACGGCTCCGCCGGTTGCGCCGGCGCCGGGAGCGGGGAAGCAATCAGTGGCCCAAGCCGGGGAGACAGCTTGATGCACTCTTTCGTCATCCGCGTTCGTTATGGCGACACCGACCCGATGGGTTTCGCCTCGAGCATCGCGAATCGTCCGGGTTAGCTGGGATTGCCCCATCACTGGGGGAGATCGCCCAGCCCAGCGGCCCGTTCCGCGCGGGCGCGCGGGGTGCCGCGCGGGGTGCCGTGCTGAGCCCCCTGAAACACCCCGAATTCTCGGGGTCGCACGCCTGTGACCCCCAAGGATGTAGGGCCGCGACAAGCGGCCGGCGCGGGCACACGGATTGCGGACTTCCCTTGAGTGAGTCGAATTCCCAAGCGCCCGCACCTCAAGGAGCCGTGACATCCCCATGCGCGAACAGCCCAGATCCAGGCCCAGTGCCAAGCAGGTGCCTCCTGAAGTCCCCGCCAGCGCGTGGGAGTTCACGCTGTTCTCGAGCCTGCATGCCGCTGCCGACCGCGCCGAGTTCGCCCGCGCGCTGGCCGCTGCCATGGTGCACCCGGATGGGCTGGATGCCGACGTCGCGCACGTGCTGCGCCGTGAACCGCTGACGGAGGTGTTCGAGCGCACCGCCCGCTTCGTGCCGCCGGTGGATGCGACAGCCTTTCGCCAGTGGCTCGACGATGCACGCTTGAGGGGGCCCGAAGCAATGACGCCCGGGCCGATGGTGGCACCCGCGGCGTGGGATCATGAAGCACTCGATGCCACGACGCGCGCCGCGTGGCGCGATGGGCGTCCCGCGAGTGGTGACGCCGCTGGGCTGTCGCTGCCGTGGTCGGCCGGCGAGCAGCATACGGTGATCCCGATGCGCGTGGGTGCCATCGAATACGGCGTGGTCATCGCTGAGTTCCGTGACGCCGGCCTGGCCGAACGCGCGCGTGAGCGTGTGGCCGCATGGGGTGAAGTCGTGCGCATGGCGCTGGACCTGCGTGACCGGCTGGACCAGCTCGAGCGACGCACCGGCCAGGCGCTGGGGTTGCTCGACCTGTCGAACGCCGCGATGTCGCCGCGCAATCTCGCCGAAGTGCTGCACCTGGCCTCGCGTCTCGCGGCCGAGAGATCGGGCGCCGATGCCGCCGCGATCTGGTCGGTCGGGAGTGATGGCATCGCGCAGTTGCAACTCGCGCACGGACCTGCGGGCGCGCGTGAGCGGCATGGCCGCGCGCTGCAGCCGGTCGTCCAGGCGGCACTCGAAGCGGGCCGGGCGCGCATTGCCTACCCGGCCACCGATGAAATGTTGCTGCCGGCCGCCGCTGCCGCCGAGATCGCGGCGTTGGCGATCTGGCCGATCGAAGCCTACGGGCGTCCGGTCGGTGCGCTCGGCGTATGGACGGTGCACAGTGGCGCGCGGCGCATGAGTCTCGGTCGCGCCGAACGCGAATACCTGGCCGCCGCCGCGAACCTGATCGGGCTGGCGCTCGACCAGGCGCGCCGCTTCTCGGAATTGCGCGAGACCGAACGCCGCGAACGCGACGCCGCGCGCTATGCCCAGCGCCGCGAGTCGCTCGCCGCGCTCGGCGAAATCGCCGCGCGCGGTAGTGAAGAGGCGCTCAAGCCGGTCGCCTCGGTGCGCGCTTTCGCGAGCCGCCTGCTCAACGAACTGCCCGAGGGGGCAGCGCGCGAGTATGCTTTGGTGATTCTGCGCGAGACCGCGCGGCTCGAACGCATCCTGCGCGAGCAACGCGCGCACGCGGAACTCGCACCGCCCACATTGTCGCTCGTCCAGCTCAACACCCTCACCGATGAAGCGCTCGGCGCCAACGGTGAGGCGCTGGTGCGGCGGCGCGCGCGTGTCATCAAACGGCTGGCGAGTGACCTGCCCGAATTGCTGTTGGATCCTGATGGCATCAGCGGCGTGGTGCGCTCGGTGCTTAGCATGGCGCTCGACTCGGTCTCGACGGGCGGGCGCATTCGCATCGAGACGAAGAAGCTGCCGCAGCATGTCATGTTCGAACTCGGCCACGACGGTACCACCAGCCCGGGCGAAGCACTCGACCAACTGTTCCTGCCGTTCGGCAATGGGCGCCTGGCGGGAGCGGGCAGCGGCCTGAGCCTGGCGCGCCGGGTGATCCAGGACCATGGCGGCGAGATCCGCGTGCGCTCGGAAGGGGAGTGGACCACCGTGGTCACGTTTACACTGCCGATTGTCGGGAACCAGGACCGTCGGCACACCCCCGCAGAGCGCCGCCGCGCCCGGGACCGGCGCGCCGGGGCCGCTGCCGCGTAGCGAAAGACGCCACACTGGTTTGACGCTGATTTGGGGGGCATGATAATCCTCATGCGCTGGCTCGGGTTCGCCCGGGTCCCAACGCGTTGAGCGTGCGACCCTAGCTCAGTTGGTAGAGCACGCGACTGAAAATCGCGGTGTCCCCAGTTCGATTCTGGGGGGTCGCACCATTTCTGCAGACGTTTGCCGGCTTACACCCCGGCACACGGCATCACTTCGGGGCTGGTGTAGCTCAGCTGGTAGAGCACGTCACTCGTAATGACGGGGTCATCGGTTCGATTCCGATCACCAGCTCCAGTAAGTC
>JANLOX010000159.1:0-5466 GCA_031366795.1 Candidatus Eiseniibacteriota bacterium | reverse complement strand
TTCACCGACGTCGACGACAAGATCATCGACCGCGCCAACCGCGAAGGCATCGCCTACGAGTCGGTGAGTGAGCGCAACATCGAGGCCTACCTTGCTTTCGCCGACCTCCACAACATCATACGCGCCACGCACTACCCGCGGGCCACCCAGCACATCACCGAGATCTTGCGCCTCATCACCACGCTGATCGCGCGGGGCTTTGCCTATCCGTCAGCGGGCGACGTGTACTTCGAGGTGCGCAAGAAGGCCGATTACGGCAAGTTGTCCGGGCGCGCCGTGGACGACATGCAGTCGGGAGCGCGCATCGAGATCGGCGAGTCAAAGCGCGATCCGCTCGACTTCGCGCTGTGGAAGGGCGCCAAGCCCGGCGAGCCCGCGTGGGAGTCGCCGTGGGGGCCCGGGCGTCCGGGCTGGCACATCGAGTGCTCCGCGATGGCGATGAAGTACCTCGGCGAGCATTTCGACATTCACGGTGGCGGCCAGGACCTGATCTTCCCGCACCACGAAAACGAGATCGCCCAGTCCGAAGCCGCGACGGGCAAGCCGTTCTCGAACTTCTGGACCGAGAACGGCATGGTCAATCTCGGCGGCGAGAAGATGTCGAAGAGCACGGGCAAGCTGTTCTTCATCGAGGACATCGTGGCGCAGGTCGAACCCGAGGTCGTGCGCTTCTACCTGATGTCGACGCACTACCGTAGCCCCATCGACTTCAGCCACGAGCGCCTGAGCGAGGCGGGAGTGGCCTACCAGCGCCTGCGGTTGGCCCTGGAGCGGACAGGGGCATGGGACCTGAACCCGGCCACGGCTCCCCCTGCGGGACCGCTGGCCGACGCGGTCGCGGAGGCGGACCGGCAATTCCACGAAGCCATGGACGACGACTTCAACAGCGCCCGCGCCATCGGGCACCTGTTTGACCTGTCCCGCGAGATCAACCGGGCCCTCGACGAACAGCGCGAGGCGGAGGCCCGCCCGGCCGCTGCCGCCATGCTCCGGCTGGCCGGGGTGCTGGGGCTGTTCTGGAAGAAGCCGGCGGCGGAAGAGTGGTCGCCCGAGGTGCTGCGTCTGGCAGAGGACCGCGAAGCCGCGCGAAAGGCCAAGGATTGGGCCAAGTCGGACGAGATCCGGGCCCAATTGGCCAGGCACGGCGTGGTGGTCGAGGACGGGGCGGGCGGGGCCAAACTCAAGCGGAAGGGGTGACCCCTGAACGGCACCCTAAACAAAACCATTGCAGCGGGGTGGTCGACAGGCCTAGCCTTTCCCTACGGTCAAACACCGTACCGGGCGCGCCACGCTTCAATCCGTATCCAATGGCCAGGCGCGCCATCGGCGTTTCGGTTAAGGCTCTTAGATTTTGATGGGAAGTAGACGAATCGACTGGGGACACACAGAAGAGGACTCATGTCGCGGTTCAAGATGAATCGTCAGTTGGCTCTCATCCTCACATTGGCTGCGACCCTGTGCTTCGGTTCGCTGGCCGCGCCCACCCTCGCCTCGCCGATCGAAGCGCAAGGGAAGGGACCCGCGGACGGTGGCGGAAGCCATGGGGATCCAGACGTTCCGACGGGGGCGACTCGCGGCACCAGCTCAATCGGTGTCCGGCCCACGACGCGACCGATGGTTCAAAAGCAAGCCGATCCCGTGACCGTGGCTGACGGCCGGGGATCACAACTCGCGTGGATGTGGCGCCTTCGTATTGTGTTGCAGGGTCTTAGGATCACTACGTTCCACTTCTAGGAACCCCGTCAGCACGCTGCATCATTTCGTTGTCCGGAGAATCAACGTGCCCGGCTTCGACGTAAAGCGTATTGCCCGGCTGGAGGAGCGGATCGCGTCCAGTATGGACAGCGAGCGCGAGCCTGCTCTCTCCGAGCTGGAAATGCTGGCGGATCTCTATCTGCAAGCCGACCACGTCGGTCCTGCGTTGGAGCTCATCGAGCGTCTCCTGACGCGCCCGGAAGCCCAAGCGCTGCCGGTCGACCGCCGCGCCGGCCTACGCAGCAAGTGCATCTCGTGCCGGCTCCTCCAGGGTGATCCACAAAACGCCCTGGCCCAGGTTCGAGAGGTACTTGCCTTCGAATCCGCGATCGAATCGGTGTCCCTGCGCGGCCGCCTGCACCTCCAGGGCGGGGAGGCGTTGTTTCGGCTCGGCCGCATCGATGAGGGCCGAGTGGAAGCGCTCCGTGGGCTCGAACTCGCCGATGCCGCGGGCGAGTTGGCGCAGTCCGCGGTGGCGCTCAACCTGCTGGGCCGCCTGAGCTACCGGCACGGCGACTTGGGCGACGCGCGTGACCTCTACGAACAGGCGCTTGCCCTCTACCGCCGCGTCGGCGATGACACCGGGGCGGCGCACGTTCGCAACAACTTAGGGCTAATCCACAAGAACCTGTGCGAATGGGACGCCGCGGCTGCCCACCTGACCCAGGCGCTCGAGATCCACAAGCGCAGCGGTCATTTCGGTGAAACGCTGGCACCCTTGATCAACCTGGGGATTGTGTTCCAGAAGAGCGGCGACTGGAAGCGGGCCGCCGAGCACTATGCCCAGGCCGAACGCGTCGCCACGCAGGTCGGCGACGAGCTGCGCACCGTCAACATCGCCATCGGCTCGGGCAATGTGGCCAGGCTGGAGCGCCGTTTCGAGGACGCCGAGCAGTTGCTGACGCAGGCGCGAGCCCATGCGCGCGAGCGAGGCGCCCTGCGCGAAGAGGTGCTCGCGCAGGAATTCTTGGCCGAGCTCGACCACGACCGCGGCCGCTTCGAGGAAGCGCTGATCGCCTACCAGGAGGCCCTGCGGCTCGCCGAGCGCGTATGCCCGGAGGGCGACCTGGTCGTTGAGATCGAACGCCGCCGGGCCGAGTCGTTGCTGGCGCTGGGGCGGCTCGATGCCGCCGACTCGGCCTGCCAGCGCGCCAGCCGTCTCGCGCGGCTGACGGACGACCGTCTCGAGTTCGCCGTCGCTGAGCGCGTTGCGGGCTCCATCGCGTGGGCCCGTGGCCGCGGCGCCGACGCATTCGTCTCGTGGGCGATGGCCGCGACCCTGCTGGAGCAGGCCCATGAGCGGCTGGAACTGGGCAAGACTTACCTCGAGATGGGTCGCGCCGGGACAGACCCCGTGCAGACCCGCCGTCACCTCTATCGCGCTGCCGCATTGTTCGGCCCGCTCTCGACTCCCTACTGGATCGAGCGCGCCGAGCAGGAGTTGGCGCGCTCGGCGCCGCTGGGCAGCGAACCGACGGCGGCACCCGGCCAGCCCACGCTGATGGGCCGCCGCAGCCGCGCACCGGGCCTCGTGGCATGCTCGCAGGCGATGCGCCAGGTGGAGCATCTCGCGCGCCGGGCGGGTGGCACGGAGCTGTCGGTCGTGATCACCGGTGAGACCGGGACGGGCAAGGAACTCGTGGCGCGCACGATCCACTCGCTGTCGGCGCGCACCAACAAGCCGTTCCTCGCAGTGAACTGCGGGGCACTTCGGGCCGACCTTGCGCTGTCGCAGCTGTTCGGGCACCGCAAGGGCGCCTTCACGGGCGCGCATACCGATGGGGTGGGGCTGGTCGAAGCCGCACACGGCGGTACCTTGTTCCTCGATGAAGTGGGCGAGTTGCCGCTCGATGTGCAGGTGACGCTGTTGCGCTTCCTCGAGAGTGGCGAGTACATGCGCCTGGGCGAAACCCAGGTGCGTCGCGCCGACGTGCGCATCATCGCGGCGACCAACCGCGAACTGCGTGGCGCCGATGAAAAGCTGTTCCGCCGCGACCTGCTGTTCCGGCTCAACGAGGTCGAGATCGCGGTGCCCGCGCTGCGCGAGCGCCGTGACGACATTGTGCCGTTGGCGCGCCATTTCCTCGCGTTCTATGGCGGTCTCGTGGGCCCGCGGATGTCGAGCGACTCCGAGTCCGTGCTGCTTTCAAATGCTTGGCCCGGCAATGTGCGGGAGCTCGAGAACGTCATGAAGCGGGTCGCCGCACTGCACGCCGGCGATGCCGTCGTGACGCCCACCTCGCTGATGCCGTTCCTCTCGCATGACTCCGGCAACGCGCCGGGCGTTGTCGCCAGCGTGGCGGCCGCGCGCGCCGCGATCCTCGAGGCCTACGCCGAGGCGCGTGGCAACAAGAGCCGCGTCGCCGAACTGCTCGGCGTGAGCCGCAAGACGCTGTACGCGCGGCTCAAGCGGTTCGACCTGCAGTTGCCCTGACCGGCGGCGCACAGGCTTCCGCGGTTGGCCCGGCCCACTCGGCCGGGTTTTTTGTTGCCTCGAAAGTGTTACCGACTGGAGCGGGACCGAAAGTGAGACCTCTGTTACGGCAACCCGCGAGATTGGGTGTTACCCAGTCATCATGATGATTGGCAATGGGTTGCGACAGTAATTGCCGCTCGGGTGTTACCTCCGCGCCGAAACAGTCGAGGCCACGCCATCCCACGCCGCCCCTGATCCAATTTCGCAGTCGCTTCGTAACTCATTGCAAATGCACGATCCGTCCGCGGGAGCGGAGCACATCGGGCAATCCGCATGTCATGGCACGCGGGATGCTGTGATGTAGCTGCGGATACGGGGGGATCAGCGGGCAGCGATGCCCGTCCTGGATTCAATCGCAAGGCCTCCGGGGGAGCGGGGCCTTCGATTCCGGGTGGTATGCACGGGGACTGGCACCTCCACCGCGCAGATGCAAGCCGCCCGGGATCGCCCCCCAATGGTACTCGTGAACGTCGGTACAGAAGTAGCAGCAAGGGGCTCGTACCCTGAATGACGTTCGAGTGATTTACCCGAGAGGGGGTGAGCGGGACCCGCACGGTTCAGCAATACCCGTAGAAGTTCGGTAAGCAGTACGTAACAGGCAGAAACTCGTAGCGAAGCAAATCACCAAAAAAATCGAATACGCCCGGTCAACGAAGCCGGGAAGCCAGAGGGGTTCATCCCGGTCACTCCCTGGTTTCTCGGGAAGAGGCAGCCCAACGTGACTTCAGTACACGTCTGGGCTGCCTTTTCAATTTTTATGGGAAAATCCTTCCGGAATCTTGCCGAGCCAAGAAGTGCGTGCTAGTGTCCCGCGCCATGAAAACTCCCTTGTTCAAGCGCGCTTTGTCGCGCCCGGTTTCAGCAGTTGCGGTGACGCTTGCAGTGTTCACAATGGCTAACGCCTTGATCGCCGGCTGCGGTGGCAGCAAGTCCGAAGAGTCGGCAGAAGGCACGAAGACGACCACCACGACGACCACCGAGACCACGCCGGCTGCCCCGGCGGCGGTCGAGATGGACGGCGCCAAGATCTACGCCGAGCGCTGCACCGTGTGCCACGGACCGGGTGGGAAGGGTGACGGCCCGGGCGGGGCCGCGCTCAACCCGCACCCGCGTGACCATACGGACGGCAAGTACATGAACGCGAAGACCGATGCCGAACTGATCGCCACGATCCACACGGGCAAGGGTTCCATGCCGGCGTGGAAGGGCATCCTGACGGACGAGCAGATCGTCGC
>JANLOX010000153.1:0-11253 GCA_031366795.1 Candidatus Eiseniibacteriota bacterium | reverse complement strand
CTGGAGTGATCGAGCCGCCAGAGCTCATGCTCGTCCAGGTCGTCGGGCATGCCGGCGAGGGCGACCTGCAACGCATCATCCGTCCGCTCGCAGACCACGCCGCGGTAGCTGGCGGCGTGACCACGCTTTTCGGGCGTGAGGAGGACCGGACTCCCGACGCCCAATCGTGTCCACGGCAGCGGGGACGACTTCCGCTTGCCCAGCCTCAGGAGCGTGCGCCCGCCCAGGCCCGACTCCTCGTCGCGAATGACCAGGTCGATCATGCTGAAGCCGCTGCGCTCGGCTTCCGCCGGAGCGAGTCTGCGGGCCCGTTCAGCCGCCTGCTGTGCCGCGGCCTGCGTCTCCATGTCGAGCAGGCGGAGCAGCCGCGCGAAGTGTTCCCCCGCACTCGATGGCCTATCACTCGAATGCTCAGCCCAAGCGCGCACGCGACGATCGCCGAGCGGCTGCCCGTCGAGCGCTTTCACGAGCCGGGCGGGCCAGCCTTCAGGCACCTCGATCGTGGCTTCGTGCCCGTTCAATGCGATCTGCCCCACGTGGCGGCGATCCAGGCCCCCGTGCTCGTCGAGGAAGGCGAGCAGATCCAACTTGGTGATTCGCCGTGGCAGGGAACCCAGGCGAATGAGGGGCGTGGTCAATCCGCCCCTACGACCCCGACAGCGTCATCTCATCGATGAGCAGGTGCGGCGAATTGATCGAGCCGCTGAACACGAGATCATCCGCGACCTTGACGACGCCCTTGAGCATCGAGAGCGAGTCCGATGCCAGCGTGACCTCGGCGACCGGATGCACGATCACGCCCTTTTCCATCCAGTAGCCCTTGGCCTGGTACGACCAGCCTCCGGTGTTGGCCTGGTAGCCGAAGGCGCCCGTGTCGACAATGTAGAACGCGCGGTCGAGGCTCTTCATCAGCTCATCGAGCGGGGTGGTGCCGTTCTCGATGTACAGGTTGTGCGAGCCAATCCCGGGCGAGCTGTTGTAGCCACGCGCGGCGTTGCCGGTGGACTTGGCGCCGGCCTTGATCGCCCAACGCGTGTTGTAGACGAAATTGCGCACCGTCCCCTTGTCGAGCAGGGCAAGGCGCTGCGTGGGCACGCCCTCGGCATCGAACGGGGCGGTGCCGACGGCTCCGACCATGGTGCCGTCGTCGATAACCGTGACCAACGAGGAGCCGATCACCTGGTCGCGCTTCTCAGTCAGGAACGAGGCCTTCTTGAATACCTGCTCGCCCGAGAAGGCGCTGAACATGTTCTGGATCCAGCCTGCGGCGACATCAGGGTGCATGAGCACTGGCACCCTTGTGGTCGGGACCTTCCGCGCACCGACGAGCATGCCCGCCCGCTTCGCCGCCTCGCGGCCGATCTGCCCAGGGCTACGCAGCTTCGCCAGCTCGCGCTGCGAGTCGCCATCGCTGCCGATCTGTTGCTTGCCGCCCTCGTCGGGCGCCAGCATCGAGGTGCTCAAGGCCACCGCGGTTGACTCGTAGGTCGCCTCAATGCCCTTGGAGTTCACGATCCACGTTTCGCCGCGCGTGGCGGAGCAGCTTGCGCCCTGCGACTTCTTCACACGCGGATCCGCCGCGAGCCCTGCGCGCTCGGTGTCGATCGCCAGCTGCTGCGCTGCATAGGGAGTCATGGAGGCGATCGCGGGATCGAACAGCTTGAGCCTCGCCGTGTCCGGATAAGCACCGGAAGGCGCCGCGAGCGCATTGGAAATGTCGGACACGCCAAACTTTGCGAGGGCGACGGCCTTGGTCGCGATGGACGCGAGTGCTTCGGGCCGGAAGTCCGAGGTGTAGACGAGGGCTGGCTTCTGGTCGACGAAGACGCGCAGGCCGAGCCCGCGCCTGTTCGCCTGCTTCACCGACTCGGGTGCCGCTTCGCGCACCTGCACCGACATGATGCGCGTGCGTTCGAGCATCACTTCGGCTTCGGTCGCACCCGCCCGCTTCGCCTCGGCGAGAGCGCGAGTGACGATGTCCTTCGAGGAATCTGCCATCACGCGTTTCATGAATACTCCGGGCTAGGTTTTGGTTCCGCCGACGGTGAAGCCGGAGAATCGCACCGTGGGCTGGCCGACACCGACCGGCTTGGATTGTCCTTGCTTGCCGCAGGTTCCCGAACAGCCGTCGATGGTGAGATCCGTGCCGAGCGCGTCGATCTTCATCATGGCGTCCGCGCCGTTACCCGTGAGCGTCACGTCGCGGACGGGCGAGGTGATCTTGCCGTCCTCGATGTTGTAAGCGAGCGTGCAGGCGAAGCTGAAGTTGCCGTCGGCCGGGTTCACCGAGCCGCCCGACATGTTGGCGCAATAGAGACCCTGCTTCACCTCGGAGATGATGTCCTTGGGATCGCGGGTGCCCGCAGCGATGTACGTGTTGGTCATGCGCGGGATGGGGAAGTCGCGATAGCTGGCGCGCCGGCCGTTGCCCGTCAGTATCGCGTCCTTGGAGACCGCGGCATCGGCGTACTTGAGGTTCAGCCGGTCCCACAGGAAGCCGCGCAGCACGCCGTCCTCGACGACCTGGTTCTTGCGAGAGGGCGTGCCCTCGTCATCGACGCGGAATGAGCCGCGGCTGTTGGGCACCGTGCCGTCGTCGAAAATGTTGACGCCCTTCGCCGCCACTTGGGTGCCGAGCTGCGTGGCGCGGATCGAGGACTTCTTGCGGATCCCGTCGCCCTCGAGGCTGTGGCCGAAGCACTCGTGCGCGAGCACACCTCCCCAGCCCGGCGCGATCACCACCGGGTAGGTGCCGGCCTTGGGCTCCACCGCGGTGAGCAGCTCGACCGCCACGGCTGCCGCCTTCCTCGCGAGAGCTTCGGCGCGGGCGATGTCGTAGAAGCCCGCCTCGACCGTGCCCCCCGTGCTCTCGAACCCGGACTGTCGCATGGAGCCATCGACCGCGAGCGGGATGAAAACAAGTCGCGAGACGTACTGCTCGTCGGTCTCGAACACGCCCTCACTGTTCGCCACGAGCAGGCGCCGCGCGGTGTCGCCCCACGAGGCCGTCACCTGCGTGATGCGCTTGTCGACGCCGCGCGCAGCAGCGTCACCGTGCATCAACAAGTCGATCTTCTGGCGCTCCGAGAGCGACAAGGGCGCCGGCGACTTGAGCGTGAACGGTGCCTTGGCGCCTGAAACACGATAGGGCTTGATCGCGCCCGCGCCGCCCTTGGGGGCGATGCTGGCCGCCGTGAGGGCGGCCTCGCGCAGGTGCCCCATGTCAAAATCATCGGAGTAGGCATAGCCGACCTGTGTGCCCGAGAGCACCCGAATACCGGTCCCGGCGAGCACGCCGTATTCCATGGTCGAGAGCTTGCCCTGGTCCACCGTGAGCGAGGTGAGCAGGGTGTATTCCGCATACACCTCGGCGAAATCACCGCCGCGCGACAGCGCATGCCTGAGCAGTTCGCTGATCTGGTCGCGCGTGAGCAGCGACGAGACGTTGGGGAGCGCCGCGTCCGGGCCTGCCAGCGCCGTTCGGCCCATCACCGTATCCAGCACGGTGCCGCCCACGAATGCCGCGGCACCCAGCATGGCGCCGCGCCGGATGAACTCCCGGCGTGACAGGCCGTCTTCGTGCGAATCGATGCTCATGGTGGGCGCTTAAGCCTCCCGCAGTTTCCGCGTGGTGCGATCGCGACTGCGTGCCGCGGCTCGCCCAAGGAAATGTAGCCGAACGTCCACCGCAATGCATAGGGGCACCGACCAGCGCGGGGAATGCGGGAGCGGGCGCAGGGAGGGGCCTGCGCGCCAGGTCAGCGCCCGGCGAAACGAATCCCGCCGGTGCCGGTCTCGATCACGATGCGGCCGCGGCCATCGCCCATCTGCCCGCGCAACTCACCATGATCGCGGTGCACCGCGGTGAGCGGAACATCGGTGTCGATGCTGCCCGAGCCGGTAGCGACGTGCAGCAGCCGCGATTTCACCCCACGGACGTCGACATCGCCCGAGCCGGTGTCGATATTCATGAAACCGCGCGTCACCTCGACAATGGTTTGGATGCCGGTGGCGGGCTCGAGGGTTGCGGTGCCTGCGAGGTTGAACAGGGCGACCCTCGAATCGCCGGCCCTTCGGGGTTGGAGTCTCATTCGGCTGCGCGTAAAGTGGCGGCCCATGATCGACCGCTCGTTGCCACTGATCGACTTGCACCGCCACTTGGACGGCAGCCTGCGCCTCGAAACGGTGCTCGAGCTGGCGCGCGAACACGGAATCGAGCTGCCCGCCAATGATCTTGAGAGCTTCCGACCGCACGTCCAGGTTTCGGGCACCACGCCCGGGCTGATGGACTTTCTCGCGCGGTTTCGCTGGCTGCTGGAGGTGTTGGTGAGCGCCGAGGCGTGCCGGCGCATCGCCTACGAGAACGTCGAGGACGCGCATCGCGAAGGCATTGCCTACCTCGAGCTACGCTTCAGCCCGTGGTTCATGGCCGAGCGCCACGGGCTCGATCCGGCTGCGGTGACCGAGGCGATCGTCGACGGTGTCGCCGCAGGGCGGCGGGAGTTCGGCGTCGGCGTGGGGCTGATCGGCATCCTGAGCCGGACCTACGGGCCACAGGTCGCGACCCAGGAACTGGACGCGCTGCTGTCCCAACGCGAGTCCCTCGTCGCGCTGGACCTGGCGGGGGACGAGGTCGCATTCCCGGCCGCGTTGTTCAAGGAGCACTTCCGCCGTGCCCGTGACGCCGGCTGGCGCACGACGGTGCACGCGGGTGAAGCGGCGGGATCGCCCAGCATCTGGAGCGCCGTCCAAGACCTGGGCGCCGAGCGTATCGGCCACGGTGTGCGCGCATTCGAGGATTTGGCGCTGATGGAACACTTGCGTGATCACGGCATCAGCATCGAGGCGAACCTCACCAGCAACGTGCAGACGAGTTCGGTGCCGAGCTTCGAGGCGCACCCGCTCAAGCGCTACCTCGACTTCGGGATCGTGGCGAACATCAACACCGATGACCCCGCCATCAGCGGCATCGACCTGCATCACGAGTTCGAAGTCGCGGCTCCCGCGGCGGGCCTGAGCGCTTCGCACACGCGCCTCGCGCAGCAGCACGCGCTGGCGATGGCGTTTGTCAGCGACTCGGAGCGGAAAGTATTGGCGCGACAGAGGTAAGCGGCGGCCCCGGAACTCCGAGTGCAAGGCGGCAAGGAGTGACGAGTGAGACGTATCGTAGATACGTCGCAGCGAGGAGCGACGCGGCCAACGCAGCAATCGGGGTTCCGGGGCCGCCGCTACTCCCAGCGCAGGGCCTCAATTGGATTGAGTTTTGCAGCGCGCATGGCGGGCAGGAACCCAAACCCGACCCCAACCGCCGAGCAGAACAGCAGCCCGATCACCGCCCACTGCAGCGGCACCGTGGCGTCGAAGTGCGTGAAGATCACCACGACGTTGCCGAGCATGAAGCCAATGACGACGCCGATCAGCCCGCCGATATTGCACAGCGTCACGGCCTCGAACAGGAACTGCATCATGATGCTCTTAGGTCTGGCACCCAGGGCCTTGCGAATGCCGATCTCGCGCGTGCGCTCGGTCACGGCGACCAGCATGATGTTCATGATGCCGATCCCCGCGACGATCAGCGCCACCATGCCGATCAGGAACGCGCCGAGCTTCACGCCCTGGCTCATCTTGTTGAACTGGTTGATCTGCGTCTCGCTGTTGAAGAAATCGAAGTTGTCTTCCTCGCCCGCCTTGACGCCACGGGCGTGCCGCAGGACACGGCGCGACTCCTCGATGGCGTCCGCCATCAGCGCCGGTGTCTTGGCGCGAATGGTGATGTTGACTGAGCGGTCGAACCCCTGACGGTCCTTGAGGCCGTAGATGCTCGTGAACGTCGAGACGGGGATCAGCACATAGTTGTCGTAGCTGCCGCCGAACGCGGACTTCTTCTCGTCGAACACGCCGATCACTTCGTACTTGCGGCCGTCGAGCCGGATTTCCTTGCCGATCGGATCGATGAACGGGAACAACTTCTTGCCGATCCCGTAGCCGATCACCGCGACATGGCGCGCGGCCCGCACGTCCATCTCCGAGATGTTGCGGCCGGTGCCGACATAGTGGGTGTTGTTCGTGGGGTACTCGGGCGTGCCGCCGCAGATCGAGACGTTCGGGTTCGTCGATTCGCCACGGTACTTGACCACGTAGCCGAAGTCCCACAACTCGGATCCTACGAGGTCGACGCTGCTGACCTGGTCGCGGATCGCCTGCGCATTGGCGAGCGTGATCGCGGGGCGGCGCATGGCCTTGGCGCGCTTGGCCTGCGAGGCGAACCCGCCGGCGGGCCACTTCTGGATCTGGAAGGTCTGCCCGCCGAGCACGCTCATCTCGCGCTCCATCGCGCCCTGCACGACGGAGATCGCCGTCATCACCGCGATGATCGAGGCGACACCTGCCACGATGCCGACGAGCGTCAGGAACGAGCGCAGCTTGTTGGCGAGGATCGCATTGAGCGACATCGACAGCGTGTCAGACAGCCGCATGGCGAACCTTTCCTGAAGCGGACCTATTCATAGCGCAGCGCTTCGATCGGATCGAGCCGCGCGCCACGGTAGGCCGGGAGCACGCCGGCCACGATGCCGACGCCGATCGACACGGTGACGGCGACCAGCACGATCGGCCACGACACCGAGGCCGGCATCACGGTGGCGTTGAGCACCGCCGTGAGCAGTGTGGCGATCACGATACCGATACTGCCGCCGAGTAATCCGATGGCCGAGGACTCGCATAAGAACTGGAACAGAATGCTGCGCTTCGTCGCGCCAATCGCCTTGCGCACGCCGATCTCGCGCGTGCGCTCGGTCACGGTGACGAACATGATGTTCATCACCCCCACCGCGCCCACGAACAGCGAGATACTCGTCACCGCGAGTCCCACCAGCAGCACCACACCCATCAGCTTGTTGAAGGTGCCGACCAGCGTGTCGAGCTTGTTGATCGAGAAGTTGTCGGTCTCGGTGGGGCGCAGCTTGCGGATCTTGCGCATCTCACCGGTGACGGTGTACTCGAGGTCGGCGAGTGCTTCCTGGTTCGGCGCCTTGACGGCGATGTTGACGTCCTGGTGCCCGCGGCCGTTCGCGAACGCCTTCTCGAACGAGGAGATCGGGATGAAAATCTGGCGGTCGAAGTTTGGGCCCCCGCCGAAGTTGCCGCCCTGTTTCTCCATCACGCCGATGACGCGGAAGTCCGTGCGCCCGATGCGCAGCTGCTTGTTCAAGGGGTTGAGCGAGCCGAACACACCCGTCTGTACTTCGGAGCCGATGACGCACACCGGCTTCCTGGAGGCGACGTCGTAGGCCAACAGGAAACGTCCGCTCGAGGGCATCGCCGTGCTCATCACTGACTGCTTTTCGGTGGTGCCGATGATGCGCACGTTCTCCATCGTCTCGTCGTGGAACTTGACGTCGCGCTGGGTGTCCATCGAGGGATTGACGATCGCCTTGCCCTGGAAGCGGTCTTCCATGGCGCGGGCCTCGCGCAGCGCAATGCCGGGGCGATTGCGGTACTTGAAGAAGTCGTCCATCACCACCCACGGCATGCGCGAAACGTAGATGACATCGGCGCCGACCGCGGAGAAGCTCTCGCGGAACTTGTTCTGCAGCCCATTGACCGCGGTCATGGTGAGCACGACGGCGACGATGCCGATGATGATGCCGAGCGTGGTGAGTGCTCCGCGCGCCTTGTTGGCGCGCAGCGCGCTGAAGGCGATCTCCATCGACTCGCGTAATGCCACCGTCCACTTCATGGCGCTCGACGTCCTTTCATTGCGGCGGGGCGCGCCGGGCGGCCCGCCATCGGCTAGCTCGCCTTCATTTCCTTGGGATCCTTCATCGCGTCACCCTTGCCGATGGTGACCACGGCGCCGTTCACGAGATCCTTGGAGATCGCGCGATAACTGCCGGTGACGATTTCGTCGCCCTGCTTCACGCCGTCCACGATCTCGATCAGGTCGTCGCTCTGGATTCCGGTCTTGACCTGCTTCGCCACGGCTTTGCCGTTCTCGATGCAGAACACGACCTCGACGAAGCCGTCCTTGTCGGCTTTGTAATGGCTTTCGGCGTCCTTGCGCTTCTGGCCCTTCGCGGTCAACTGGTCGATCGCGCGCACGCCGACGCTCTGGATCGGCACGCTCAGCGCATTGTCTTCCGTCCTGGTGACCACATCGGCGCTCGCCGTCATCCCCGGGCGCAGCGTCTTCGGCGGACCCGTGACGGCGATCTTGATCTCGAACTCCGTCTTCTGGTCCGTGCTGCCCTGGCCTGCCGCGTTGGCGCTGCTCGAGATCTCCGAGACGACGCCGGCCAGTGGATGGTCGAGCATGGCGTCGACTTCGATCTCCGCCTTCTGGCCCACCGCGATCTTCCCGATGTCGTTCTCGTCCACGTTGACGCGCGCTTCCATCTCGGTCAGGTCGGCGATCACCATGATCACGTCCTTCTGGAATTGCGATCCCAGCGCGATCTCTCCCTGCTCCTTGTTCAGCGCACTGACCGTGCCCGACATCGGCGCGTAGATCGTGGTCTTCTTCAGGTCGTCGCGCGATTGCTTGAGCGAGGCCGAGGCCTGCGCGACCTGGTCCTGCGTCGACTTGTAGCGAGCGACCTCGACCTGGTAGGCGGCGGACTTCGACTCGTACGCCGACTGCGACTCGTTGGCGCCCGCCAGCAATTCCTTGGACCGCGCGAACTCCTTCTCGGTGCGAATCATGTTCTCGCGCACCAGCGTGGCGTTGGCCCGCGCGGAGCTGACATTGGCCTCGGCGCTCTCGACCGCAGCGAGGTAGCGCTCTCGATCGAGGCTGACCAGCAGCGTCCCCTTTTCGACCCACTGCCCCTCGACGACGGGCAGCTTGATGATCTTGGCGCTCACGTCGGCGCTGATCTCGACCTGGGTCTTGGGTTGGATCTTGCCCGTGGCGCTGACCTTCTGGACGATGCGTTGCCGGTCCACTTTGGCGGTCTGGACCTCGAGCGGCTTTTGGCCGCGGCCGCGCATGGCTGCTCCGGCACCCAAAGCAACGACGACCAGGACGGCGACACCAATCAACAGCGGCTTCTTCTTCATGGGGATGGGTCTCCAGTTTCTCTATTGCCAATGTCTTGCGCTTGGGGCGTACCTCGCAAGGGCATTACGTCGAATGCGGGAACAAGGTTCCCGAGCGCAGGATAATTCCGCGCCGCGGGCTGCGGAACCTACTCCCAACCTCTTGCACCGCAAATCGCTGGGAGGTTAGCGCTGCCTCAAGCCGGGCCCATGGTGTGCTCGACCAGCACCTGGAGCACATAACCGAGCAGCTGCACGTGCAGCAACGCGGCATCTCTCTGCGAGCCTGCGGCAAAGTCGTCCCGCTGCATGTCGGCCGCCTCTAACTGGTGCTCCTCGGACAGCACCAGCCGCGCCTGGTTGACGGCGTTCATCCACGCCTTGAGGTGCGCGGCGGGGAAGCGGACCTCCTCGCGGTGGAGATCGAGTGCTTCGAGGTCGCGCGCGTAAGTCTGTGCCGCGGCTTCGAAAAGGTGGCGCAGGTCGTCGCCCATCAGGCGGTGCCATTCGGCGTTGCGGCCTAAGTCGGTGGGGATGGCGTCGGGGTAGAAGCGCTCGCGCGAGGTGACCTGGTCGCGGCGGGCGAGGATTGCCGGAACCTGGCGCAGGCAGAACGCCAGCGCGCGATCGACGCCTTCCAGCAACACGAGATCGCCCTCGATGGACTTAAGCCTCAGCATTTCGGCTACTCCGCCTGCTCGAGGGTCGCCAACAGATGGCAGCCGTGCAGTTCGCGCACGTAGCCCTCGGCGCGCTCGAACTCGCCGGTCCACACGATCGAGCGGCCCAGCTGGTGGACTTCGAGCATCAGCCGCTCGGCATGGGCGCGCGAGTAGCCGAACAGTTTCGTCAGCACCAGCGTGACCCAGCTCATCAGGTTCACCGGGTCGTCATGCACGATGACATGCCACGGCGGCAAGGTCAGCGCCTGCTCGCGCGTCTCCGCCGCCGGTGACGTCTTCGTGACCGTGGCGGCGTGCGCGGTCACGAGCCGAGCGAGCCGAACAGCGTTTCGAGCCGGGCGATCCCCGCCGCGATCGCCGCCGTCGTGGCGCCGCCGACCGACAGGCGGAACCAACCGTCCTCGCGCGCGAGACCGAATGCTTGGAACGGCACCACCGCGACACCGGCGCGCTGCAACAGCACGCGGCGAATGTCTTCATTGGTCTCGAGCTTCTTGCCATCGACGATCCGGCCAAACAGGTCGAAGCGCGCCGACAAGTACAGCGTGCCTTCGGGCGTCACGCAATCGACGGCGAGCCCGTTCGTCTTGAGCCGCTGGATGCCGGCGTGGGCGAGGTTCAGCCGCTCGGACAGGCGCTGGTGCATCTCGAGCCGGAAGGCACGGAAGGCGGCAGCATCGTCAATGAACTTGGCCGTGGCGATCTGCTCCGCCTTGGGCGCCCAGGCGCCGACGTGGCCCAGCAGGTCCGACATCCGCTGGCTCACCGCGGGCGCTGCCACCGACCAGCCCACGCGCATGCCCGTCGCCGCGAGCGACTTGGAAATCGCGTCGAGCATCACGACGTACGGCGCGCACTCGGGCACGAGCCCCACCGGGCTCACAGGTTCCATGCGGCCGAACTCGAGCGACCAGTAGACCGCGTCGAACATCAGGAACGCCGGCCGCTCGCCACGTTCACGGCGGCGGTCGTTTTCCTCGACCAACGCCACGCAGATGCCCTCGAGCACCTTAGGGTCGATCGCCGTGCCGGTGGGATTGAGCGGAGTGTTGATCGCGAGCAGGCGGATTTGCGGCAGCAATGCCCGCACCTGCTCGACGGTGGGGTGGAAGCGCGAGGCGCGCGAGACTTCGATCTGGATGCCGCGGGCACCGCTCAAGTAGCAGTAGTGGTTGTTGTTCCATGACGGCACCGGGTAGGCCACCGCCTCGCCCGGGTCCACCAGCGCGAGATAGGTCGCGTAGATCAAGGGCCGGGCACCCCCGGCGATCAGCACCGACTCGACGGGATAGTCGAGCTTGAACTCGCGCGCGTAGTAGCGGCTCACCGCCTGGCGCAACTCAAGCACGCCATTCGAGGGCGGGTAGTTCGTGTGCCCCGCGTTCAACGCATCGTGCACGCCCTTGACCAGCGCGGCGGGCGCGGGGAACTCGGCCGAGTCGAAGTCGCCCACGGTGAGGTTGCACACCGGTTGGCCCGCGGCGATCAGCGCGCGCACTTCGGCGGCGATGCGCAACACTTCCGAGCCGACCAG
>JANLOX010000144.1:0-3745 GCA_031366795.1 Candidatus Eiseniibacteriota bacterium | reverse complement strand
TGCACGCGAGCGTTCCCGCCCCGCCCCGCACCACCCGTGGAGGCGGACAGCAGACAAACCCCAACGCCAGCCAGTTCCGGTGACCGGGGGGTGACAGAATCACTTTGGAGTTAGGGGGTCAGAATCACGTTGGACCAACATCCCCATTCGCGGTCATCGCGGCGCGTTGGGCCTGCTGCTCCCCCCCGGATCAATTGCGCGGGACGCGCCTGTCGACGAGTCACGCACGCTCCACGCGTCGAACACGCACCGCGCGATCCGCGCGATCAGCAGTTCGCTGCGGCGCACCGGGCCGCTCGGCGCCCCGACGAGCACGGCGATCGCCACGTCCTCCCCGTCCGGCATGCGGATGACACCGACGTCATTGATCGCCACGGTGACGCCACCCGATATTCCGCCCGTGCCGGTCTTGCGCGCCACGGGGGTTCCCGTGGGCAAGCGCCCCGGCAGTCGATAAGGGGCAGTCTTGCAACGCGCGAGGACGGACTTCAATGTGTCGGTCATGGCTGCGGACAGCAGATCCCCGTGCCACAGGTGCTCGAGCAGGTTCACGCAGCCCTGCGCCGAGCCGGTATCGCGCGGATCGAGCAGCATGGCCCGTGCGGCGCTGTCGTGGACGGCGGCCGGGACGAGGGCACGCAGTTCGCGGATCCCCTCGGCGGATCCCATCGTGTCGGCTCCGGCGGGCAGCCCATACCAGTCGTTGCCGAGTCCGCGCTCGGTGCGGTCGACACGCAGGTCGTGAATCCCGTGTTGCTCCATCCAGACGGTTACGGCGATCGGACCGCCGGCCAGGCGCGTCAGGGCATCGGCCGCGGTGTTGTCGCTGCGGGTGAGCATGAGGACGAGCAGCCGGTACAGGCTGACTGGGCCTCCGCCGCGCGGGAAGCGATCGCCGAGTTCGCCGCGAGGATGCATGTCCTGGCCGAGCAGCGTGACCGGTGTGCTGAGCGACCATCGCCCGTGGTCCACTCCGTCCATCACCACGATGGCAATGGGTAGCTTGACCACGCTCAGCAGCGGGACGTGGCGAACGGCGTCGAGGCGCGCAACCATGCCACTGCCCAGGCGCTTCGCCATGATCGAACAGTGCCCGCGGGAGCTGCTCGCGATGGCGGCCAACCATGTCTCGAGGGCGGTGTCAGGGTACTCGGGGTGTTGTTCGACTGCCGTCGCTGGCGTCGCCAGGGTGGCAAGGGTGTCCACGGTCGCCTTTGCGTCCGACTGTCGCGCCAGGCGGAAGGTGAGCCACGTGGCGAGCAAGACGACGGCAACCAGGGCGAGCGCTACGGCGCGTTTCAGCAGCCCAGTGTCGCTCAACCGCTCGGTACGATTCAATTGCACCGGCAGCGACTACTTAGCCCTGCCCGACTCGCCGCCCCCTCCCGCCGCCAGTAACTCGAGCCGGCTACCCCCACGTGGCGCGCATGACTGCTTCGAAGCGCGGGTGAGTGCGGAGGGGATCCCAGAACTGGAGATTGCGCGACCACAATGCCAACGGGTCGTGCTCGGTCACGGATCGCTCGGCCCAGCGCATCGCGTCTTCCATGAGCCCAGCGGATGCTGAGGCGATGGCGAGCCATGCGGGCGAGACGAATTCGTGGCGGGACCGCGCTTCCAGTTCATCGTAGACCGCGCGCGCGTGTTTCGTGTCGCCCGCCTTGCCGTGAATCCAGGCGAGGAGCCCCAGCGCCCAGATGTGCCGGCCCGAGCTCGCGAATAAAGCGGGCGCCTCCGCAAGGGCGCGGTCGTAGTGGCCCAGCCACGCATGGCTTCGCATCACGTTCCACTGTGCGTAGAACGAGTCGGCGTCGAGTGCCAGCGAACGTTGTGCCTCGGCAAGCGACTCCTCGTGCCGTCCCGCGATCCCAAGGATCTGGGAATGCATTCCTCCCACCCATGCGTTCAGCGGATCATCCTGCACCGCCTGTCGCGACTCCGCGAGGAATTGTTCGGCCGGCATGGCGCCACGAACGGCCCGCCACAGCGCTCGTTGGGCGCGAGCCTGGGAGTTGCGCGGCTCCATCGCGATCGCGCGGTCATACATCAAATCGGAGCGCGCGAAGTTGCGGTGGAATTGCTCCTCGATCGCGGCCAACGTGGTCCACGCCTCGGCGAGCCCGGGATCGATGGCCAGCGCGCGCTCGGCCAACGCGGCAGCTTTCAACATGATGTCGGCGCTGGGGGCGGTGCCGAAGACACCCATCAAGCGATATGAATCCGACAGCGATGCCATGGCTTCCGCGTATCCGGGATCCAATGCGATCGCCTGTTCGAAGCAGGCGACCGCCTGCGGCACGAAACGGCCGCGTTTGATCTGGAGCGCGCGGCCGCGCAGCAACAGCTCATACGCTTCCATATTACGCGTGCCGGCCGTCACGCGGGCACGGCCCGGCGCGGTGTCCAAGGTTCCGCGAAGCCGCGTGGCGATGGCGCTCGCGATCTCGTCCTGCACCGCGAACACGTCGGTGAGTTCGCGGTCATAGCGTTCCGACCAGAGCTGATAGCCGTCGGCCGCGTTGACCATCTGGACGGTGATGCGTAGCCGCGAGCCCGAGCGGCGCACTGTGCCCTCGATCACCGTGCCGACGTCGAGCTTCTCGCCCACCAGTCGCAAGTCTTCGCGCCGCCCCTTGAAGGCGAAGCACGATGTGCGCGCGGCGACGCGCAGTCCTTTGACCTGTGCCAGGGCGTTGAGGATCTCGTCGGTGACGCCGTCGGCAAAGTACTCGTCGTCGGCGCCGCTCTGGTTTTCGAACGGCAGAACGGCGATCGATTTCTCGCGGCCGGCATCGGCCCTCGCGCCGCCGCCGCTGAGTACTTCGAGCTCGAGTCGCACGTCGCGAATGTCGCGTGGTCGCGCCTCGGCTTCCTTGCGCAGGCAGCGGCGCAGGATCTCGCGCACGCGCGGCGAGGTTCCCACAGGCAGGGCTGCCCAGTCGGGGTCGCGTTCAAGGATGCGCGCGATCAGGTCCGAGACAGTGTTGCCGCCGAACGCGGCGCGCCCCGCGAAGCACTCGAACAGCACGCAGCCGAACGACCACACGTCGCTGCGCCGATCGACGTCCCGCCCACGCGCCTGTTCGGGACTCATGTAGGCGGCGGTGCCCAGTATGGTGCCGGTGACCGTGGCGCCAACATCGATGCTGACGGTGGGTGATTCGGAGAGGTCATCGCGGGACGAGAGCGGCGTGCCTGCCTTGGCGAGGCCGAAGTCCAGCACCTTGGCCACGCCGCGTGGCGTAATCATGATGTTGGCCGGCTTCAAGTCGCGGTGCACGACGCCACCCTCATGGGCGGCCTCCAGTGCTGCCGCGACCTGGATGCCGAGCCGCAACGAATCGGCGGGGGGCAGCGGGCCGCGCGCCAGTTGCGACGCGAGCGTCTCTCCTTCGACCAGCTCGAGCACGAGATACGGCGTACCCGACGCCTCCTCGAGTCCGTAGATCGCGGCGATGTTCGGGTGGTTCAGCGAGGCGAGCGTCTGTGCTTCGCGCCGGAACCGCGCGAGGCGCTCGGGCTCGGCCTCGAAGGTGGCGGGCAGCGCCTTGATCGCGACATCGCGGCCGAGTCGTGGATCGCGAGCACGGTACACCTCGCCCATGCCGCCCGCGCCAAGCGGGGCGATGATCTCGTAGGGGCCGAGGCGAATGCCGGCAGACAGGAGCATGGCGTCAATTTACCTCAAGTGCGCCGGCAGGCTGAAGGGATCTCCCACGCGGGCGTTGCTCCGTATTTCTGGAAT
>JANLOX010000106.1:0-4522 GCA_031366795.1 Candidatus Eiseniibacteriota bacterium | reverse complement strand
GGCGAGGCGTCCCACGACGTCTGCACCGTGGCCTCGCGCGGATGGGAGGCGAACTCCGCCAGCGGGACGAAGTGCCACGTCGTGTCCGTGTCCTTGCGGTACTCGATGCGCAACCGTGCCAGTCCGAGATCGTCCTGCGCGAGCGCCACGACCGGAATCTGCTGTCCTGCGGGCAGGTCCAAGTCGGTGACGGGCGTCTGGATGTCGAGCACCGGCGGCGCATCGGGCAGCGCGTTGATGCGATAGCGGAATCGCGCCTCGCCGGCGGCGGCGACCGCGTGCAGTTCGTACTCGCCTTCGGAAGTCATCGGCACCTCGCCGCTCCACCGCCGCGGCGTCAGCGCGGTCCAGGAGCCGGTGCGTCCGCCGGGCAGTGTCGCGGTGAGCGTGTTCAGGTCGCGATCGAACGTCGCAACGACGCGAGCGCGTGTTCCCGCGAGCGCGCTCAGGTCGCCGCGCGTGGCAGCTCCACGCTGCACCGGCAGGCGAGCGTAGGCAGGCGACTGGTACTCGACCTCGAAGCTGACGGCGGTGGGCTCACCCGCGAGGCTGATGACGTACTCGGGGCTTTCCACGCGGCCGACCCGCACGCGGTACTTCTGCTCGCGCGTCAACTGGGAGAGGTCGAAGCGATAGACGCGCGAGCCGTCGTCGTCGTTGCCCTCGGCCGCGGCGGCGACTTGCCGCTCGCCCTTGCGCTCGAGTCCCGGATGCGAAGGGGTGCCCCACACTCGCGCGCGCACGGTGAGTGCGGCGCCGGGCGTGATCTTGACGGAGCCCGGCTCGACGACGAGCCGCACGGGAGGAGCGGCGCTCGTGGGATCGAGCAGCGTCTGCCACGCGTGCAGGGTGCGTTGCGGCAACACCAGCCCGAGCGTCACCAGTGCGGCGAGCGCTCCCGCCAGCACCAGCGAGGGGCGCTTGGGTTCGATGCGCGGCCGCGCGGATGCGAGCGGCAATGAGGCGACGCGCTGCGCGGTCTGGTTGGCGACGGCGGCCGCCAGTTCCTGCGAGCCGTGCGCGGGCGGCGCCTGCTCGAACTCGAGCCCGTTGCGCAGCCACGAACGCACTTCGGGGAAGCGCTGCTCAATCTGCTCGAGGAAGCGGTCGAAGCCGGGCGATGCCGCGCGGACGCGTGCCACCGCACGGCCGAGCACGAACACGATCGCGGCCGCGAGTAGCAGCGCGCGTGTCCATGCCCAGGGTTCACCCCCGGGGCGGACGACTCCCGCGATCACGGCCGCAGCGATCAGCACCGCGGCAAAGGCCGCCGCGCGCACCGCGGCGTGCATCACGAGTGCGCGCCGGTGCGCGCTCCAATGCGTGGTCAGCAAACGACGAAGCGGTTGGTGCGAGTCGCGCGGAGTCATGCGGGGTGTTTGCCTCGAAGGGCCTCACTGGTTGAGCGCATATTGCACGATGTTCAGCGCCATCCGTGCGGCCGCCTCGCGCTTCTCCTTCGGGTCGTGATGCACTTCTTCATCTTCGAGCCCGTCGCCGAGGTCGGTGTCGAACGTAAAGAGTACAGCCAGTCTTCCGTCATGGACAATGCCGAAGGCGCGCGGCGGACCGCCGTCGTGCTCGTGGACCTTGGGCATCCCGTGCGGGAAATCGTAAAGTTGGTGAAAAATGGGGTGCGAGAACGGCAGTTCGACGAATTCGGCCTCCGGAAACACCCGCTTCATCTCGCGGCGCAGCGAAACGCTGATGCCGAAGTCGTCGTCGACCCACAGAAAGCCGCCTGTGGTGAGGTATTGGCGCATATTCACCACTTCGTCGGGGGTGAATTTGATGTTGCCGTGACCGCAGGCGAACACAAAGGGGTACTGGAACAGGGCCGCCGAGGCGGGCTCGACGATCGATTCCTTGTCCCCGGCCAAGGCGATCGAGGTCCGTTCCCGCGCGAAGCGGAGCAGGTTCACGAGCGAGGTGCGGTCCTCGTACCAGTCACCACCGCCGCCATATTTCAGGCGAGCGATGCCAAACCCGCGCGCTCCCGCAGGGGTGACGTCGGCCTCCGCGGGGAGGGAGACGGTGCCCGGCAGCAACAGGGCCAGCAGTAATCCGGTCGCGGTCCAGCGCGGTTTCATCATGGTGATGTCGTGATGCCCCTTGAGGGTTAAACGATTCGGAGGCCGGTCGCGTGAGCGGCCCGGCCTCCGGTCAGCGTCGTCATCAGGGCCGGCCGGGAGATCCCACCCAGCCCGGCCGGAACTCTTTCATCAGGGTGCTTCCGGGCCGCCGCCACCGCCACCACCACCGGCCGGCGGCGTGGTGTCGCGCGCCGTCGTCGCGCCGTAGCGGAACAGCATGTACGTGTTGTTCCCCTCGACGTTCCGCACGATGCCCATGTAGCCATTGGTGTAGGCCACCAGGGGGTTCGTGTCGCCCATCGTCATCGCGATCATGTGGCCCGCCGCATCGAACGCGGTGAGCCGCACGAAGTACGAGGCACCGCTCGCCAGCGGACGCGCGGTGATGATGGTGATGTCGGTGCGCGAGGAGTCACCGAGGAACAGGTAGTTCACGTTGCCGGGGACGAAGCCGAAGAAGATGTCCGACGACTGGCCGTCATAGAACGGAGCCGGCGTTCCGCTCAGGATCCGCTCCTGCTCGGAGTGGAGGTCGCTGCGGAACTCGTAGACATTGAGCAGGTAGCGAGCCGCCCCGGGGACAGTCTCCCACTTGAGCTTGATCTTGGGGCTGCTGAACACCGGGCCGCGCGTCGCATCGCGATTGGTCCACCAGGCCGCCTTGAGATCGATGTTAGCGACCGGCGCTGTCGGCAGGGTGGCCAGGTTCGTGAGTGGTGACTGCGCGTTGACGATCCCCGCGACGACCCCGCGAGCCACGTAGGAGGCCGGCGAGTATCCCGACGGGGACGTGTCGACAAAGTGGAACGCCTCGAGTTGGGCCGTCAGCCACTGGCGCGTGCGTGGCGCCGTGAACTTCACGAATTGCCGAACGCCGCCATCCGACTCGCGCCGGAATAACTGGAAGTCATTGGCCAGCGTCTTGTCGAAGATCATCCCGTGCAGGACGTTGGGTGTGTACCGCTCGAACTGGCGGGTCGAGGTCAGCACGTCAGTCGAATCCGGATCGGCCGGCACCACGTCATCGTAAACGTAGGCGGTGGTCGGCTCGTCCCGCCATATCAGCATCTGTGCGTTCGGGTTGAACGTGCCTTCGGGCATCGTGTAGGCAGCGTCGACTTTGGTGATCTTGGGTGCGCAGGCGTACAGGCCCGCGACCGTGGCGAGGAACGCGAAGCCCAATGCCACGCGGCCCAAGCGCCGGGATGGTGCCGGGACGGAAGTGCAGCTTTTCGTCATGGAGATCTCTCGATTACTCGGCCTGGATGCCCTTGCGGCGGTCCAGCCAGATCCAGATGTCCAGGGCCAGCGCGCTCGCTACATACACGGAGGAGTACGTACCGAAGACGACGCCGACCAGCATGGCAAACGAGAAGTCACGCAGCACTTCGCCACCCCAGATGAACAACGCCAGCGAGCTGAGGAACACCGTGAAGGCTGTGATGACCGTGCGTGACAGCGTTTCGTTTACCGCGATATCCATGGCGCGCGAGTGCTTCTCTTTTCGCAACGCCTTTCCCCGCTCCCGGATGCGGTCGAATACCACGATCGTATCATTGATTGAATAACCTGCAATGGTCAGAAGTGCTGCCAGCACCGTGAGCGACACCTCGCGGTGGGCGAAGCACAACACGCCGAGCGTCACGAACACGTCGTGAAACAGGGCAAACACGGCGCCCACCGCGAACTTGAACTCGTAGCGGAAGCCGACGAACAGCAGGATGCTGCCCAGACTCATGAACACCGCCCAGATCGCCTTCTGGCGCAGCTCGCCACCGACCTTGGGGCCGACCCGCGTGGTGTTACGGAATTCCACCGTCGCGTTCGTGAGGTGAGACTCCACCGCCTGCCTGACCTGCGGGAACATCCCCATGCCTTCCTTGGTGGCGGCGCGGATCAGGAATTCATTCGCGCTGGAGCCGCTCATCTGCTGCAGCTCGTAGCCCGCGATGCCGCTGGCATCCATCGCCTTACGCATTTCGTCGGCACCGACCAGGCGCGAGGTGCGCACCCGCAGCAATTCGCCGCCGGTGAAGTCGACGCTGTAGTGCGGTCCGCCGTGCACCAGCAGCCAGATCGCGGTGGCGAGCACCGTGAGCCCTGAGAAGAGGTACGTGAACCGGCGGTACTTCATGAATGGAATATTCGTACCGATCAGCATCTGGATCATCGGACAGGCCCCGTCAAATGCTCAGCCGCTCGATCTTGCCGCGGCTCAGCCAGTAGTCGTAGATCATGCGGGTGAACACCACCGCTGTGAACATGTTCGCAATGAGCCCAATGATCAGCGTGACCGCGAAGCCCTTGATCGGTCCGGTTCCGAACTGGAACAGGAACAGGCCGCTGATGATCGTGGTGAGGTGCGCATCGAGAATGGTGCGGAACGCGCGGTTGTAGCCGAGATCCACCGACTGCCGCACGCTCTTGCC
>JANLOX010000098.1:0-17155 GCA_031366795.1 Candidatus Eiseniibacteriota bacterium | reverse complement strand
AGTGGCATCAGCTCCGTCTCGGGATCGACGCTCACACCGAAACGTCGATTGAGCCAGCCCGCGCACGCGCTACGCAGCGCGGGCTGCCCTGCCATCGCGGGATAGCTCGACACTTCCGGGACCGCGGTGCGCAGCGTCTCGCGAATGAACTCGGGCGTGCGCTCGCGCGGATCGCCGATGCTGAAGTTGATGGGCTCGACACCCGGCGGCGTCAGCGCCTTCACCCGCTTGTCGAGCTTCACGAACGGATAGTCCTCGCCGCCCCGCAGCAGCGGATGAATAGGCCCAGGGCGAGTGGTGGTCGTCGTCACAGGTTTGCTCCGTTCGATGAACGCGCCGCCCGTTGCGCGGCGTTCGGAATCACGCGGTGTCCCGCGACAGGAATGCGGCGAGCCAGCGGCACGCGGTTTCGAGATTGGGAATCGGGCAGTACTCGCCCGCTTGGTGACACAGCTCGGGAACCCCCGGGCCAAAGTTGAACGCCGGCACGCCGGCCGCCGTGAATTGCGCGACGTCCGTCCAGCCCTGCTTGCCCGCGACCTTGGCGCCAAACCGGCGGACGAATGCCTGCACCTCAGGATGATCGCCGCAGGCCTTCCCCGGTGCGGCAGCGTCGACGATGTTGCACTCGAACTCGGGCGGCACCAGCGCGCGCAGCGTGCGCTCGGCTTCGGCAAGCGTGCGGTCGGGCGTGAAGCGATAGTTGAGATTTGCCACCAGCTCATCGGGAATGACGTTGCGCGCCCTGCCCGCGCGCAACGTGGTGATTTGAAGCGTCTCGACGAATTCCGCGCCGGCAAATTGAACGGGCCGCGATTCGAATCGCGTGATCCCTGCCAGCCACGTCGCCGCGCGCTCGATGGCATTCACGCCCGTCCACGGCCGCGCGCTGTGCGCGCTCTTGCCCCGCACCGTCACCTCGGCATTGAGCACACCGTTGCAGCCGAGCTCGAGCTTCAGGTCCGTCGGCTCAAGCAGGATCGCGAGAGAGGCAGAGCGCAGCCACTGCATCTCGTGCAGCAACCGCTTGAGTCCGTTGTTCGCCGAAGGTCCTTCCTCGGCGTCGTAGAACACATAGGCGACATCGAAGCGCAGTCGCGCCGGATCGAGCGTGTCGAACAACGACAGCATCACCGCGTCGCCACCCTTCATGTCGGTGGCGCCCAACCCGTACAACTTGCCATCCTCGCGGCGCGCGCGCTCATTGCCCTGCGGAGGCACCGTATCCGTGTGCCCGGCCAGCACGATCATCGGGCGCGTGGGCAGCGAGGGCACCGGCTTCCACACCACGGAGTTGCCGGAGCGAATCAACTCGCCACCCGGCTCGCCGCGCATGCGGTCGGCGATCCAGTCAGCGATGGCGGCTTCATTGCCCGTCACACTCGCGGTGTTCACGAGCGTTTCGAGCAGGTCGGCGACCCGGTCGGCGGCGTAGGCGTCAGTGGACATGGGCGGGAAATGTAGCATTGGGGGCGGGCGGGACCAACGGGGTGCGGGACTCGATCGCGGATGCGCCCGCGCGCGGCCGAGGGCATTGCGGCGGAGTTTCAGCGTCGCCCGGGCAGCCTCTTGCCCCCGCCGCCCGCCACCCCTAGCCTGAACGCATGACCCCCGCTTCCACGCTGCTGCGCCTCGAAGGCCGTGACGCGCTCGACCTTATCCATCGCATCTCCACCCAGAACGTGCGCGAGTTGGCCGTCGGCGAGTGCCGCGCCACCTTGTTCTGCGACTTTCGCGGGCGCGTCCAGCATCGCGCGATCGTGGCGCACGCGACGCCAGGAGTCGTGTGGCTATTGCGCGCCGATGCGCCGGGGGCCGAATTGTTCGTGCAGGTCGACAAGCAGATCTTCCGCGACAAGGTCGTCATGGTGGACTGGAGCGATCGCGCGCCGGTCACCGCGACGCATTCAGCAGAAGGCGCCGTTGCGGGAACGGTGGAATCGCGCGACGGTGTTCCCGTGCGCTTACATCTCCCCGACGGCATCGATCTTGTCATCGGCGACGCGACGGGTGCTGCGCCATTCAATGAATCGGCGCGCATCCGTCTCGGCGCGCCGCGTCATGGTCATGAAATTCGCGAGGACTTCAACGCGCTCGAGGTCGGGCTCGCGCGCGACATCCACCTGAGCAAGGGCTGTTTCACCGGGCAGGAAGCTCTGATGCGCATGATGACCTACAGCGGTGTGCGGCGTCAGTTGGCTCGGCTCGAGGGCGAAGGCCCGCCGCCCGTCGAGGGCGAGTCGCTCAAGCGCGGCGATGCGGATGTGGGCGTGGTGACGAGCGTCGCCCGCGAGGGCGATGCATGGTCAGCGCTGGCGGTGGTGCGACGCGATGCGCTGGATTCCGGTGAGGCGCTCACGAGTTCATCCGGTGCGCGAGTGACGCGTGCGATCGCGTTCCCCGATCATCGCCCGCAGGGCCTGCCCGAAGCGCCGGTCCGCTAGAGCCCGGGCAGCATCGCGAGCAACGCTCACACCACAGCCACCCAAACTTCAGGCCGCGTGGTCCTCGCCCTCGTCTTCCGCCTGTTCCGGCGGCGAGTCGACCACCAGCGCTTCGGTCGTCAGCAGGATGGTGCCGATGCTCGCCGCGAATTCCAGAGCGCAGCGCGTGACCTTCGCCGAGTCGAGAATGCCGATCGCGTTCAAGTCGCAGATCACGCCCTCCACGGCGTCGAAGCCGATCGGGCCCGTGGCACCGCGCACCTGAGCCACGATGTGCGGCGCGTCGTGACCTGCGTTCTCCACGATCCAGCGCATCGGCTCCTCGAGCGCCTTGCGCAGGATCTCGATGCCTGCCCCTTCGGCGCCACTCGCTTTGAGCGCGGCCAGCGCAGGCTGCGCGCGCAACAGCGCAACGCCGCCGCCGGTGACGATGCCCTCATCGACCGCCGACAGCGTGGCGGACAGCGAATCCTCGATCAGCGACTTGCGCTCCTGCCGCTCCGATTCGGTCGCGGCGCCCACCTCAATGACCGCGATGCCGCCGGCAATGCAGGCGACGCGCTGTGCCAGCCAGTCACGCTCCGCCCCTGCCGACGCCTGCTGCGTCAGCCCCTTCAGCCATTCGACGCGGCCGCGAATCGACTCGCTGTCGCCGCCGCCCTGCGCGAGCAGGGTCGCCGAGGAACCGGACTGCACCCGCCCCACGCGGCCGAAGTCGGTGACGGTGAAACGGTCGACGCGGTTGCCGGCGCTCTCCGAGAACAACGTGGCGCCGGTGAGCACCGCCAGGTCTTCGAGCATCTCGCGCCGTCTCAGGCCTGCCCCGGGCACGCGAATCGCGACGGAGGACACGGTGCCGCGCAGTCGGTTGACGACGAGTGTCGCCAGCGCCTCACCCTCAATGTCATCCACCACGAGGAACAACGGCCGTCCCGCGCGCGCCGCGAGCTCGAGCGCGGGCAACAACTGCTGCGCCTGGGTGAGCTTCAAATCGGCGAGCAACACGTAGGCGTTCTCGAGCACCGCGTGCATCTCGTCGGCGTTCGTCACGAAGTACGGGGACACGTAGCCCGATGCGAGCCGGGTGCCCTCGACGACATTCAGGGACGTGGACAACCCGCGCCCCTCATCCACCGTGATGACACCGTGCGCACCCACGCGTTCCACCGCGTCGGCGATCAACTCACCGATGCGCGCATCCCCGCGCGCGCTGACGGTCGCCACTTTGACGATGTCGTCGCGGCTCTCGACACTGCGCGCCTGGCGCCGCAACTCGGCCACCACGGTGGTCACGGCGCGGTCGATGCCGCGCTTGATGCCGACCGGGTTGAGACCTGAGGCGATCGCGGTCAGGCCGTTCGTCACGATGCTGCCCGCAAGCACCGTGGCGGTGGTCGTACCATCCCCCGCCGCGACGGCAGTCTTGTAGGCGATCTCGCGCATGAACTGCACGCCAAGGTTCTCGAACGGGTTCTCGAGTTCGATCTCGCGCGTCACCGTGATGCCGTCGTTGGTGATCGTGGGCACGCCGCTGCCGTGATCGATCACGACGTTGCGACCGCGCGGCCCCAAGGTGATGCGCACCGCCGCCGTCAATTGCTCCACGCCGCGGCGCAGGGAATTGCGCGCGTCGTCGTCGAACCGGATCAGCTTGCCCATGCGTCGATCCCTCTGGAGAGGAGGCGTCGGGATGGGGGCGATCCCACGCATTGGGATGCCCCCCTCCGTCCAGAGGTTATCGGCGGCTGCCCGCGGTCTTGGTAGCCACGAGTTATTGACGCTTGCGCAGCTACTTACGCCATTCCGCTAGAAACAGGTTCGTCTCCCCACGCAGCTTGCCGCCCCGGTTGGAGGCGAACACGAGGATGCGCCCGTCGGGGCTGAACATGGGGAAGCCATCGAAGTCCGTGTCGCGCGTCACCGGCTTGGGCTCGCCGCCCTTCACGTCGATCAGGTAAATGTCGAAGTTGCGGCCGCGCGGGGTTTCCCAATTGGACGCGTAGATTAATTGCTTGCCGTCCGGCGTGAAGTACGGCGCGAAGGATGCCCCGGGCTTGAAGGTGAGCTGCCGCGCCCCAGAACCATCGGAGCGCGCCACCCAAAGGTTCATGCGCGTCGGCTTCACGAGATGCCTCGAGAGCAACTCCTTGTACTCGGTCCGCGCGGAGTCCGCGGGGTAGTCGGCGCGCCAGCACATCATCTTGCCGTCGCGCGAGAACCAAGCGCCCCCGTCGTAACCTGCGCGATACGTCAGTCGCGTGAGCCCGCTGCCGTCCAAGTGCATCTTGTAGAGTTCGAGATCGCCGTCGCGCACTGAGGTGAACAACAGCCACCGGCCGTCGTTGGACACGGTGCCCTCGGCGTCGTATCCCGGCGAGTGCGTCAACTGCTTGAGATCCGAGCCATCGAGCTTCGAGGTGTAGATCTCGAAGTCCGGGTAGACCGCCCAGACGTAGCCGTGCGACATGTCCGCGGGCGGCGGGC
This sequence comes from Candidatus Eiseniibacteriota bacterium, assembly GCA_031366795.1. Classification (GTDB taxonomy): domain Bacteria; phylum Eisenbacteria; class RBG-16-71-46; order RBG-16-71-46; family RBG-16-71-46; genus JANLWK01. Next base: position 12,227 of record JANLOX010000098.1, on the reverse strand, counting down.
AGGTGTCCGCGCCCGCGTGGGTCGAGGCCCACAGCACTCGCTGGTCGTGATCGTAGAAGTATCCGCACGTCGTGCGGCCCCTGCCCGTGCTCACGCGGTGACGCTCGCCGGTTGCGAGGTCGATCACGTACTCCTGGTCGCACGGCCACTCGTCGGTGGTCGACTGCATGATCAACTTGCGGCCGTCCGCCGAGAAGTAGCCCTCGGCGTTCTGGCCGCCGAACGTCAGCTGCCACAGGTGCGCGAAGTGATTTTCGCCCGGTCGGATCAGTGAGTCGGCGGCGACCGCGGTGGGCGGAATCGGAGTGGCCCGCGCGTTGGATTTGCCATGTGCCCTGAGTGTGCCCCGCGCTATGGGCACGCCACCGCGCGGACCCGCGGACATCAACACGATGGGAACGACGAGCAGCAGCGCAAATCGGATCCACAGCTTCACGATCTCCTCCCAAGCGTCGCCAACAGCACCACGTCCTGCCCGCCGCGCTTCACGGTGATGTGCACCTGCTGGCCGGGTTTGCGCGAACGCAACGCGAACGTGTAGTCGTAGATGTTGCCGATGCTGATGTCATCGAAGCGGACGATGTTGTCGCCGCCCTTCAAGCCCGCGATTGCCGCGGGGCTGCCATCACGCACGCCCGAGAGCAACACTCCCCCCTCGGTCTGCATGTAATCGGGGATGGTGCCGAGATAGGCACCGTAACCGCCGCCGCCCGCGATGCGGCCGCTTGAACTGTCGGCCTTCGCCTGGATGAACGTGGGACGCGGGCGAACGTCGAGAGATTCCACCAGAGAGGTCACGAAGTCGCTGACCCGCACGATGCCCTGGTAGTAGAGCTTGTCCCATGTGTCGGAGGGCTTGTGGTAATCCGCATGCGAGCCCGTGAACATGAACAGCACCGGGATCTTTTTCTTGTAGAACGAGGAGTGATCGCTCGGGCCGTAGCCGTCGCTGGAGACTTTGAGGTCGAACTTTGCGAGCGCGTTAGCGTTCTGGATGAGCGCCGGAAACTCAGATGCCGTACCGACGCCCATCACCATCAGTTTGTTGTCGCGCAGGCGGCCCACCATGTCCATGTTGATCATCGTCTCGACGGTCCCGAGTGGCACCGTGGGATCATCGACGAAGTGTCCCGAGCCGACGAGCCCCATTTCCTCGCCGGTAAAGTGGCAGAACAGCAGGTTGTGCGCGGGAACCCATCCCGCCAGGCGGCGCGCGAACAAGGCGCCCTCGACGGCCATCAGCGCTGCCGTACCCGAAGCGTTGTCGTCGGCGCCGAGGTGTGGCGCATGCGAGTTGGGCTCCAGCGAGTTCTCGCCGCCGTAGCCTAAGTGATCGTAGTGAGCGCCGACGACAATCGTGCGCGTGGTGTCGCGGCCCGGAATCATCCCGATGACGTTCGCGATGTGCGCGCGCTGGCGGCGCACCGTGAGCGTGAGCCGTGCGGTGTCGGGCAGCGTGACGCTGTGCGGCTTCGTGGCCGCGTCGATCGCATCCTGGAGTTGCGAGAGCGTCTGCCCGGATGACGCGAGCAATGCGCCGGCTGTCCCATCGGACACGAGCCCCGCGAGCAGTCCGCTCGACATGTACCCAGCGCCTTCGCCCTTCGGCTTGCGCAGCGCTTCACCCGCGTGGTTGCGCGGACCATTAACGATCAGCAACGCCATCGCGCCATGCTCGCGCGCGTTGATCGCTTTGGTGCGCACTTCCGAGAATGACGTGTTGATGGTGCCTTCGAAGCGGCTGGTCGAGTCCAGCTCGCCGGGCTCGTTCGTCATCACCAGCACGATCTTGTCGTGCACATCGATGCCGGCGTAGTCGTCGTAGTCGTAGCCGGGTGCCGTGATGCCGTAGCCCGCGAACACCACGGGGCCGCGCAAGCTGCCGTTGATCGAAAAGCCTAATGGCTGCAGCGCATCGCCCAACGGAAACGTCTTCCCCGTCACCTCCAGCTTGCACGGCTCGATCGGTTCGGCGCCGGTCGTGACTTCGAAGCGCTGAAAGTAGCTGCCGGAGTCACCGGCGGGGATGAGTCCACCGAGCAGCATCTTGCTCGCAAGGTGGGCCGCCGCGGAATCGATCCCCGCGGTGCCCACGCCCCGACCCTCGCGGGCGGGATCGGCGAGGTACTTGACGGCGTCACGGATCGCGAGGCTGTCGGGCCGTTGTAACGCAGCGGCCGGAATTCTGGGCGGCTGCATTTTCGAAGCGGTTGCCATGCCCGAATACGCTGCCATGGTCGCGATCGAGAGCCACACGGCTACTGCGCGGCCCCGCTTGGGCATCGACTCTCCCCTCGGCGCCCCCAGCGAAGTCCGGTTCATCGTGCCCGCTGCCAGATCAGCTTCATCCCCGTCAGGGTAAGCGCCTCGTCGACGCGGTTGACGGTTTCGCACTCGGGCGCGATCAGCGGCGCAAAGCCCCCCGTAGCAATCACGTGCGGCGTTCCCTTCATTTCGAGCGCGAGCCGCCGGACCAGCGCGTCGATCTGCCCGGCGTGGCCCCAGATCACTCCTGCCCGCAGCGATTCCTCGGTGGTGCGGCCCACGGCGCGCGAGGGCGCACGCAACTCGACGCGCGGCAGGCGCGCGGCGCGGCGGAACAACTCCTCCGACGAGGTGCCCACCCCCGGCGCGATGATGCCGCCAAGATAGGCGCCCTCGCGTGAGATGCAATCGAAGGTGGTGGCGGTGCCGAGATCCACGACGATCGCCGGCGTGCCGTAGCGCGCGCGCACGGCAACGGCATTCGCCAGCCGGTCGGCGCCGACTGCGCCCGGGTCGAGGTAGCGGATCGCGATCTTCGCCGAGCCGGCGTTGACCTCGACGGGTGCCACTCCCGTGAGCCGCTCGAGCGCGACACTCCACGGCTGCGACAGCGCGGGCACCACCGAGCACAGTACCGCGGCCGAGGTCCCCGCCTGCGCGGGCCCAAGCAGGCCGCGCAACTGGAGCAGCACTTCGTCGGCGGTCAGCCGCATGGTCGTCAGCCGCCAGAATCCATCGAGCGTGTCGTCACGGAAACGTCCCACGGTGATCTCGCTGTTGCCCACATCGACGGTGAGCAGCGAATCAGGGGCACGCCGGGCGCTACGATTCCTGGCAGACACTCGCTTGCGCGGCTCAGGCATCGGCGGCCTCCTCGGGCTTAAGTTCGGACCGGCGCTTGGCGACAAACCACGACAGTCCCACACTCAGGAAGTAGAGCGCCGTCATCGGCACGCCCATGATCAATTGCGCGGTCACGACATCGCCGGGCGTGATCACCGCCGTGACGATGAACACGATCACCAGCGCGTAGCGCCACTGCCGCAGCAGGTAGCCGGGTGTCACGAGCCCCATCGCGGTGAGCGCCATGGTGACCAGCGGCAGTTGCATGACGGCGCCGCAGGCCAGCGCGATGTTGTAGAAAAAGCTGAGCAGCGACGACAGCTGGATCTGCATCTTGATGTTGGGCGTGGTGAACTGGTCCATCACTTTGATGACCAGCGGCACCACGTAGCCGTACGCCGCCCACACGCCGAGCGCGAACATGACCATCGACATCATCGCCATGGGCAGGATCATGCTGCGTTCGCGCTTGAGCAGGCCCGGCACCACGAACTGCCAGATCTTGAAGAACACGTAAGGCGAGGCCACCAGCAAGCCGATCAGCATGGTCAGCTTCATGCGCTCGTTGAAGGCCTCGAGCGGCGACAGCACGATCGCGGTGTGCACCGTGCGCGCGATCAGGTCCTCGAGCACGCGCGGCGCCAGCCACCACCCGAGAATGGCCCCCACCGCGGCGGCGATGACGACGTGCATCAGCACCCAGCGCAACTCCTCGAGGTGCTCCAGGAACGGCATCTCGCCGGTCTGGCGGGGGTCTCCGCTCATTGCATCCCTCCCGAAGGCACATGCTGCACATCACCCGCGAGGACGCGCACTTCTTCACCGGCCGCGGTGCGCACGACCAACGCTCCGTCATCCGCCAACGACATGGCGTCACCGTGGATCCAGCCCTGCGGCCCGCGCACCACGACGGGCTTGCCCCAGAACCGCGCCCTCGCGCGCCACGCCTTGAGGGCCGCGAGCGCATCGCCTTCCTGGTGCTCATCCCACAGCGGCTCGAGCGCATTCACGAACGCGGCCGCGACCGTCTCGCGATCGAGTTCGTGCCCCGAGAGCGCCAGCGAGGTCGCCTCCTCGCGCAACTCGGGCGGGAAGTCCTCGGCGCGCTGCCAGACATTGACACCCACCCCGAGCACGAACGCCTGCGTGCCATTAGGCCGGCGGCGACTCTCGCACAGCATGCCGGCGAGCTTACGGCCACCGAGCAACAAGTCGTTGGGCCATTTCAATTCGGCATCGACGCCCAAACCATCGAGCGCGCGCGACAGCGCCAGCCCCGCCACCAGCGGAGTGGTCGCGAACGCCGCGGCGTCACAACCCGGGTGCAGCAGCAGTGACATCGCCAGCCCCGCGCCGGGCGCGTCGACCCACGCGCGACCCGAGCGGCCGCGGCCCTGCGTCTGGTGGTCGGCGATCACCAGCGTGCCGTCGCGCGCGCCGGATGCGCCGGCGTCCCAGGCGTCGTCGTTGGTCGATGCCGTCTCGCCGCGTAAGAGCAGCGTCTGCCCGAGCCGCCGCGTCGCAAGCCGCGCCGCGAAGCGCGCGCGATCGAACGTCGACTCAGCCAACTTCTTCGACCTCGAGGCTGATATCGAGCGCCGGCGCCGAATGCGTCAACGCTCCGACCGACAGGTAGTTCACGCCGGTCTCGGCATAAGCACGCACTCGGTCGATCGACATCCCGCCCGAGACTTCGACCTCCGGCCAGCGCTTGGCGCCCTTCGGCATGCGCGGCGAATCCGGCGGATTGTCGCGGCACCAGCGGTCCACGATCTCGACGGCCTTGCGCACGTCCTCGACCGGGCGGTTGTCGACGAGAATGCGATCGACTTCGGGCCGCAGCGCCTCGTGCAACTGGTCGAGCGACTCGACCTCGACCTCCAGCAGCAGGTCGCCCTGCCGCGTGCGCGTGATGCGATCGATGGCGGCCGTCACGCCGCCCGCGGCGCGAATGTGGTTGTCCTTCACGAGGTACATGTCCCACAGCGCCAGCCGGTGATTCTGGCCGCCGCCACAGGTGACCGCGAACTTCTCGAGGAAGCGCAGACCCGGCGTCGTCTTGCGCGTGTCGAGAATCGTGGCGCCCGTGCCTTCGATGGCATCGACGAACTGCCGCGTCAGCGTCGCGATCCCTGAGAGGTGCTGCAGGAAATTCAGCGCGGTGCGCTCGGCCTTCAAGATGCTGCCGGCATCGCCGACGACCTGGGCGATCGCCTGGCCCGCTTCGATGTTCGAGCCATCGCCCATCGTCAGGCGGAACTTGAGGTTTGGGTCCACCTCGCGGAACACCAACTTCGCCACGTCCGCCCCGGCGACCACGCCCGCGCGGCGCGCCACGATCGCGGCGCGCGCCTGGACACCCCCGCGAATGCAATTGAGCGAGGTGATGTCGCCGGTACCGACATCTTCGGACAGGGCGTACTTGACCAGCGGGAGGGCTACGGCTTCGAGCATAAGACGGCGATGCTACCCGAGCCGCGATGCGGAATCGAGCCGACCGCGCCGGCGGGCCTTTGCGCGGCTCATCTTGCGCGCCGCCGCACGACCGCCAGAGCCGCGCGGGCGCCAGCCAAACCGCTCCAGGTCGACACGGCCGCGAGCGTCGAATTCGACGCCTTCTGCCGCTAACCGCAGTAACTGCGTCTCCCCCGCGCCATCGAATCCACGCAAGGAGATCGCACCACGGGCGTTAACCACGCGATGCCACTGCAGCGGCGTTCCCTCCGGCAGGCCATGCAGCGCGTAGCCCACGTGGCGCGCGTAGTGGCGCAGTCCGGCGACCGTGGCCACCTGTCCGTAGGACGCCACGCGGCCGCGCGGGATGCGCCGCACCACGGCGAGCAGGCGCGTGAAGAGGGCGCTCACACGTTGTCCTTGTTGCGGTGCGCCCGGCGCCGCGGCTCGGGTGCTAAGCGCCGGCGCGGCGCCGCGTCACGGATGGCGCTCCCCGCGGCGCCCAACTCGCCGCCCTTCACGCCCATGCGATCGGCGACCTCCATGGTGGCGCGCACCTCATCGATGCGGTCGCGCAACGAGGCGGCGCGTTCGAACTCCAGCGCCTTGGCGGCGTCGAGCATGTCGCTCTCGAGTTGCGCGATCAGCGCTTCGGGGCCAATGTCCCCGAGGGCGCGCAGGAACATGCCCGCCTTCTGCTCCTCGGTCGCGCCGATGGCGTCGGCCACCGAAGTCGAGCGCATGATGTCTTCGCGGCTCTTGAGCACCGTCTTCGGGCTGATGCCGTGCTCGCGGTTGTACTCGAGCTGGATTACGCGGCGGCGGTTGGTCTCGTCCATGGCGCGGCGCATCGAGTCGGTGACCCGGTCGGCGTACATCACCACGCGGCCGTTCACGTTGCGCGCCGCGCGACCCATCGTCTGGATCAGCGAGCGCTCGGAACGCAGGAAGCCTTCCTTGTCGGCATCGAGGATCGCCACCAGCGAGACTTCCGGCAGGTCGAGTCCTTCGCGCAGCAGGTTGATGCCGATCAGCACATCGAAGTCGCCGAGCCTCAAGCCCCGCAGGATCTCGACGCGCTCGAGCGCATCGATGTCGCTGTGCAGGTAGCGCACGCGCACGCCGGCCTCGGCGAGGTAGTCGGTGAGGTCTTCCGACATGCGCTTGGTCAGCGTCGTGACGAGCACGCGCTCCTCGCGCGCAACCGTCACGCGGATCTCCTCGAGCAGGTCGTCGACTTGCCCTTCGATCGGTTTGATCACGAGCTGCGGGTCCACGAGTCCCGTGGGGCGGATGATCTGCTCGACGATCACGCCCTTGCAGCGCTCGAGCTCGAAGTTCGAGGGCGTCGCCGACACGTAAATCGTCTGCCCCGTCAGCGCCTCGAACTCATTGAAGCGCAGCGGCCGGTTGTCGAGCGCCGAGGGCAGGCGGAAGCCGAAGTCGATCAACGTCTGCTTGCGCACGCGATCGCCTTCGTACATGCCGCCGATTTGAGGCACGGTGACATGCGACTCGTCGATCACCAGCAGGAAGTCCTTGGGGAAGTAATCGATCAGGCAACCCGGGCGGTCCCCCGCGGCGCGACCCGACAGGTGCCGCGAATAGTTCTCGACGCCCGGGCACGAGCCGATGGTTCCGAGCATCTCCAGGTCGTATTCCGTGCGCTGGCGCAGCCGCTGGGCTTCGAGCAATTTCCCCTGCGACTTGAACATGGCCACCTGCTGCTCGAGTTCCTCGCGAATCCCCGCCATCGCGGTGTGGATGCGCCCCTCGGGCGTGACGAAGTGCTTCGCCGGGTAAAGCGCCAGCCGGTCCATGCGCCGCAGCACCTGACCCGTCACCGCATCGAGCGCCGACAACCGCGCCACGATGTCGTCGTCCAGCTCGATGCGTACGATGTAGTCCTCGTACGCCGGCCGCACTTCGACGACATCGCCGCGCACACGGAACTGGCCGCGGCCCACTTCGACGTCGTTGCGCGTGTACTGGATCGCCACCATCTTCTCGAGCAGGTCGCGGCGCGTCAGGCGTTCCCCTGCCTGGGCGTCGATGCGCATGCCGCGCCAGTCCTCCGGTGCACCGAGGCCGTAGATGCACGACACGCTGGCCACGATGATCACGTCGTCGCGCTCGAGCAGCATCGCCGTCGCCTGCAGGCGCAAGCGGTCGATGTCGTCGTTGATGCTGGCGTCCTTGGCGATGTAGGTGTTCGTCGAGGGGACGTAGGCCTCGGGCTGGTAGTAGTCGTAGTACGAGATGAAGTAGCCGACGGCGCTCTCGGGGAAGAACTGGCGGAACTCGCCGTACAGCTGCGCGGCCAGCGTCTTGTTGTGCGAGATCACCAGCGTCGGCCGCTGCCACTCGGCGATGGTCGCGGCGGCGGTGTGCGTCTTGCCGCTGCCGGTGACACCGAGCAGCGTCTGGTAGCGGTCGCCGCGCTTCAAGCCCGCGGTCAGTTCCGCGATGGCCTGCGGCTGGTCACCGCGCGGCTCGTAGGGCCGATGGATGGTGAAGGGCATACCCGAAGGGTACGCAACTTCGGGCTATCGGGTCGAGGGGACTCGGGCGCCTTGCTGCCCGCCACGCGTCTCGGGCAACAGCACGTTCGCCACCAGCAATCCCGCCACCAGGGCCGACAGCATCAGCACCATGCGGAAGGCCTGTTCGACGCCGATCACCACATCACGCTGCAACACAAGTGCGAGGCCGCGGAAGCCCACACTTCCCGGCACGAGCAGGAGCAACGCGGGCACCAGCGTGATCGCAGCGGGGCGGCCCAGCGTGCGCGCGTAAGCGTTGCTTGCGATTCCCGCGGTGAGCGAACCGAGGAACAACCCGAGCTCCGGCCCGAGTGTCGCGGCACCCACGCGCCCGCCAAAGAAGGCCAGCACGCTGGTCGCCATCACCCACCGCGTATCGCGGCGCGGCGCGCGCAATAGCACCATCAACGACAGTGGCGCCACGGCGAGCGCCACGAATTCCGTCCAGCGCGGCAACGCCACGACCGCACCCGCGCTCGGCAGGCCGAACAACCGCTGGTCGATGGTGCCGCCCAAGGCCACGCCAAAGCCGATCGACAGGAACACCATCACCGCGCCGCTCAGGCGCGCGGTGCCGGCGGCGAGATGGCGCGAGGAGATTTCGGTCATCGCCGTGGTGAGCGTGAGTCCCGGCAGCAGCACGATCATGCCGCCGAGCGAAGCAATGAAGATCGAGTAGGGCCCGAACACCAGCAGCAACAGTCCGGCGATCATCGTGGCGACCAGCGCTGAGAACGGCTCGAACACCCGCCGCAGCGCCTCCTTGCGCCCCGCGAGCAGAGCGAGTCCACCGATCACGAACCCGGCGATCGCCGCCGCCACGACTTCACGCGCGCCGCCGCCCAAGAACCGCGACGAGGCGGCACCCGAGATCGCGAACGCGAAGGGAACGAGACCGGGCGCGTACGGCGGAGGGCTCGAGGCGATTGCTTCAATGCGCTGCGCCGCGGCTTCCGGCGCCAGCGATCCGGACAGCACGCCGGCCACCACGTCCTGCACCTGCGCGAGCCGGTCGAGATGCACTTCGCCCGGCTCGACGCGGATCAAATAGGTACGCTGGCGATCGAGCGGACCGAATGCCGCGAAAATCGAGGTCGGCTGCGTGAAGAACTGACCCTCGAGTCCCAGGTGAGCGCTCACCCGGTTGAGCGTGTCCTCGAGCCTGTGGGAGGGCGTCCCATAAGTATGGAGAGCCCTCCCCAACGCCAGCACGAACGATTCCTGCGGGCTGGCCTGCTGTGTCATTTAGTAGCGGTTGCGCACGGTGTAGGTGAGGATCGCTTCCTGCCCCGCCGGCACCGGCACGGTGAACTGGACCGTGTTGGCGTCCTTGCGCACGAAATCGCGGGACTTGGCGATGATGTCGGTGTCGCCGGACGTCATCTCTTCCACCACGATGGTGGTCGCGACCTTCTTGCGGTTGCGCAGCTTGATCTCGACCGACACTTCGCGCTCGCGGTCCGAGATGCGCTTGTTCGCGGTCTCGTGCCGCTCGCCGACGAGATCGAACGCCTGGCCGACGTCGAGCGTGAACTTCTCACCCGCCGCGGTGTGCCCCATCGTGGTCTCCCCCGCGAACTGCAGGTCGTTGCCCGCATCGGGAGCGAACACGCGCACGCGGCCGCCGGGCAACGGCACACCCAGCCCCTTCTCCTTCTCGTTCACCAGCTCGAGCTGCGTGCGCACCCCACGGCCCTCCCAGCCGCGATAGAAGTAGCGCGGGGTCAGCTGCACCGGGCGCGTCTCGAGCATCGACAGCGACTGCGTCTCGCGATCGCGCAGCGTGGCCGGCTGGTCGAGCGTATAGAGGTGGTAGTCGGCGAACGCCTCTTCATTGAGCGAGGCAGCTTTCTCCATGGCGCCATCCGCCACCATCGCCGTCGCGCGCATCATCATCGGCGCCGGCGTGGCCTGCGTCCGCGACGGGTTGCCTGCGATCAGTTTGAGCGTCACACCGGTATAGTCGCGCCCCGTTGAATTATCGACGGTCACCGAGGTCGCCCAGGTGCCGGTGTTCTCGCCCGTGCGCACCAGCGAGTGCTCGGCACTCCACGACAGTCCGCCGGTCAAGTAGGACAGTTCGGCCGGGACATCCCCCTTGCGGCCGTTCTCGATCACCGCCTCGAGCATCGGGCGCGTGAACAAACGTTTCGGCGGCTCGGGGAAGCGCACGTCATCGATCGCGGCGCGCGATAACGTGCGGACTCCCCCATCGGCCTCGCGCGCCATCACCCACATGCCGTCGCTCGACAGCAGCGTGCCCTCGACGATCTTGTCGCCGCGCATCGTCACGCGCACCTTGCTGCCACGCGCGCGGTCGAACAGTCCGTCGCCGCTCTCGACATCGTAGCGGTAGGCCAGCCTGCCCACGCGGCCCACGGCGGGCTGCAGCCGCACCGAGGCAACATCGATGCGCGCCGGGATGTCGGCGATACGCACGGTGTCGGCGGCGGCCGACAGCGACAGCGTGCGCCACTCGTGGACGAACCCTAAGTCCTGCGTGTAGACGGTGACGACGGGGCGCTGCTCGGCGGCGTACGCCGCGGGCCCCGAGAGTGCCGCAGCAGCGGCGACAGCGGTAACGATGGATCGGCGAACCAATGGATGCCTCCCGGCCTTTAAGGGTAATGAGTTGATGACCAGGACAACATACGCCAAACCGGGATGGTTATTCCCGCAGGGGGCCCTGAGCGTTGGTGGAACGGCGCGCGCGCGGGTATTCCGCGCCTCGTGAGGGCGGAATTGCCGGAATTACGCGGCGATTAACCGGTCGCGGAAGGGACGCGTGTCGAAGCGCGCGGAGATGGCGCGGAAGGTGCGCTCGAGCAACGCCAGCTTCCACGCCAGCGGCCTCTTCATGCCGCTGTAGCCGGACATGCGCGGGTCGACCTTGTCCTCGGCCATGCCGAGCAGGTCGGCGGCGTGCACCAGGTAGGACAGCGACTCCCGGCGCCACGCGAAGCCGCGCAGCAGCCGGTCGAAGCGTCCATCCGTCATGCGATAGCGCAGCGAGTGATGCAACGGGTAGCGGTCGATCGGCGTCACCGACAGCGGGAACTCGTGCACCGTGCGCGAGCCGAGGTGGCGCAGGTGCGGTCCGCGCCGCCATGTGAACGGGAGGATCTTGAGCCGCGTCGCACCCGAGGCGTCGGGGTTCTTGAACAGCATCGCGATGCGCGTCGAGATCAGCATCGGAGTGGGACACGCGGAGGCGTCGTAGGCGTAGCCCGCCTCGGCCAGCACTTCGAGTGCGCGCGTGCTCATGTCGAACTGCGGCGAGCGGAATCCCACCACCGGCGCCCCACTCGTCTGCTCGAGCAACCAGCGGGACTCGGCGAACTCGCGGCGCAACGCTTCGGCCGACATGCTGGCGAGCCCGATCGGGTGCGTCAGCGAGTGGCTGGCGATTTCGTGCCCCGCATCCACTGCGGCGGCGAGCACATCACTGTGCGCCGTCGCATCGCGCGCCACCACGAACAGCGTGGCACTGATGCCGCAGCGCTCGCACAACTCGAGCAACCGTGGCACGGCGAAGTCGTAGACCAACGGATCCGGCGGCAACGAACGGTACCCGTAACCCGCCAGATGCAGGTCGATGGGGTCGATATCGATGCCGATGGTGGCGATCGGGCGGCTCATGCGGGATCTCTTGCGGGCTTAGGTGCAATACGGTGTGTCCGACGCGGTGGCTTCGGGGTTTCCCGCAGCGATGGTGCAACGGAAGGGATTATCGGCAGCCCCACCGAAGCACTTGATCATGCGCCCCGAACGCGGCTGCGGAAATCCACCCAATCGGCCGATAACCTGTGATGTGAGCACGCTTCACGGAACCCGCCCGGTGATCTACGTGATCCTCCCCGCATGGAATGAAGCTGAGCTCATTCATCCGACGCTGCTCGCCCTGGTGTATGCGATGCACGCCTCGGGCGAGGCCTACCACGCGGTCTTGGTGGACGACGGCAGCACCGACGCCACGATCGCGGAGGCCGAGCGCGCCGTCACCGACAGTGGCGGGCGGCTGAGCTTGACCGTGTTGCGCGATGGCACGAATCGCGGTCTCGGCGCCGGGCTGCGCACTGGACTCGAGTGGTGCCTCGATCGCGCATCGTATTCCATCACCTC
>JANLOX010000088.1:0-12282 GCA_031366795.1 Candidatus Eiseniibacteriota bacterium | reverse complement strand
CATCGGGGCCGGTGACGCTGTTGCTGTTGTTGTAGTCATCGCGCGGATGTGGCGTCGCGCCGAGCCCGACCTTCACGACTTCCGCGCCGACCAGCGACGCGCCTGCTCCGTTGACCGCGGCGTTGGGGGAGCCGAGTCCATTCACGTCGTAAGCGGCGACAATCAAAACCGGCGAGAGCGCCTCGCCGCCCTCATACGCCTGCGCACACGGCGTGTTCATCAATGAACCTGGAGAGGTCGTGTTCGAACTGGTCGGCACGGCATTCGATGCGCCGATCACGCGGAACGTAAATTGGCCGAGAGAGTTCGTGACGCCGCTGACCTTTCCGCCGCCGAGATAAGTCTGCCCCGTGGTCGCCGTCAATTGATCGCACGCGATTTGGATATCCGGGCAAGCCGAAAAGTCGATGGTCACGGTGATGCCAGGCAGTACGTTGTTGGCGTAGTCGCGAACCGTGACGTTGAAGTTGCCGCAGCGGGTATCGCCACACGCATCGGGTGTGCCGTTGGTGGATCCGACGACCGCGATGTACTGACTCTGCAATGTGGTCCTTGCGGGATCAGGCGGCCCGATCTGCGCCATTGCTGTCGACGCGGCGGCCGAGAGCGCCATTCCGCACAGGGCGCTCACTACGAGCGAGCTCACGCGCATCACCGAGTTCCTCCGAGGTCACGCCTGTTTATCCAACGACTGGGGGACGACGAGCATAGACCGCCCCCGGCGCCCGCTCCACCGCAGTCGCCCCCGCCCCCCCCCGCATACCCTTGCCCCCCATAGCCCTAGCCGCCCCCTGCCGCCGGCCCCAGACACTGGTGCAGAACCCCCATCCCTCTGGCCGATAACAGTTTGCGGTAGTCCCATGTGCGGTTCCGTGGCTCGCGGCGAGTGTCGCGCGATCTGTCGTGCATTCGCGCATGGGGAATTTCAGTTCTGCTTTGGGCGGGCGCGCGTCACTGCGACGCGTTCCGTCATTTGGTGTTTCACACGGCGCTCATTGATGAGCGTTCACTTAACTCGGAGGAGCAGCATGAAGTTGCACACGTGGTCCCTTCGCGTCGCGAAGTTTATCGCGGCAACCAGTCTCGTTCTCGTCGCGTCCGTGATGTTTGCGCCGCACGAATCGTTCGCGGCGGACAACCAGGCGAGCGGTGATATCGCCGGTAACGCCACCAACCTCGGGACCTCGAACATCTTCACCATCAACTCGACGCAGCTGTCGCTCGTGAAGGCGGCATTCCTCACCGACGGCACGCCGATCGCGAACAACACGACGGTCGCCAAGGGCACGCCGGTCAAGTTCCTCATCTACATGGACAACACGACGGCCGTCCCGGTCGACTCGGTCAACGTGGTCGATGCGCTGAACGCGGCGTTCGTCTACCAGCCGGGAACGATCCGTGTCAGCAACACCGTGAACACCGGTTCGACGGTCGCGGCGATCTTTGCGGCAGCGAATGCGGCAGCGGTGCTGAGCGATGCGGTGAGCGGTGCGGACGTGGCGGGTATCACGGGCACGACCATCAGCGCGGGTGCGTCTGCGGGTAACGGTCTGGTCACGGTTCCGGCGAGCAAGGTGTGGGCTGTGCTGTTCACCGTGAAGGTTCAGTAACGACGTCAGGCTGCGTGCGGATGCTGTGACGCGAATCCTTCGCGCCCGTGCATGCACGCGAGACTCTTAACGAGCGTATCGAACGACTGTGACCTGCACTAACACACCCCTGGCACGGCTGAAGTACTGGCTATTCGTGCTCTTGGGATGGGCTTTGTTGACCGGATCAGTGCCGGCCCACGCTGCGACGAATGCGGTGAAGGGCGGTATTGGCGGAACCGACAACGGCACCCTCCTGGGCGGCGACGGCACAGGCCCGGCCTTGGTCACGTTTAACGTGACGGATCTTGCCCTGGTGAAACAGGCGCGTGATCTGAGGGGAGTGGTGTTGCCCGGTGGCGGTAGCGTTGCCGCAGGTCAGGACCTGTACTTCGTGTTGTACGTCGATAACGCCACACCGTACCCGATCGACGATCTGCAACTGACGGACCCGTTGAACGAGTCGCAGTTCACGTACGTCCCGAATTCGCTCGCCGTCACCACGGTGGCCAGCGGTTCGAGCGACGCAGCGGTATGGAACGCCACGTGGACACCTCTCACCGATGACACGGGAGCTCCCGACGATATTGCTTCAATCGTCGACTCCGGAGGCTCCTTAGGCAGAGACCGGCTCACTGTGGGCGGCGTCACAGGCCAGGCCAACCAGCCAGGGCTCATTCCGCCCATGACGCGCATCGCGATTCGCTTCCGCGTGAGGGTCAACTGACATGCGCTCCCTCAAGCTGATGCGTTGGAAGATTCCGTTGCTGCTGGCGCTGCTGTTTGCGTCCGCGCAGCCGGTGCGCGCACAAAGCGTATCGAACGCCGCAACCGGTGTCTCCGGTGGTGTGCCGCTCGATTCGTCACAAGCCATGGTGACACTCACCCGACAGGTCGTGCCCGGTGTGGCATCGACCGCCGAGATCGCGCCGACGCGCGTGATCGCAGGCAGCGCGGGCAACGTGTTCACGTGGGATCTGCTCGCGACGGTGCTGCCGTCCGATCCATCGCTCGACCAGGTGGCGCTGACGGCACCTGCGGGCTACGCGAATTTCGCCGTGCTGTCCGTCACGGTCTCCGGTGTGGCGCTCAGCGCCCGCTGCCCCAACCCCGGTTCCGGCCAGTACTGTGCCACGGTTGCGGGATCCACCGTGACGGTGCGCTTCGGCCAGCCGCTCGCGGATACGACCGCACACCTCCAGATCAATGTGTCGGCGAGCGTTCCCGGCATCGATGGCATTGCGGACTTCAGCTCGTCAACCGTCAGCATCGGCGGCACGCGCGCCTCCACCATCGGTGATGCCGATGGCGATGCGACGGATGCCAACAGCATGACCGTGCGCGTCTACGCGCTGCCGGACACGACGCAATCGACCGTGACTGTCAATCCGCCGGTCGTCTTCTCGGATGGCGTAGCCTTCAGCACCATCACCGCCACGGTGCGCGATGGCACCGGCATTCCGCTGCCCGGCCGCGGCGTGGTGTTCACCACCGACCGCGGCGCGGCCGACGTGCTGGCGCAGCCGGTGGCGTTCACCGACAGCGCCGGCAGGGTGACGGGCACGATCCGCTCGAACCTCGCGGGCATCTCGACGATCTCCGCGCGCGATACCAGCGACGCGCTGACCGTCGGCATGCACCCCACCGTGGCGTTCACGCAGCGCGAAGTGCTGCTGCTGCAGAAGCTCGCCGATCGCGCCGAGGTGGTCATTGGCGATGTCGTGAACTACACCGTCGTGCTGCGCAACACGATCGCGTGGCCGGTGTCGAACGTTCGCGTTGAGGACCAGCCGCCCGCCGACTTCAAGTACCTGCGAGGCTCCGCCTCCGTGGACGGCGTCCACGCGGCCGACCCGCTGGGGTCAGGACCCCTGACCTTCGTGCTCGGCACCGTGCCGGCATTCGTGGATGCCAACGCCAACGGCCAGGCCGATCCGGGTGAGCCCGGCTATGTCACGCTGCGCTACCAGCTCGTCGTCGGCTCGGGGGCGACGCCTGGGTATTACCGCAACGTCGCCATTGCGCGTGACGTGTGCGATGCCTGTCTGCTCTCCAATGCGGGCGAAGCCGGAGTGCGCGTGCGCGTGGATGAAATGTTTGGCCTCGGCACGATCGTGGGCCGCGTATTCGACGATCATGATCGCGACGGCCGCCAGGGCCGCGACGAAGGCGGTGTCGCGCGGGCGAAGGTGGCACTCGATGATGGCACCTACGCGCTCACCGACGACCACGGGCTCTACCACATCGCGGGCATTCGCCCGGGCGACCGCGTGGTCAAGATCGATGTGGCGAGCATCCCGGGGGTGGCGCATGCCACGACCGAGCAGACACGCCTTGTCACCGTGAGCCCGGGTCTGCTGGCCAAGGCCAACTTCGGGATCGAAATGGTTCGCGACACCCTGCGCTCGGGCAGGCCTGCAATGCCCGGGCTCGAGATCGCCGGCCAAGCCACGCCCGAGCCGGCCATGCTCGTCGGCACGGTCGAAGGCCCGAAGCTGCTGCTCAATGGTGACCTGCTGACGCTGCCGGACGGCGATGTAAGGCTGTCGATCGCGGGCCTCTCGGAATCGGTGCAGATCAAGGACCGCCAGTTGGCAGGCCCCTTGCGCTTCGAGATCTCGGCCAACGATCCCAAGTTCATCCGCTCCTGGACCTTCACGATCATGGGCGCACAGGGAGACATCGAACGCACCTTTGAAGGCGAAGGACCGCCGCCGCGCGCCGTCACGTGGGATGGCGTCAAGAACGACGGCACGCGCCTGAGCGGCGGGGAGCTCCACCAGTACCAGTTGTCGCTGCTTTACCGCGACGGCATTCGCGCCTCGAGTCCGGTGCGCACGTTCGGCGTCGACCGCTCGACGACGATCGCGCTCACCATGACCGGCAAGGCATTCCAGAGCGGCAACGCGGTGCTCAGCGCGGATGCGCGTGAGGCGCTCACGAAGGTGGCCGACCTGATCCGTCGCCATCCGGGCGAGACCGTGTTCATCGAGGGCTACACCGACTCGGTGGGTCCGGCGGAGTTGAACCTCGCGTTGTCCGGAGCGCGAGCCAAGTCGGCTGCGGCCTTCCTCACCGACGAGCAGCAGATCCCGAAGGACCGGCTCGTGCTGCGCTGGTACGGCGAGGCGCGCCCGGTGGCGACGAATGCGACGGAAGCGGGGCGTGAGAAAAACCGTCGCGTCGAGATCCACGGCAAGATGGTCGATCGCCAGGAAGCGCAGATCACGGACCGCCAGCGCCGCCAACCGCTGGTGAAGATCAATGGTGACACGCTGTCGATCGATGCCGGCGGCCGCTTCGCCACGCAGGTTCCGGCGAGCGTCGAGCGGATCGACATCCTCGTGCGTGATGCCGCGGGACGCGTCATTCACTCGGCCGTGCCGCTGCCCGATGTGGAAATCCTGCAGCCGTTGGGAACGCAGCGCGTGGCATTCGGCGCAAATGAGGGGCCCTATCGCGTGGCGCCGCTGGCTCCGGGCGTTACGGCCGGCGCGTTGCGGTTGAGCAGTGGCGCTGACGAAGCGGGTAGCGAGCCGGTCGGCACGTGCCAGCTGGTCGGACGCACCGCGCCCGGCAACCTCGTGCAGTTGGACCAGCGCGAGTTCTTCGCCGACACGACCGGGTTGTTCCACGCCACGCTCGACCTGCAACTCGGCTACAACACCTACGGCGTGATGGTGCGCAATGCCGCGGGAGCCACGCGTCTCGTCAACTTGCTGCTGACCGTCGCGAATGAAGATGCCGGCGGTAAGCTTTTGATCGCCGTGGATCGCCAGCCGGACCTGACCGTGGCGCTGCCGCCGGTGGACGCGCCGCTGATGAGCGACACCTACCCGATCTCCGGCGTCACCAATCCCGGCAACCATGTGCGCGTCAATGGCCAGGACGTGCCGGTGCGCGTCGATGGCAGCTTCCATTACTCGGCGCCACTGCCGCGCGGCTCCAGTCATATGCTGATCCAGGCCATCGACCAGACCGGCCAGATCTCCACCCTCGAGCGCGATGTCGTGCGCGTGCCGCAGAAGCTGTTCTTCTTAGGGTTGGCTGACGGAACCCTCGGGCAGCTGCGCGGCAAGGGCTTCGTCGATGGCGCGGGGCGGCTCGCGAACACCGGCTTTTACGCCGATGGCCGGCTCGCCTACTACTTGAAGGGTTACGTGGCCGGCAAGTATCTCGTGACCTCGGCGTTCGACACGCGCACCAGCGGGTTCGAGAAGATCCTGGTTGATGTCGACGACAACACCAACGACCGCCTGCTCACCAATCTCGATCCCGACCGGCTCTATCCGGTCTACGGCGACTCGAGCAGCATGGTCTATGATGCGCAGGCGCAGGGCCGGTTCTTCCTCGCGGTCGAGAGCGATGAGTTCCAGGCCCTGGTCGGCAACTACGCCATGTCGCTCAACGACACCGAGCTGTCGGGATTCCAGCGCACGCTGTATGGCGCGCGCGTCCAGTACCACTCGGTCTCGCGCACGCGCTATGGCCAGCCGCGCACCACGATTGCGCTGCTCGGCGCCGAGGCCTCGCAGGTGCATGTGCGCGACGAGCTGCGTGGGACAGGCGGCTCCGTCTACTACTTGAGTCACCCTGATCTGGTCGAGGGCAGCGAGCAGGTGTCACTCGCGGTGCGCGACGCCACGACCGGTCTGGTCATCGCGCGCATGCCGCAGCGCCGCAACATGGACTACACCGTCAAGTACCGCGAAGGCCGTATCCTGTTCTCGCGGCCCGTCGCCAGCGTGCTCGATGACGGCAGCCTCGTCAGCACCACCCTGCTGCCCGGCAGCCCCGTGACCATCGAGATCGATTACGAGACGAGCATTCAGGGGCTCGACCGCTCCGCAACAGGCGGTCACGTGCAGCAGCATCTCGGCGATCACATGGCACTCGGCGGCACCTACTTGAAGGACGACGTGGGCGTGGGGGGCTACGAATTGCACGGTGCCGACGCCGAACTGCGCGCCGGGCGCAACTCGCGCATCTCAGGCGAACTCGCCAGCAGCAATGGCGCATCGTCGCGCGTCTACTCGAGCCTCGATGGTGGCGTGAGCTTCCAGGAGCAGACGCCCAATGGTCTCAAGGAAGGCAAGGCGTGGAAGGCCGCGGCCGATCTCGACGTGGGCGAGTGGTTCGGCGCGCCCGATCGCGCCATGCTCAAGGCCTACGTGAAGCGCGTCGAGCACGACTTCTTCTCCAACGGCAGCACGCAGGACCGCGGCACCCAGAAGGCTGGCGTCAGCGCGAACGTCGGCCTCACCAAGCACGACAAGCTGGGCGCGCATTTCGATCGCGATGAGCAGTTCCGCTCACCCGCCGACACCGTGGCGAACGGGCGCGTCTCGAACCTCGCCGCGTTGTCATTCGCGCACGATGCCGGGCGCTGGGGCTTCGGCACGGAGTTCCAGGCGCGCAGCTTCGAGGACGCAGTGCGCCGCATGACGGATCGCTCGAGCTATGGCACGGGCAGCGTGTGGTTCAAGCCCTCGGCCAGGCTGAGCGCGCGGCTCGAGCAGCAGTCGACGTTCGGAGGGCCACGCAACGACCAGGGTCGTGCGAGCCTGCAATACCAACTGACGCAGCACCTCGCCCTCGACGCGCGGGGCGTGACGGGCTCGCTCGGGAATTCGTTGCAGGGCGGCGCAACCTTTGCCACCGGTGGGGGCAGAAGCGTGTACGTGAACCAGCGGCTCACCGACGACACGCATGCCCACACTGCCGCGACCGTGCTCGGTGCCCAGACGCCGTTCGGCCGCGGTAGCCGCGCCTACAGCGAGTACCAGTGGGAGCAGGCCGCGGCGGGATCGCGCAGGATTTCGCTCATCGGGTTGCAACAGCAGTGGCAGCGCGGCGCCGGTACCACGTTGTTTGCCAGCGGGGAGTACGGGCAGACCCAGGCGGTCGCGGGCGCCACGCGCCGCAGCGCGCTGGCCGGTGGTTTCGCATGGTCACCGCAAGAAGACCTGCATGTCTCCTCGCGGGCCGAGTGGCGTCGCGATCACGGCGCGCTCGAGCGGCGCCAGGTGCTGTGGACCGATCACGCCGAGTCGCGGCTCACTGACAACCTCGTGGTGCTCGGCGACTTCCGCTACAGCCGCACGCGCGATCTCGTGTCGGGCCGCGACGAGGCGCGCTTCCAGGAGCACGCGCTCGGGCTCGCCTACCGGCCGCTGACCAGCGACCGCATCAACGGTGTCGCGCGTTACACTCGGCTGGACGAAATGGGCCCCAGCGTGGGCGCCGACAGTTCCCACGCCGGCACCCTGATGGACGTGTTCGCCGCCGAGGCGACCGTCGACCTGAACGCCATGGTGCAGTGGAGCGGCAAGGGCGCCTTGCGCGCGATGCGCGAACGCTCCCAAGGCAGCCCCGAAGCGCGCACGCGCACCTCCCTGATGCTGAGCCGCGTCAGCACGGCCGTGCGCGGGCCGTTGCGGTTTGGCGTCGAGTACCGCGTGCTTGGCCAGCGCGAGGCGCATGACCGGCGGCAGGGCTGGCTCAACGAACTGACCTACGACCTCACGCGCAACATGCGCGTCGGGGGCGGCTACAACTTCACGGATTTCTCGGATAGCGAGTTCTCGAGGAACGACTACTCCGTGCGCGGATGGTTCGTTCGCGCGCAGGGGAGGTATTGA
Source organism: Candidatus Eiseniibacteriota bacterium (assembly GCA_031366795.1). Taxonomy (GTDB): domain Bacteria; phylum Eisenbacteria; class RBG-16-71-46; order RBG-16-71-46; family RBG-16-71-46; genus JANLWK01. The sequence goes on along the minus strand of JANLOX010000088.1, from coordinate 4,052 downwards.
GATGACCGACCGCGATCCACGCGGGGCAGAGCAGGGCACCGCAGCCGAAGCGAAGCGACCTCCTGCATCCGCGCCCAACGGCACTCCCGCGGCGTCCGTGATCGGCCGCGTGCGGCGAATGGTCACGGCCGGCACCGAGGTCATCATCTCGGTGCTGGTGGCGCTGGCCTTCTTCGCGGTGTTCATGCTCGCCATGTCGGCGCTGATTCCCTCCGGGCTGACCATGCACGAATTGATGCAGCCCGGCTCGCAGGGCGACGGGGGACGGCACAATTTCACGGCGTCGCTGCAAGACCTCGGCAATCTAGGCGATAAACTCAATCCCGCCGCCGCCATGCTGACGGTGCTCAACACGCAGGTGATGCGCAAGGATGCCGACGGCATCGTGTGGGGCGCCGTGCCTTCGGGGACGCCGCTGCATGAAGGCGATGCCGTTCAGACGACCCGCGACGGCACGGCGATGTTGACCTTCAGCAAGGGCAAACACCTGCAACTCGAGCAGAACTCGCTGATGATCGTGCGCGCCAGCCATTCCGAGGTGGAGACGCTGAATCCCCCCACTTCAGTGCATGTCGAAATGGGCGAACTGTGGGGCAATGTGGCGAGCGAGGGCGAGGACCATGGCGCGGTGCAAGTCACTTCGCCCGGCGCCGAGACCAGCGTGTCGTCCTCCAGCGGCGCCCCGGCGCAGTTCAGGGTCGCGGTGGGCAGGAACAAGCGTTCCATCGTGTCCGTTTATCACGGGAGCGCCGACGTGGTCTCGCTGGGCCGCACCGTGCATATCGGCGCCAACCAGTTCATCACCGTGGATTCGCTGCGCGGCGCCACAGCACCTGCCACACTGCCCGATGCGCCCATTCTATTGGCACCGGCGGGCGGGGCCACGTTCAGTTATCGCGAATTGTCGCCGCAGGTCACCTTCCGCTGGAATACGGTGCCGGGCGCCGACGGTTATCGCTTGCGCGTCTCGCGCAGCCCGGAGTTCCAGGGCGTGGTGATCGACCAGCGCCTGGCCGCGACGGACTTCGTCTACGGCAACTTCAAGAGCGGCCCCTACTACTGGCGTGTCAGCGCGCTGCACGCAGGCGCCGAAGGCGCCCCGTCGCAGCCGCGCACGGTCGTGGTTTCGAGCGTCCAGCGGCAGCCGGGCCTCAAGGTGGATTTCCCGGCGAGCGTCGTCAACGGCAGTGAATGCATCGTGCGCGGAACCACGGACCCCGGCATCCGCATCATCGTTGCTGGTGAGAAGGCCGTCATCGATGGCTCCGGCAAGTTCGAGCGCACCGTCAAGTTGAAGCGTGGATTCAATGTGGTCGTGGTCGAAGCAATCGATCGTGTCGGCAACTCGGCCTACAAGTCGAAGGTCATCGAAGCGAAGTTCTGAGAGGGGGGATGTTCGAGATGCCACGAGCAGCTGGAATTCCGATCCGCTATAAAATCCTGTTGGCCGTGCTGCTGGTGGTCACGGCGGTCGTCAGCACCATCACCTTCACGATGGCGCAGATGTTCCACGCCGACAAGAGCATCTACGTGCGCGACTTGAGCGCGGTGCAGGCGACGCATGCCGCGCAGGAAACCGAGGCGGTCATCGCGTCGTACCGCGACCGGCTCGATGTCTGCGCGCGTCTGCTCGAGGATCCCAAACTGTCCGCGGAGCAGCGCACCGCGCTGGTCCAGGACGTCCTCGAAGGGTTCCACGGCTTCGTGTCGCTGACGGCCTATGCGCGCGGGACGCCGCTGGCGTCCGTGTATGACGAGGCCTCGTTGCACGAGGGTGGCATCACGCCGTCGGACCTCCAGCACTACCGGGCAGAGCATCCGCTGCCCTTCGCGGCCATCATCGAGGGCCAGACCTACGTCGAGAACTCGACCGTCGGCAGCCGGCTCCCCACGCTGGCGATCGCCGTGTCGCACAAACGCGAGGGCTCGGTGCCGCTGGTGATGTCCGCGGTGCTGCGTCTCGATGACCTGATGAACATCGCGACGCGTTCGCGTTCGTTCAATGTTTACATTGCCGACAACCGCCACATGCTGCTGAGCCACAGGGAAGCCTCGAGGGTGCTGCATCGCGAGCGCCTGGCGGGCATCCCGACGCTGGGCCGCAACAGCGCCGCACTCGTTCGCGAGATCTCGGACCCGAAAGGCGACAAGATTGCGGGCTACGCGCCGGTGGAGGGCACGAACCTGATCGCCGCCGCCGAGGTGCCGAGTGCGACCGCGTACTTCGCCTCGCGGCAGCTGCTGAGCAGCCTGCTGTGGGTGGCGCTGCTGCTGCTCGCGTTTGCAGCGGTGGTAAGCATGTTGTGGTCGCAGTCGCTCACCCGTTCGCTCGCCAAGCTGGTCGAGGCGACGCGCGAAATCGCCAAGGGCCGCTTCGACGTCGAGGTGAAGGTGAACTCGCGCGACGAGATCGGCACGCTGGCGGAGTCGTTCACGCAGATGGGCCGGCAGCTCAACGCGCGTGAACAAGCGCTGAAGGATGCCGAGGGCCAGCTCGTCCAGTCCGAGAAGATGGCCGCGTTCGGCCAGCTCGGCGCCGGCGTCGCGCATGAGGTCAAGAACCCGCTCGCGGGAATTCTCGGGCTCGTGCAACTGATGCGCCGCACCCGGTACGACGTCCCCATGCTCAACGAAAATCTCGAGACCGTGGAGAAGGAGACACGTCGGTGTCGCGCGATCATTGACAACCTGTTGCGCTTCGCGCGGCAGGAGAAGGTCGGCCTGGGACCCGTCGACATCGGCACCGTGGTCAACGACGCCGTGGCGATCATGCGTCACCAGTTGGCGCTCGCCGAAGTGACGCTCGTACAGATAGTGCCGACGTCGCTGCCGAGGATCCAGGGCAACGCGAACCAGCTGCAGCAGGTGCTGATGAACCTGATGCTTAACGCGCAGCAGGCGATGAACGGCAGCCCCGGCGAAGTGCTGGTCGAGGTGAGCCCGTGGATCGGCGGCCGCGTCGAGATCCGCGTGCGCGACAACGGCCCGGGCATTCCGAAGCACATCCAACAGCGCATCTTCGAGCCGTTCTTCACCACCAAGCCCTCGGGCCAGGGAACGGGCCTCGGGCTGTCGGTCTCCTACGGCATCGTGCATGAACACAAGGGCGTGATCCGCGTGATCAGCGAGCCCGGGCAGGGAACCACCTTCGAGATCGAGTTGCCGACGGTGACGGACGCCGATGCGGCGGCCGCCGCGCTGGCGTTCGACACGGGTGGTATGGCCAGGGCGGCCTAGCCCGCCGGCGATTTTAGGGAACAGGGAAGGATCCCTTAGGGCTAGCGCATAAATAACTTTTCAAATAATGCTGTCTACTGCATTGCGAGAGCTTGCCTTGCCTTCGAAGCAACGCGCCGTCAACGCAACTCGTGTCCGACGGCCCGGCGGTGGGCGTCGGTCGCTCACGGTGAATGACCCGGAGTTGTTGAGGGCCCTGGAAGCGTTGGTTGAGCCGGGGACGCGTGGAGACCCGGAATCCCCCTTGCGCTGGACGTGCAAGAGCACGCGCCGACTCGCCGAGGAACTGACGCACCAGGAACATCCTGTCAGTCCGCGTGCGGTCGCGGCATTGTTGATCCGGGAAGGCTACAGCCTGCAGGCAATCGGAAGACGCTCGAAGGCGCTGCGCATCCGGACCGCAATGCCCAGTTCGAATACATCAGCGCCAGTGTCAGTCGTTTCCTGGTGCGCCGCCAACCGGCGATCTCGGTCGACACCAAGAAGAAAGAACTGGTGGGAGCCTTTCGAAACGCGGGGAAAGAGTGGCGACCCGTCGGAGAACCCGAAGCGGTTCGCGTGCATGACTTTCTCGATCCGTCCCTGGGCAAGGCCATTCCCTATGGCGTCTATGATCTCTTCAATAATCAGGGGTGGGTCAGCGTGGGCATCGACCACGACACCGTCCCGTTCGCCACCAACAGCATCCGACGCTGGTGGGTCCAAATGGGCCAGCGCCGGTTCCCACGGGCGAGCGAGTTGCTCATTACCGCCGATGGGGGCGGGAGCAACGGTCATCGCTCGCGACTGTGGAAGCTGTCGCTCCAGAAACTGGC
>JANLOX010000078.1:0-19788 GCA_031366795.1 Candidatus Eiseniibacteriota bacterium | reverse complement strand
AGGCGGCACTTGCCCTCGAGGCGGCGGTGCGCGAAGAGGGTGCAGTGCCGGCCACGATAGGCGTGCTCGACGGCGCGATCCGTGTCGGCATCGACCGCGCGGCACTCGAGCGGCTCGCGACCTCGAAGGACACCGTGAAGCTCAATCCCGGCAACCTCGCCGCGCAGGTCGCCAGCGGCAAGCCGGGCTCCACGACGGTCGCCGCCACGATGTTTGCCGCAGCGCGCGTGGGGATCGAGGTGTTCGCCACCGGCGGCATCGGCGGCGTGCATCGCGGCGCCGCAGAGACGGGTGATGTCTCGGCGGACATGACCGCGCTGGGGCGCTACCCGGTGGCCGTGGTGTGCGCGGGCGCCAAGGCGATTCTCGACCTGCCGAAGACAATCGAGATGCTGGAAACTCTTGGAGTGCCCGTGCTCGGTTACCAGACGGACGAGTTCCCCGCGTTCTACCGCCGCTCGAGCGGGCTCAAGGTCGATCACCGCTTCGAGGATCTCGCCGCGATGGCGAATGCGGTGCGTGCGCACTTCGCGTTGGCGTTGGGCACCGGCATCGTGATCGCGAACCCGATTCCGGTGGAACACGAACTCAACGCCACGATCTACGAGACCGCACTCGCCACGGCACTCGCCGAGGTGCAAGCCGCGGGCGCGCGTGGCCGCGACGTGACCCCGTTCCTGCTCGACCGCATGCGCACGCTGACTGAAGGCCGCAGCGTGTCCTCGAACCTCGCGCTGCTGGAACACAACGCCCGCATCGGCGCGCGTCTCGCCGCCGAGCTTACGCGCGAGGGCTGAACCGCGTTCGTGCCTTGCGGTCCCGCGCTCGTGTGCCATGCAACCTGAAGCCGCCCCGCGACGTAACCCCACATGAGCAGGGAGCCTGCACGCCTGTCCCTTGATCATCGGCGCTCGTCATGACCGGGTTGCGGTAGGGAGTGCAGTCGTCCCACATTGCGATATAGAGTTGCGCCGCGCAGGAATCGTGCGTGCGTGCCCCGCGGCCGGAAGAAGGCACCTCCTCTTTCGCCGCAGGTACTGTGCACGGTTCCCGCCCGACCAGACGGCGCTGCACATGATCCCCAGAGGAGAGGGCACATCCTCTCCTAGAGTTGGGTCGTGGATCATGCCATCGTCCCCAGCGAACCGTCTCTTGTCCTCGGAGTGCGAGCCATGAAGCGAGCCGTTCTCGCCCTGCTGTCCCTGCTGTGGGTCTCCGCCGCCGCGGCGGATTCGCCGCCGCCGCCCCATTGCCCCGACGTCCAGATCCAGCGCGCCACCGGAGCGATCGCCATCGATGGCGTGCTGTCGGAAGCCGACTGGAAGAATGCTCCCGTCATCTCGAATTTTTGCCAGAAGGAGCCCAACCAGGGCGCGCCGGGAGCACAGCGCACCGAGGTGTGCGTGCTCTACGACGATGACGCGATCTACATCGGCGCACGCATGTTCGATGCGCACCCCGATTCGATCGTGAAGCTGTTGTCGCGGCGCGATTCGGGCGGGTACCACTCCGATGACTTTGGCGTCTATCTCGATCCTTACCGTGACCGGCGCAGCGGCTACTACTTCAAAGTCAACGCCGGCGGCACGCTGTACGACGGGACGCTGTATAACGACGGCGGGAACGACGACTCCTGGGACGGTGTGTGGGACGCGAAGTCGAAGGTCGACGCCGAGGGCTGGACTGCCGAGATGAAGATCCCATTCTCCCAGCTCCGCTTCGCCAAGAGTGACCGCCAGGAGTGGGGCATCAATTTTTCGCGCGCGATGGGACGTGGCTTCGAGGACGACTTCCTCGTCTACAGCCCCCGCAACGAGAGCGGCTTCGTCTCGCGCTTCCCGGCGCTGCTGGGGTTGTCGAACGTGTCGCCGGGCAGAGCCATCGAGATCACGCCATTCGCCACCTCGAAGGCGAAGTTCCTGCAGCACGCGCCGCATGACCCGTTCAACGACGGCTCGAGCATCAGCCCGAACCTGGGCGGCGACCTGCGCATGGCGCTCGGCAACAAGCTGACGGTCAACGCCACGGTGAATCCGGACTTCGGGCAGGTCGAGGTCGACCCTGCGGTAGTCAACCTGAGCGACGTCGAGACGTTCTTCCCCGAGAAGCGTCCGTTCTTCGTGCAGGGCAGCTCAATCTTCGATGCCGGCCAGCAAGGGGCCAGCGACTACTGGGGGTTCAACTACCCACAGCCGACGTTCTTCTACTCGCGCCGCATCGGCCATGCCCCGCAGGGCAGTCTGCCGAACGGCTCGGACTTTGCCGATGTGCCGGACGGCACCACGATCCTGGGTGCTGCCAAGGTGAGCGGCAAGCTTTCGGAAGGTCTCAACTTCGGCATGCTCCACGCGGTCACCTCGCGTGAGCGCGCTGACGTGCAGTTCTCCGATCTGTCGCGCGGGCGAGCCGAGGTTGAGCCAGTGACCTACTACGGCGTGGCGCGCGCGCTCAAGGAATTCAAGGAGCGGCGCAACGGTCTGGGAGTGCTGACCACGGTGACCGCCCGCAAGTTCGACGACTCGCGACTCGAGAACGAATTCAACAAGGCGGCACTCACCGGCGTGATCGACGGCTGGCACTTCCTCGATCCCAGCAAGGTGTGGGTGGCGTCGGGCTTCGTGGCGGGCACCTACGTCAATGCCACCGAGGCGCGCATCACGGCGATCGAAAGCTCGTCGCGCCACTACTTCCAGCGGCCCGACGCCAATTCGTTCTCGCTCGATACCGCCGCGACTTCGCTGCAGGGCGGGACGGCGCGCGTGTGGCTCAACAAGGAGAAGGGCAACTTCACCAGCAATTCGGCGATCGGCTTCATCTCGCCCGGCCTCGAGCTCAACGACCTGGGGTTCATGAGCCGCAGCGATGTCATCAACACTCACATCGCGGGACAGTACAAGTGGACGACACCCACGAAAAACGTGAAGAACCACAATGTGTCCTCCGCCGTGTTCGCAAGCAAGGACTTCGACGGCGATCTCGTGGGCGCCGGTGTGTGGGGCAAGGGGTTCTGGTGGTTCCACAACAACTGGACGCTGGAGACGGGGGTCGCCGCTAATCCGCAGACCACCAGCGCGCGCCGCAGTCGCGGCGGCCCGTTGATGCTCAAGGCGCCGGGCACCGAGTTGACGTTCTTCTTCGACACCGACGGCAGTCGCAAGCGCTACTACTACCTCTCGGCATATTCATACTCGCAGCCGGGAGAGAACTCGCACACCTGGAACAGCGAGCTGAACTTCACCTACAAGCCGATGCCGAACCTGTCGGTGAGCTTCGTGCCCAGTTACGAGCACACGCGTGACGGCGCGTTCTACTACACCAGCTTCGCCGACGCTGCGGCGAGTGATACGTACCGGCGCCGCTACATGTTCTCCACGATCGAGCAGCAGACGTTCTCGTCCAACGTGCGGCTCAACATCTCGTTCACGCCCAAGATGAGCCTGCAGTTCTATGGCCAGCCGCTGATCTCGAGCGGTAAGTTTACCAACGTGCGCGAACTGGCAAAGTCGCGCAGCCTCGACTTCTACAAGCAGGGCGAAGGCAGTGGCACGTGGACCTACGACGCGGCAACGGGAGCGTTCGATCCGGACGGCGCAGCGGGCTCGGCGACGGTGGGCCATCCCACGGACTTCAACTACAAATCGCTGCGCGGGAACGCCGTGTTCCGCTGGGAATACACTCCCGGGGCCGCGCTGTATTTCGTGTGGACGCAGAGCCGCGAGGGCGTGGAGGACTCGGGCGAATTCGCCTTCAACCACTCCATCAGCCAGATCGGCAAGCTCGATTCGAACAATATCTTCCTGGTCAAGGCGACGTACTACTTCAATCGCTAAATCGCTTCAGCGTGGGCGGCGGTTCAATGCAAAACAGCAGAAGGCCCGGCGCGTGTTGAATGCGCCGGGCCTTCTTGCGGGGTGCGGCCCCCACAGTTTTACGCCGGACGGCGGCGAATGATCAGTGCGCCAGCGCCGACGCTCACCAAGATCAGCAGCAGCGCGGCGATCGTGGCGGGCGAGCTCGCAGGCACTGCGGGGTTGTAAACGTCGGTGATTTCCGAGCCCGTGAAGATGTGATCGCCGCTGGTGCTGCCCGTGCCATTCGCCGAGTTCCCGGAGACGTAGAAGTTGACCTGGCCCGGAGTGGTCAAGGGTGCCACCCAGTTCGCCGTCCACTCGACCGGTGAGGGCCGGTCGGTACGCGTCGAAAATGACGAGTGCTCGATGTACTGGCGACCGGACGTCGCGAACGTGCCGCTCGTGGCGGTGATGATTTTCAAGGAGTCCGGGTACAACGGGCTGGCGCCGGGATTCGGAGTGACGAATGTGCCCACTCCCTTGCCGTCGGCCGGGTTGACCGCGGTGAGCTCGAACCCCCACTTGGGATTGAGGATGCCCGTGGTGTCCGCCAGCGAGTAACTCAAGCGCACGCGCAATGGGTAGGTCTGCCCCGGGTTGTAGCGGAACGGCACATCGAGCAACTCGACCTTGCCATTCGGGTCGTTCAGCGCGCTTCCGGAGTGGCAGGCGGTGCAATTCGTTTCGGCGGGATAGATACCAAACGCCGGACTGTTCGTGCGCGAAGCCGGTGGGCCGGTGGAGAACGCCCACACGGAAGTAGCGCCACACAGCAGCAAGAACACAGCGGGCAGGCGAAGGATCATGCGACGCATCAGCGAGAATTCCTGTTGTGGGAGAGTGATCGGCTCGAACAACGTGTCATCGGAAGTCACCGTGGTAACGGGCAACCAGGCTCAATGCCGTCCTGACGGTGCTGGTCCGCGAACAGGGGCACAATGATTGTAACGCAACGGGGTGGCTCCGCGTCCATCTCGAGTTGCACTTTTCGGGGACCCCTGCGGGCAGGCTGCACCGGAATTGGTCCAAAACCGCTCCACAGCTATATACTCCGTGGCCCCGGCTACCCTCCCCAGGCCCGTGTTTAAGGAATCGACCCTTTGAGGCATCTCGAACACATCCGCGTCGCCCACCCCGCCGCCAACGCCGCCCAGCGCAAGCTGCTCGCCGGCGAGCGGCTGAGCCAGGAAGACGGCATCCGGCTGTTTGACGCCCCAGTTCTCGACTTGGGGCGCCTGGCCAACGCCATGGCCCGCGACCGTCATGGGGACCGCGTCTACTTCACCGTCAACCGCCAGCTCAACCCGACCAACGTGTGCGTGCTGGCCTGCAAATTCTGCGACTACGCCAAGAAGCCGGGTGCCGAGGGCGCGTATACGATGTCGGAGGCCGACATCAAGGCGCACGTCAATCCGGAGATCAGTGAGATCCACATCGTCGGCGGCCTGCACAACAAGTGGCGGTTCGACGACTACCTGAATGTGATCCGCTGGGTGAAGGAAGTGAAGCCGGATCTCAAGGTGAAGGCATACACCGCGGTCGAGATCGATTTTTTCTGCCGGCTCACCAAGCAGCCTATTGAATGGGTGCTCGGCCAGCTGCGCGAGGCCGGGCTCGATGCCCTGCCGGGAGGCGGCGCCGAAGTCTTCAGCGAACGCGTGCGCCGTGAGCTCTACCACCAGAAGATCGGCAGCCAGCGCTGGCTCGAGATCCATGAAGTCGCGCACCGCATGGGCATTCCCTCGAATGCAACATTGCTCTATGGCCACATCGAGACGCGCGCCGAGCGCGTGCAGCACCTGATCCTGCTACGCGAACTCGAAGATCGCGCGCCCGGCTTTTTCGCCTTCATCCCGCTGGCGTTCCAGCCCGGTGTCACGGGGTTGGTGCGGCGGCAGGCGTCGGCGATCGAGGATCTCAAGACCATTGCCGTATCGCGCATGGTGTTCGACAACGTGCCGCACGTGAAGAGTTACTGGGTGATGCTCGGCCAGGACACGGCGAGCTTGGGTCTCAACTTCGGCGCCAGCGACCTCGACGGCACGATCGGCGTCGAAAAGATCGCGCACGCGGCACTCGCTCGCAGTCCTGTTGGAATGGCGGAGGAATCGATGGTGCAGGTGATTCGTGAGGCCGGCAAGCTCCCGGTGCAGCGCGACGCGCTCTACAACACCGTGCGTGAATACCCGCTCGAGACGGCCGGTGCGCAGGTGCCCGTGGCGGCCGTGGCGGCCGCGCGTTGATCGCATGAATCCCCACCTCGAAGGACTCGCCCGCATCTTCGCCGCTTCAGATCGCTTGTTCATTCGCGCGCTTGAAGGCGCCGATCGCGAAGTGTTGCTGCGTCGCCCCCCGGGAGGTGCCGGCAACCCGATGCTGTGGATCGCGGGGCATGCCACGCGCGTGCGCTCGCAGGTCGCGCGCAACCTTGGCCACGAACACGCGTTGCCCTGGGCCGACCTGTTTAATCGCGGTGGCTCGAGTGCCGACGACTCGCAATGGCCCGAGGTCGGCGTGATCATCGAAGCGTGGACGTCGCTCGCCGCCGAACTACAGACGCGGCTCGACGCGTTGTCCGAGGACGACCTGCTTAGGCCGACCGAGGCGCCAAGCCTCGATGGCACGTTGTTGGGTGCGGTCGCGCTGCTCGCGTTCCATGATGCCTATCACGTTGGCCAGCTTGGCATGCTCCGCGCAAACGCGGGGTTGAGCCGGCTCGTCGGCTGACCTCACTCAAAGGACGACTCGATGGCGGACCATCACGCGCCAGGATTCCTCGCGATCGTGAACGAAGCAAAGCGCGCGATCCATGAAATCACGATCGACGAGTACAACCGCCGGCTCGCCGCGGGGGAGACGCTCATTCTCGTGGATGTGCGAGAGGACAATGAGTGGGCCGCCGGCCACCTGCCCGGAGCCATCCATCTCAGCAAGGGCATCATCGAGCGCGACATCGAACGCACCATCCCCGACCGCAGCGCGCCGATCGTCTGCCAGTGCGGCGGCGGGTTTCGCAGTGCACTGGTGTGCGAGAACCTCCAGCGCATGGGCTACACCAACACGCTGTCGCTCGATGGCGGCTTCAAGGGTTGGGTTGCGAAGGGGTTGCCGCTCGAGAAGCCTTGAATGGCCCGTGCGCGGCCTGTGTTCAAGCAGCGCGAGCCGCCTCACCAAGCGGCCGATAACAATGAAATGAGCTCCCGCTCGCTGTTTCGATTGACCCCCTCGCCCGCTGCGCTGATGGCATTCATGACGTGCGCCCTGTTTGCTGCGTCGGCGCCCAATCCTGCGCGTGCCACCGACCTCGCCGCCTACCTGCCGCCCGTGGGCGCCACGTATGTCACCGAGGAAGTTCGCCTGCGCGTCCCCGCGGGGCTCTCGCTTGCCGGCACCCTGTCGTTGCCGACGCGTGGCGTTCTGCGCGAGGGGCGCCCGTTGCGCTACCCGGCGATCCTGCTCGTAAACGCCGCCACTGGACTCACGCGCGACGGCAGCACCATCGAGGATGCGGCGGGCTCTCCGGTGCTCCATCGTCCGATGTTCGAGCTGGCCGACGCGCTCGCGCGCCGCGATGTCGCGGTGTTGCGTCTTGATGCCCGCGGCGTCGGCGCGTCCACGGGGGCCAACGATTCGACCTCGCTGTCGGGTGGCCTCGAGGATGTGCGCGCGGAGTTGGAGTACCTGCGCCGCCGCGCCGACATCGATCCGCATCGCATCGCCATCCTTGGGATGGGTGAGGGCGCCTCCATCGCGGCGTTGATCGCGGGCGCCGATGCGGACCTGCGCGCTGTACTCCTGTTGGCCGCTCCCACGAGCCTCGCGAAGCCGAATTCCCCAAGCGTGCTGGCGCTGCCGGGCGATTCTCATGCCGTGGTCTCACCCGCAGGGGCGGAATCGTGGGTTCGTCCTGTTCTTGCCAAAGTCGCCGATTGGTCGGCCACGACGCTCGGAGGCGCGGAACTGGGCCCAAAACCGCTCGCCCGGGTGGTCCACAGGCGCCGCCGCCGGTAGCATTCGCACGCTCGCGGGTGATAACTTGAGCCCCATGGTCACGCCCTCCCGCCTCGCAACCACCGTCGCCGCTCGCATTCCCTACGCCAACGCCGCCCCGTTCTACACGCTGTGGGCTGACGCGCCGTTCGCGGTGCGCAATTTGGTCCCGCGTGAACTCGGCCGCGAGGCGGAAGCCGGCACCGTCGATCTTGGGCTTATGGCCGCGGGCGACTACCTGCGCATGAAGGACCGCTTCGTCATGGTGGGCCCGTTCGGCGTGGCTTCCCGTGGGGCCGTGCAGTCCGTGATGCTCTACTCGAAGCGGCCCGCCGCGGCGCTCAACGGCGCCGTGATCTCGGTGACGCCTGAGACCTCGACCTCGATCCGCCTGCTGCACCTGTTGCTCGGCGCGCGTCGCGGGCTCAACGACATTCGCTATGTGCGCGGCCTCGAACCCGCGCAGGCCGATGGCCTGCTGGTGATCGGCGATGGCGCCATGCGCATGCGCAACCAGTTGCCCGAAGGCTTCACGCACGTGCTCGACCTTGGCGCGGATTGGCTCGAGTGGACGGGCCTGGCGTTCGTCTACGCGGTATGGGCAGTGCGCCGCGAACTTCCGCCCGAGACCAAGCTGGAGCTGCGCGATTTTCTCGACGCCTCACTCGCGGCCGGCCTCGCCTCGCTGCCCGAAATCTCGCGCGGTATCACCGGACTCGGCTGGCGTCCCGACGAGATCGAAGCCTACCTGCGGCGCTTCCACTACCGGCTGGGACCGGAAGACCTGGAAGGACTCGACCGCTTCGAGAAGCTCGTCCACCTGAATCGCCTGATGCAAATCGACTAGCCACCCTTCGCTCGCGTCCTCAACGAGGAGATTCCCCATGCCTGCGATGCACGAAATCGAATACCAGATTGTCGGCGACGACCTGCAGTTCGTGAAGGTCGAACTCGACCCGAACGAGGCCGTGGTCGCCGAGGCCGGCAGCATGATGTACATCGAGGACGGCATCCAGATGAGCACGATCTTCGGCGACGGCTCGCAGCAACAGCAGGGATTCATGGGCGCGCTGATGAGCGCGGGCAAGCGGTTGATCACGGGCGAGTCGCTGTTCATGACGGTATTCATGAACCAGAGCGCGCAGAAACGCATCGCCGCCTTCGCAGCACCCTACCCCGGCAAGATCCAGCCCGTTCGGCTGTCGGACGTCGGCGGCGAACTTTGGTGCCAGAAGGATTCGTTCCTGTGCGCCGCCAAGGGGGTGTCGCTGGGAATCGCGTTCAACAAGCGTTTCGGCGCCGGGTTGTTCGGTGGCGAAGGCTTCATCATGGAGCGCCTGCAGGGCGATGGCTGGGCGTTCATGCACGCCGGCGGCACGTTGGAAGAGCGCACGCTGGCCGCGGGCGAAATCCTGCGCGTTGACACCGGCTGCCTCGTGGCGCTGCAACCGAGCGTGACATTCGACATCGAAATGGTCGGCGGACTCAAGTCCGCGCTGTTCGGCGGCGAAGGGCTGTTCTTCGCCACGGTGCGCGGGCCCGGTCGCGTGTGGCTGCAGTCGCTGCCGTTCTCGCGTCTCGCCAGCCGCATCTACGCCGCCGCACCGCAGACGGGCGGTCGCCGCGTCGACGAAGGATCGCTGCTGGGCGGGCTCGGCAATCTGCTCGATGGTGACGGACGATAAAGGAGCAACGACAGTGTGGGAGAACATTGAACGCAAGGTGCTGGCCGGAGAACGCCTGACGCCCGATGAAGGTGTTTACCTGCTGACCACGGCGCCGTTGCTCGAGTTGGGCGCGCTGGCGCAGACCGTCCGCGATCGCAAGGCCGACCCGCGGGTCGTCACCTACGTCATCGACACGAATCCCAACTACACGAATATCTGCACGGTCGATTGCCACTTCTGCGCGTTCTACCGCAAGCCCGGGCAACAGGCTGCGGACGCCTACACGCACGATGTCGAGAGCGTGATGCGCATGATGGAAGCCGCGGACCAGTTGGGTGCCACGACGGTGCTATTGCAGGGCGGGCTCAATCCTGAGATTCCGTGGGAGTTCTATCCCACGATCGTGAGTGAGGCGCGCACGCGTTACCCGCACATCACGCCGCACTTCTTTTCGGCGCCCGAGATTCACCAGATGGTCGAAGTCAGCGGGCTGTCGATTCGCGGCGTGCTCGACGCGTTGTACGCGGCCGGCCAGCGCACGCTGCCCGGCGGTGGCGCTGAGATTCTGGCGACGCGCGTGCGCAAGCGCATTTCAGTCAAGAAGGGCGGCCCTGACGCGTGGCTTGACGTGCACCGCGAGGCGCACCGGGCCGGCATGCGCTCGACCGCCACGATGATGTACGGCCACGTCGAGACCGACGCCGAAATCATCGAGCATCTCGACTACGTGCGGGTACTGCAGGATGAAACGCACGGCTTCACCGCGTTCGTGCCGTGGTCCTATAAGCGTGGCAACACGCCGATGGAGTCGAAGGTGAAGCATGTGGCGGGCTCGTCGCGTTACTGCCGCGTGCTCGCGGCGTCGCGCCTCTACCTCGACAACTTCGATCATATTCAGGCCACCTGGTTCAGCGAAGGCAAGAAGACCGGCCAGATCTCGCTGCACTTCGGCGCGGATGATTTCGGCGGCACGCTGTTCGAGGAGAACGTGCACCTGGCGACGGGGCATCTGAACAAGACGACGATCGCCGAGATCGAGACGCTGATTCGCGAGGCGGGCTTCACGCCGGCGCAGCGTTCGACAGAATACGAGATCCTCAAGATGGGCGAAGGGCCGGAAGCACTCGAGCATCTGGGCGCCGACGTGCCGTTGTTCGTCGAGAACATGCGGGAGTTGCCGGCGGAGTACCCGGAGGCGCTCGATGGCGAGGAACTGGTGACGCTCGTAGCGCCGCGGGTTGTTCCGGGAGCCGCCTCGTCGAACTGAGCGATGATCGCTTCGCGGCGCCGCGGCGCCAACGAGGACTAGTGCGTCTGGCTGCGGAGTTCTCGGGCGCGCTCCAGGTTCGCGGCGATGTCGGCGTTGGCGGGATCCAGCTTTTGCGCCGCTGCGAATTCAGCGATCGCGTCATCCAGCTTGTTCATCCGCGCCAGCAGCACGCCCATGTTCAAGTGGGCGTTCGGGTCGTCGGGAGCCACCCGGATGGCTTCGTGGAATTGCGCGGCCGACTCCTCCAGTCTGCCTTGCTCGCCGAGGAATGCTCCGAGGTTTGAGCGTAACAGGGCGTCGTCAGGCGACCTGGCGATCGCTTCCTCGTAGACGGCAATGGCCTGCTCGGGTTTGCCTGCCTGCGCGAGCGCGTTGCCAAGCGTGACGGCGAGGTTCGAGCGGAGGCGCAGGTCATTCGGCCTGCGCGAGATCGCCTCGCGGTAGACGGCAATGGCTTCATCGCTCTTGCCGCTACGCGCGAGGGCGTTGCCGAGCGTGATTGGGACCTCCGGGTGCCAGGGGGCGAGCCGCGCGGCTTCGCGCGCGTGCGGCAACGCTCCCGGAACATCGCCGCGGTCCATCAGGGCGATCGCGAGGTTGTTGTGCGCGACGGCGTTGTCGGGCTTGAGCTCGAGCGCGTGCGAGTAGAGTCGCGCGCTGTCGTGCCAGTAACTAGCTTGCACGCGCGCGGTCATGGTCAACGCGGCGACCAGAACGCCGCTGATCACCATGAGTGCGCGTGGGCTCGCCAGCGCGTTTCCGCTTCCGCGACGCGTCATGGCGAGTGCGGCCTCACGTGCGCCCCAAACCACCGCCATGAACAGGCCCACGAGAGGAATGTAAGTGTAACGATCCGCTCGCGCCTGGAGGCCCACCTGAAGCAGCCCAATCACTGGCACGAGCGTGCCGAGGAACCAGAACCAACCCACCGTCACATACGCGTGCGCTCGCCCCATGCGAAGCGCGAGGATCGTGGCGGCAATGAGCAGCACGGCCGCGAGCGCGACGACGACGAAGCTGGTGGTTCCATGCGGGTGGGGGTAGAAGAACGACAACCGCGCCGGCCACAGCATCTGCGCGATGTAGGCCGCGTAGCTGATGAGCGCGTTCTCGATCCGCTGCACCAACGATAGCCCCACGAGGCTCTCGACCGAGCCGCCACCGCGTTGCGCCACAACGGTGAGCACAGCGGAGATCGCCGACATCGCGAGTAGTGGGAGTTTCTCGACCACGAGACGCCCTGCGCCGGCCCAGGCTTCGCGGTCCACCAGTGGAAATTGCAGGCGCCGCAGCGGCCACACGTCGAGCAGCAACAGCACCAGCGGCAACGTCAACACCATGGGCTTCGACCACAACCCCAACCCGAACGCCACGACGACTGCAAGGTAGCGGCGCGGATCGGGCCGTTCCGCGTACGACGCATAGGCGAGCATCGTCAGGAACCAGAAGAACCCACCCAGCACATCCTTGCGCTCCGCCACCCACGCCACCGACTCCACGTGCAGCGGGTGCACGGCGAAGAGCAGGGCGACCAGGCACGACGGGCCAGCCAAGCGAGTCATGCGAGTGAGCCCTAAGAACAACACGATCGCCGCCGCGACGTGCCACACGACGCTCGTGGCGTGGAACACCGCCGGATTGAGCCCGCCCAGCTGCGCATCGAGCATCAGCGAGATCCAGGTCAGCGGATGCCAATTGCTGGCGTGAAACCCAAACGCCCACCGGAGCGCGCCCCACGACAGCCCGTGCCGAACTATCGCGTTCTTCGTGACGTAGTCGATGTCGTCGAACGACACGAACTCGAACTTGAGCACCTGCGCGTACACCACGAGCGTCGCGATCACGATGACGCTGGAGTAAGCGATCAGTTGTGGCCAACGAGGGAACTCGCTGGGCCGGGATTGACTGGACGTACCCCGCTTCACGGCGACGGTGGATGGCTGGCTCATGAGTCCCGGGAAAATGCTGGGGTGGCACTGCGGCAAATAGTGGTCGGTTGGCGGAAAGATTTATCACGGCTTGCCGAGTTCCCCACCGTCCTGACGACCGACCTAGGTCTACACGGCGCGAAGCGAAATCGCGGCGAGCGGAAGAGGGGTGGCTACTGAGAGGCGAAGCTATCGAATTTCATGCATACGATCGACTGCCGTAGCCGGTGGACGCCACGGGGCATATCGCCCAAGTCCGACTGCTTTCGCCATCCAACTCGCGCATTCCGCCGCATGCGAGCGCACAAACCCCGCAATTCGCGCCATCTCCCCCGCCTCATATGTATCCGCGTGCATTAATCCTTGTACGGTCAACCGGGTGGAGAGAACATTTTCCTGCGGGTAGCAGGTGCGCCAGCCCCTTGCCGGCGTCGTACCGCGGGAGGCTTCATTGCGTGCGGCAAATCATTGTTCGAGCGGGCATGCTCGTCGCGTTGCTGGGTTCAGCGACCGGGGCGTGGGCAGCAACAGCTGAATCGTCCGGTGCCTTGCCGGCGACGAGTCCGTACGCGGCCGAATCACCAGCAATCGCGCCCACGGTTACGCCAGGTTGGATTGCCGAAACGCTGAGCCGCGGACTCGCGGCCTTTGGTCCGGTGGCCGGAGCGACGCAACTCACTCTGACCGACCAGCCGCGCTCCGCGAAGCCGCACCAGAATCCGGCATTCCCCGCGGCGTTCGTGTTCCAGTCGAACAGCGCGTCCTACCTCGCGCTCTGCGTGCCGGCGAGCGGCAAGCGGAAATCGTCTTCAGGCAGCTGACGACCCGGCCCTGCCCGGTCTAGCGCGCCGCGGCCACCGGTGTGAGCGGCGGGCCCAGCTGCAGCCACACGATGGTGAATCCCTCGTGCACGCTCCATGCGCGCACGCGCTGCACGTTCCAGTCCTTGTGTTGCGGTGCCTCCATGGGGCTGGCCATCAACTCGTCCCAGCCTGGCCATGCGCGTGACGACTGACGGAACGCCAGCACCACCTCGTCGAACGGCAAGCGCTCGCGGCACTTCTCCATGTCCGCGGGCGTGAAGGCGAGGTGCAACACCGGGCGGCGCGTGTACCAGGCCAGCGTGGGGCCGAGGTTGCTCATGACGGGTTCGCCGGGATGCAGTCCGGCATCGAGTGCACGCGACAGGTCCTCGAATGTCTTGCGGGGCGGGATGCCGCGATCGGCGGCGACGCGTGCTGCGTCCTGGATGCCGCGGCCCGATTGCCACACACCCCATGACAGCGCGAGCAATGCGAGTGCGGCGCACATCATGCGCTTCGAGCGCGGCCCGGCCCATTCGGGGGGCATGTTCCACAGGAACGCCCACACCGCCACGAGCCCCGCGGCCTCGGCGATCAGCCTCGCCGGCAACACGTAGCGGAACAACGGCACCGACAGCGCGGCGGTCAGCACGCCCAACACGAGCGCCAGCAATGCGGCGAGTGCGGCGGCGCGCGGGCCTCGGCCGGTCGCGGGCGGTACTTCGGTGAATGAGGCATTCGCTGCGCCGCGGCCTGCCCCACCGAATATCGCCACGACGAGGCCCGCGATCCACAGTGTCCGCGGACCCGTGGCGATCTCGAACAACAGCGCGCGCAGGTTCACCGCGGCCTTGGCCTGCAGCGCCAGCAGCGCATCGCTCCCCTGCGGAACATCCGGCAGCTGCGGCAGGTGGTTCAACGAGAACCACGTGCGACCCTGCACTCCGTCCCACAGCGAGAGCCGCGACAGGTCCCACGCGGGATCACCGAAGGCGTGCCACTTGTAGAACCACCACGGCGCCAGCACCAGCGCATAGCCCGCAAGCACCACCGCGAACGACCGCGCGCCGCGCGCGCTGCACCACGCATAAGCCGCGGCGAATGCGGGTGCCAACCACAGCATGTTGCCGCGGAACAGGCCGGTCACGCCGAGCAAGAGGCCAAAGACGAACGCTGACATGCGTGGTCCACGCGCGAGCGCCGCGAGCACGAGGCTCAGGCCGAAGGTGAACGGCATCTCGGTGAAACCACCACTCGCGTAGTGCTGCGCCTCGGGGTCCAGCAGGAATGCGAGGCCCACGCTGAGTGCCGCGAGCGCCACTTCTTCCTCGGGAACGCTGGGTGCCCCACGCGCGATCAGCGACCACGCGGCGAAGGAGAGAGCCAACGCGGAGCCGAGATAGCAGAGGAATGGGAGCAGCAGCACGAGTGCGCCCGCGCGGTCGGGTGGCGTGGTTCCCGCAATGCGGAACAATCCCGCTTCCGCGAGCACGAGCCCGGGTTGCACGAGCGCCAGCGGCCACGGTGGCCGGTTGGCACGTACCAATTCGACGGGCAGCGCGAAGGGTGTGGCGAGCCGCCCATGCTCAGCCAGTTCGCGCGCGGCGACGGCGTACTGCGCTGCGTCGTAGCCGAGCACATCGGCACCGCCTCCCAGATTGCGGGAGTTGGCGTGCATCAACCACAGGGCGACCCCGGCGCTCAACAGCGCCAGCGCCACGAAGATGCCTGAATTGAACGTCCATGTCCTGCGCACGTGCCGCAGCCTAGCGGTGCGCTCACTTGCTCACAAGCTGCGCCCTTGCGCGCCCTTGCGCGGGGGAGACGCATCCAACACTCTGGGGACGCGCGTGGCGTCACGCGTGCCCGGCGCGGCGCGCGTGGCCAGTGCGCCGGATCGATGAACCGCAGCAGGGGAATCCCATGAACGATCGCATTTCCGGAATTCACCACGTCACGGCGATCGCGGGTGATGCGCAGGGGAACTACGACTTCTACACGGCAGTGCTGGGCCTGCGGTTGGTCAAGCGCACGGTGAATTTCGACGACCCGGGCACGTATCACTTCTATTTCGGCGATGCGCAAGGGAACCCCGGCTCTATTCTCACGTTTTTCCCGTGGGCGGGAATTCCGCGCGGGCGGCGCGGCGCCGGTGAAGTGTCGGCGACGAGTTTCTGCATTCCGCGTGGCGCCTCGGCCGCGTGGCTCGAGCGTCTGGCGGCGGCCAAGGTGATGGCGCGGCACGAGGGCGAACGGTTCGGCGCCCCGGTGATCGCATTCGAGGATCCCGATGGATTGCCGCTCGAGTTGATCGAGGGTGACGCCGCTTCCGGCGCGGGTGCAGCGCAGGCGATCGCGGAATTCCATTCCGCGACCCTGCATGTGCGTTCGCGCGAGCGAACCGAAGCGCTGCTTACGGGGACGATGAAGTTGGAGCTCGTCGGCGAGGAAAGTGGCCGCCGCCGTTTCCGCGGCGCGACCGAAGGAATCGCCACTCTGGTCGACACGATCGAGTCAGCCGATGCGCGGCCGGCGGGACTTGGCGCGGGCTCGGTGCATCACATCGCGTGGCGCACTTCCGACGATGCGTCGCAATTGCGCTGGATCGATCACCTGGCGCAGACCGGCGCAACCGTTACACCGGTGCAGGACCGCCAGTACTTCCATTCGATCTACTTCCGCGAACCCGGCGGCATCCTGTTCGAGATCGCCACCGATCCACCCGGCTTCGCGACGGACGAAACGCCCGATCATCTCGGGGAGGCACTGCGCCTGCCGCCCTGGCTGGAGGCGTCGCGCGCGCGCATCGAAGCCGCATTGCCGCCGCTGGTCACGCGGCGTTGGGAAGGCACGCCATGAGCCCCGGCATGCCGCTGGCGGATTTTGTCCACGTCTACGAAGCGGGTGCGACGCCCGATGCGCGCACGCTGTTGCTGCTGCACGGCACAGGTGGCAACGAGGATGACCTGCTGCCGCTAGGTCGCCAGCTCGATCCCTCGGCCGCGCTGCTGAGCCCGCGCGGGCAAGTGCTCGAGCACGGCATGCCGCGCTTCTTCAGGCGGCTCACTGAAGGCGTATTCGATCTCGAGGATCTGGCACTTCGCACCGATGCGCTCGCGCACTTCGTCGAGGTCGCGGCCGGGCTTTATGGGTTCGAGCCGGGCACGGTGTGCGCGGTGGGATTCTCGAATGGCGCGAACGTTGCCGCGAGCCTGCTGCTCCGCAGGCCCGGCCTGTTGCGCAGCGCCATCCTGTTCCGCGTCATGGTGCCGTTCGAGCCGGAGGCGCCTACGGGCCTGCACGGGGCGCGTGTGCTGTTGAGCGAGGGACGCAACGACCCGATCGTTCCGCTCGCGCAGGCCGAACGGCTCGCCGAATTGCTGCGCAGAGCGGGAGCAGAGGTCACGCTGCGCTTCGACGACGGAGCGCACGTGCTCACGATGGACCAGGTCCACGCCGCGCGGGACTGGCTCGGCCACGCTTAGGCCGCGGCCGGGATCCCCGATCGCAGCAGCGCGCTCAGGCGACCTTGCGGCGCGCCACCGCGACCACTTCACCCGTCGAGATGCCGCGGTTCTTCATCCACGCCATGTACTCGGCGTAGGCCTGCTCGAAGTCGGCGACAGCGCTGGCGGCCGTGCAGGCGCGCAGGCCGGACTGCAGCCGTTCACGGCGCGCGGTATCGATCAACGCGGTGGGCTCCGCGCCCGGCAGGTTCGTCATGCGCACGTTCTCGCGATGCTTGAGCCCGGTTTCGCGCGCGGTGGTGTACGTCCACGCGCTGCCATCGGCGTAGCGGCTGACAACATCGTAGAACACGCCGGCGACCGGGTGATCGTAGATCGTCGCCAGCATGCACTCCGTGGTGTGAACGAGCAGTTGCAGGTGCACTCCCGGCATCTCAGGGATCGTGAAGCTGCCGGCGCTCTCGAAGCCGCGCTGCTCGTACTCCGCCGCCAGCGACTGAATGCGGCCGGAGTGGCGGAACTTCGAGGGCTCGACAGCGCGCAGGCAAATCGTGTCCGGTTGGCGCCTGAGCGCTGCCTCGCCGATCGAGTGGCCGAAGATCGCCGCGAGCACGATTCGCGACAACGGTGTGAGCAGGAAGATGGCGATCGCGATCAGGACAATCGTGCCGGTGTTCATAGCGGCCTCCCCAAGAAATTCGCAGCGAGTTAAAAGCCCACCGAAAGCTGCGCTGAGACCAGGTCTGACACGGGATAGGTGTCATCGGCCGAGTGGTCCAGTTCGGTGCGCTGGTAGTCCAGCTTGCCGGTGATGTCGCGGCTGAAGCGATAGCCGACGCCCGCTTCCCAGCGCTTCACGCCGTCATCCCACGGCAGCCGCTCGCCGGTCGAATTGGAGATCTCGCTGAACACGAATTGGTCGTAGCGACCCGCGACGAAGGCCCCCCATCGACGTGGTGAACTTTGCTTCGACGTAGCCGCCGGTCACCGAGACCGTGCCTACGGTCGGCGTCTCCCAGAAGTTGTGCGCGCCTTCGGCGTGCAATTCGATGTGGCCCATTTCCCACTCGAAGTCCGCCATCGCCAGCTTCTGTTTGTAGTCGTTGGCGGTATTGCCCTTCGGTCGCTCGGGGTTCAGCCACGCGCCCATGTAGGGGCCCATAGGCACCGGAAACGCCGGCGCGCAGGCCGGGCGTGAGCGCGACGCCCATACGGCCCGGCACGGTCTTCCCGGTGTTGTCGTCCTGGTTGATGCTGGGCCAACCCGGGGCGCCGGCATGGATTCCCAGGGTGTACTCGAACGGCCGCTGGCTGCCGGTGAGCGATACGCCGACGTCCCAGTAGGAATCATCGACGATGGGCGGGATGTCGGCCCACAGCAGCGAAGTGTGGTGCGAGTAGATCAAGGGAATGCCGATCAGCGGATTCTTGTTCGAATAGGTGCGCGGTCCCCATGTGCCCACTTCCCACGGCAGCTTGCCGGCAAGCAGGTGCAGGTCACGCTTCGGGTCGGGAGTGAACATCACGTAGGCGCCCTCGAG
Source organism: Candidatus Eiseniibacteriota bacterium (assembly GCA_031366795.1). Taxonomy (GTDB): domain Bacteria; phylum Eisenbacteria; class RBG-16-71-46; order RBG-16-71-46; family RBG-16-71-46; genus JANLWK01. The sequence goes on along the minus strand of JANLOX010000078.1, from coordinate 1,271 downwards.
GTACAGGCCCGTGGCGTCGTGGATTACGGTCTGCGCGAACACAGCGACGCGATCATTCACGCTCGATTCGGTGAACAGGCGTAGTCCCACCGGATCGAACGGGTTGTCGCCGCGCGTGAGTTGGTTCTGGGCATGCCCGGGGTCGCGCTCGGTACTGACCACGTCGAGCAGGAGACGCACTCGCCCAGGGCGGGTTCCCGATGCCCCCTCCGGCGGGTCGTTCATGCCGCCCGCTTCAGCCCAATGGCCGGTGGGGCCGGCAGCCTTATCGTGAAGGTGGATCCGTTCCCGACGCTGCTTTCGACCGATAGCTTGCCGCCGTGAGCTTCGACGATTCCGCGCGCGATGGGCAGGCCTAACCCAAACCCTCTCGAGTTGAACTCCAGCGTCCGCGAGGAATGGTGGTGGTTCGCATCGCGTGCCGCGAACGGGCGCTCGAGCAAGTCGATCAGCCGCCCCGGCTCGATCCCGATGCCGGTGTCCCGCACGGCGATGACGAGCTCCTCGCCCTCGCGAACCGCGCGCACTTCCACATGACCGCCGTCGGGCGTGAAACGAACGCCGTTCTTGATGAGGTTGACGAGCGCTTCCAACAGGTGCGGCCGGTCGAATGAAGCCATGTCCACTCCGGGCGCGCACTGTTGGCGAATCTCCACCTTGCGGTTCGGCGCCGATTGTTTGGCGATCGCGATCGCCTCGCTCAAGCAGTCTGGAATGCTGTTGTCGTCGCGCTCGATCACCAGCGAGTTCTTCTCCAATTGCGTGACGCGCGTCAGGTCCGCAGCGATGCACTGCAGCGTGTCGACGCTGCCCATCGTCACGTCCACCGCCCGTTGCTGCTCCGGCGTCAGGGTGCCCAGCGAGCCATCCGCCAGCATTTCCTGGTAGCCGCGGATGATCGTGACCGGCGTGTTCAGTTCGTGCGAGGCGATGTCGACGAAGTCGCTCTTGGCTTGCGACGCCTCCTGCAGCGTGCGGATGTACTCGCGCTGGCGGCGGCGCATGGCGTCGAAACTGGAAGCCAGCGTGCCGATCTCGTCACGCGATTTCACTTCGAGCGGGTAGTCGTAGTTGCCGCGTTCCATCTCCTCGGCGCCACGAACCATGCGCTGGACCGGAGCGGTGATGCGTTGGGCGATGAGCAACCCGATCAACAACGCCGCCAACATGGCGACGAAGCCCAGCTCCACGAGGCGTGACTGGATGCCGCGGAGGAAGGCGGTCTCGGTGTCGAGCGCGCGCTGCATGACGTAATACTGTCCCGTGCCCGG